>JAUHYK010000030.1 GCA_030426465.1 Alphaproteobacteria bacterium
CGGATCTTCGTGCTCGACAGCCGCGAAGAGCTCCAGAAGATCGTCGAAGAAACCGGCGGCGCGAAAGACCTGCACCTCATCGTCCGTCTGGCGGTCTCGTCCGATTACGCTGCGCACAAGCTCGGCGGCAAGTTCGGCGCGAGCGGCGTCGAAGCTGTGTCTCTCCTGCGCGAAACGCGCGCCGTTGCGGACGAACTTGGCGTCTCCTTCCATGTCGGATCGCAATGCATGCGTCCCGAAGCCTGGCGCGTCGCCATGAACCATGTGAGCGGCGTTATCCGCGAAGCGGGCGTCACCGTCGACATCGTTGATGTGGGCGGCGGTTTTCCGGTCGCCTATCCGGGCCTGACCCCGCCGCCGCTCGAAGACTATATGCGCGAGATCGAGGCCGCCTTCGAGGACATGCCTGTCCTTGAAAACGCCGATCTGTGGTGCGAGCCCGGCCGCGCGCTTTGCGCCGAAGCCGGGAGCCATGTCGTGCGCGTGGAGCTTCGCAAAGGCGATTGCCTTTACCTCAATGACGGCGCCTATGGCGCGTTGTTCGACGCAGCCCATGGCGGTCTTGTCTATCCGGTGAAGATGTTGCGCGAACAAGGCGCCCCGCGCCGCCCGTTGCGTCCGTTCAAGCTTTACGGACCGACTTGCGATTCCATCGACGTGATGGAAAGCGCGTTCATGCTGCCGGCCGATATTTCGGAAGGCGACTACATCGAATTCGGCATGACCGGCGCTTACGGCGCCGCGCTCGCGACCAAATTCAACGGCTTTGGCGAGTATATCGAAGCCCAGGTCGCGGATGCGCCGATGACAAGCATGTTCGAAAAGCCGAAACGCCGCTCGGCGAAAGTCATCGCCATTGGCGAGTTCTAGGAACGCATTTCCGATTCTTTCCGCCTGACGGTGGAAAGCGCGGCGCTGATCGGTTAGATCAGCGCCATCCATACGGCCCTCCGCGCATCGAACCTTTTTGGAACGAATGCGGCCCGGATCCGGTTCTTAAAAGAAACCCGGTGCAAGAAAGGACCGACTTCATGACCAAAGACAACCGCAAGGCCGAATTGCTGGCCAATCCCGTCGAACATATCGACATCGCCGAATTCGATGCACGCCCAATCATCGACGCCTGGGGCAAGATGAGCTTCACCAGCCGCGATGCCGCGCGCGCCGCGCAAATCCTCAATATGGCGATCGAAGATGAAAATTGTTCGCCCTGGCTGATCATGGCCGGCTCAACCGGCGCCGGCGGCTGCCTCCATGTCTGGCGCGACATGATTGAGTACAACATGATCGACGCCGTGGTCGCCACAGGCGCGTCGATTATCGACATGGATTTCCTCGAAGCACTCGGTTTCAAGCATTATCAGGCGAATGAAATCCCTGACGATAACACGCTGCGCTCTCTCTACATCGACCGGATCTACGACACCTATATTGACGAGGAAGAGCTCCAGCATGTGGATCACACGATCTACGAAATCTGCGAGCAGCTTGAGCCGCGCCCCTACACCTCGCGCGAGTTCATCTATGAAATCGGCAAGTGGCTCGCGAATGGCAACGCCAAGAAACCGGACTCGCTGATCCAGCGCGCCTTTGAGAAAGACGTGCCGATTTTCGTGCCCGCTTTCTCCGACTGTTCTGCGGGATTTGGCATCGTCAAGCACCAGGTCGAGCGCCGCAAAGCAGGCAAGCCTTTCCTGACAATCGACTCGGCCGGCGACTTCCGCGAACTGACCGAGATCAAGCTTGCCGCCGGCACCACCGGCCTGTTCATGGTTGGCGGCGGCGTGCCGAAAAACTTTGCGCAGGATACGGTCGTTTGCGCTGAAATTCTCGGCCATGACGATGTTGAAATGCACAAATACGCCGTGCAGATCACCGTCGCCGATGTCCGCGACGGGGCATGCTCTTCCTCAACGCTGCAAGAAGCGGCGAGCTGGGGCAAAGTGTCGACAGTCCACGAACAGATGGTGTTCGCCGAAGCGACCTCCGTCGCGCCGCTGATCGTTTCGGACGCTTATCACCGCGGAGGCTGGAAAAAGCGCGAGCCGCGCCGCTGGGCGAAGCTTTTCAAAACCGCATAAACTTCTTCAGGCTTTTTTCATCCACCTTACTGATATCGCGCCGCCGCACTATAAAAATGCGGCGGCGCGTTGCTTTTTTGGGAAAATTGCAACGAGCAGGTTAACCAGATGTTTTCTGCGAGGGGTGAAAATGCACCCCTGATGGGGCGAGCATGCCGCATTCTTGAGGGCGGAAACATTATGTCACTGGCGGCGCGGCGCATCAGCACGGCACTCAGCAAGAATACGCGCAAGCGCATCACAGAGCTGAAGGCTTATCCCACCATTGAGACATGGATGAATCCTGTCACACGCGGACTTGCGAGGCGGCTTGCAAATCATGAGTGGGAAAAGTGCCTGTCTGAAATCGACTTTGAATACCGCATGAATGATGTGGAAATCTCCGGGCGGCCCTGCGTCACATATGAGACAGCCGGTGAACGCCGCGACGATCTCTTTCTCTTTTATGTCCATGGCGGCGCTTTTGTCAGCGGCTCTCCGCGCGTCAACGCCTCCATGATCCTGCCGGTCGTGCGCAACACCGGGGCTCACTGCCTTGGCGCTTCCTACACATTACTGCCGGATGGACGTTTCCCGGCGCCAATTGATGAAATAGACCGCGTCTACAAAGCGGCATTAAAGGAACATCAAGGCAAGCGCATCGTCGCCTTTGGCGACTCGATTGGCGGCGGCATTCTGCTGGCCAACCTCATGCGCTGGCGCGACGAAGGCGTCCAGCTGCCCGATCGCGTGGTGCTTGCGTCTCCGGCGGTGGACGGCGTCGGCGCGAGCGACACCCATCGCACCATTGATGGGCACGATCCGCATCTCAGGACAAATCAGGGCCGCAATGTCCAAAAACTATTTCAGTATTACGCGCCGGGCGAAGACCTGCATAATCCACTGATCTCCCCGATTTATGGATATTTTTCCGGCCTGCCGCCTATGCTGATCCATGTGGGCTCGCGCGAGGTCCTTCTCGGCGACGCCGCCCGTCTCGCTGAAGCCGCCCGCCGCGCCGGAATCGACAGCACCCTCCGGGTTTTTGACGGCATGTTCCATCTGTTTCACATGCACTGGTCGCTGTCTGAAGCAAAAACGGCTCATGAGGATATTGCGGAATTCATCCGCAAGGTGTGACCCCCACGCTTTTCCACACCCTCCACGGATGATATGCTACGCCAAGGAAGCCTTGGCGAAAGCGTATTAATCATGTCTGTGAGCGAAACAGCAGAGACGCATATACAAGACGCCGCTTTACGCACGCCGTCAGCAGTGGCCGGCCTCGACGACATCCGTAACCTGAAATCGGTGCAACGCTGCGCCGAAGCGCAAATCGGCGGTCTTGCCTGGCCAACCATCACGCTTTCGACATCGGGCATCGCCGCCTTCGCATTGATCATTAGTCTGACCATCGCTGGCGTTCTACCGGTCTGGGTTGCGGCCATTTTGAACCAGCCGGTTTATTTCGTGCTTTATACCGGGCTTCACGAGACCTCCCACCGCAATTATCACGGCCGTAACAAATCCATGCGCTGGATCAATCATGCCTTCGGCCTGATGATCGGGTGGATCATGTTCTACCCTTACTCCATGCACGACTACATTCATCTCACGCATCATGCGAACACCAATGACCTTAAAAAAGACCCCGACGCCTGGATGCGCGGCGACAGCTTCATGGCTGTCTTCGCCAGAGCCGCGACTCTGCCCTGGCGCTATTGGAACTTCACTCTCGGCAACAAGATAAAAGAACCGGGCGGCGTAAAGTTTATCGCTAAAATATTATTACAAGGCATGCCGACCCTGATTGGCGTCGGAGTGCTCATTTCATTGGGCCTGTGGCAAGTGGCGCTGATCGCCTGGTTCGGGGCGCTCGTCGTTGCTGTGGGCGTTCTTGGCGTCTGCTTCGACTGGATCGTGCATCACCCGCATAAAGACAAATCGCTGTTCGGCGGCACACGCGTCTTTGCGGCCCGCAAAGGCTGGAAACGCTACGCCCTCAAAGCCGCGCTGCTAGGGCAGAATTACCATCTGATCCACCACATTTATCCGCGGACACCATTTTATCGTTATGATCGGGTGTTTGAGCGCAGCGAGGATTTTCTGCGCGCCCAGGGCGTCAACATTATTGACGTGTCCTGAAGTCAGGCGCCTCTGGGGTTGCCGGCGCGATGAATGGCGATGATGCGGTAGAGCGCGCAAACCACTACATAAACAATTTCAATATCAAAAAATCTGTTCAGGACGAATTTCTCCCAGAACAGTCCGCCTGTATTCAGCAACGTGCCAAGGTGATAAATCACCAGCACACCATGCATAAAACACAACGGGGCCGGAAACCAGCGCCCTCGCGACATACGAAAAAACAACGCCGCCGTGATCGCGTCGATGACGACATAGCTGGCTGTCAGCGCGGCGCCTTCAAGCACCAGCCACATTTGAAGCGCAACAGCCCAATTGAGGAAAACAATCCGCGCGGCGGCGGTGATTTGTTCAGAACGTGAATGAAGAGCGGCCATCAGCATGACGCCGATGGCCGCGGCGTAGAGGCTAATTGTTATCCAAGCCCAAGAATTGATCGAACGGCCCCCAACGGTTCAAACTTTGGAAGCCCGCCGCCAGCCGCCTGAAACAGGTCAGCGCCGGCCTCCATCGCTTTTGCGTTCATGGCCTCGTGAGCATTTGTGGTGACCTCCGCGAGATTTACCAGCGCGGTCTGAATGTTTGCAAAAGCTTCTGCCCCTTCTGATGCATGAAGCTTGCCATCAAGGCCCTTGGCTGCGACGGCGCCGGCGGCGAGCGTCGCAGCAAGGCCCGCAATTTGCTTCTCAAATCGCAGCAACACTAACTGTTCTTTTCGGAGATCTGTCATCTCTTATCCTCATAAGTAAAAAATGTGGTACTCATTACACAAATACAACCATAAACGCGAATACAGGTGAAATCTAGATAAAAATACAACCTAGGCGAGAAAGTTAACTTGAGTATAGATGAGGACAATTACGCCGCGCGGATCGGGCTGATGATGTGGCGGGTGGCGAAAAGGCGGGCTGAGGAGATCAGGCTCTATGGAATGGCGTCTGATCACACAGTCCTTAGCGGCGCAGAAGCGAGCGGCGCTGAAAATACAACTCAGCCGCCAGCTCCGAGCCGCGATCAAGCGCTGACGGCGCAGGAACGCCCCCTGACTCTTTCAGAATTTCTTCGAGAACTGGCCGAAGAGCTTGCGCGAGACGAGCCGGCCCCTGACGGGTCGTCAGACGGCTCAACGCCGCGTAAGTATTGACCACAGCTTCAGCGGCGACCGCCAGCATCTCTGGCGAGGATGGCGCATTTTCTTCCGCACGCAGATGGTTAATCACGACCGCCAAGCCCAGACGAAGGCGATCCTGATCCAGTTGCGGTTCGTCAGCGCCAGAGTTGATACTCACCACTTCGGCGCCGCCAGCCGCTCCCTCCGGAGCATCGCCGCTATAAAGCATATCAAGCGTCACCGCGCCGCCTGTCGCCTCGACAATCCGGCGCGCGAGCATCGGCCTTGGCGCCTGCACCCGCGAAACGATCCGATAGAGCGTCTGGCGCGACACGCCCACCCGCGCCGCGAAATCCTGAAACCCCTCCTCCACCTCACGGAGATATTGTTTCAACGGATGCATGACTATTCCCCTGAACGCCCTTTTGCGCGGGAAAAATCTGTCACGAGACTCGCAACATTCGGTAAAGAATTGCTGCGCCGCGAAAGACACTCTATGACCGGCAAGCCCGGCCGTATGGCGCCGGATAGAAAGCATAATAACCGCCATGAGCGCGCTTCTTTTAACCTTGAACGGCGTCCGCCTTCAGATCGGCGCAACAGCCCTGTTTGAAAATGCGTCACTCAATGTTGGCGAACGTGCGCGCATCGCGCTGGTCGGGCGCAACGGATCCGGCAAGTCCACGCTGATGAAAATCGCAGCAGGCATGATCGAGCCTGATACGGGCGACCGCTTTGTCCATCCGGGCGTCACTTTGCGCTATCTCCCGCAGGAGCCCGACGCATCAGGATTTGCAACAATAGGCGATTATGCGCGCGCCGGGCTTGATGAGACCGGCAAGGGTCACGAGGTCGAGACCCTGCTTCATGAGTTGGGACTGGACCCCGCCGCCGCCCCGAAAAAACTTTCGGGCGGCGAATTACGCCGCGCCGCGATCATCCAGGCGCTGGCCGCCGAACCGGATGTTCTTTTCCTCGATGAGCCGACCAACCATCTCGACCTGCCGGCCATCGCCTGGCTGGAAGAGAAATTGCGCAGCCTGCCATGCGCCATGGTCATTATCAGTCACGACCGGCGGTTTCTTGAAGCCGTCACCAATGACACCGTCTGGATCGACCGCGGCGAGACCCGGCGCGCCGGATGCGGTTTTCGTGACTTCGAGGCGTGGCGCGACAAGTTCCTCGAAGAGGAAGAGGTCGCACTGCACAAGCTCGGGCGCAAAATCGCCGCCGAAGAACACTGGATGCGCTACGGCGTCACCGCGCGCCGCAAACGCAATATGCGCCGGGTCGGTGAACTACAGTCCATGCGTAAGGACTTGCGCGAGGCAAAAAGAGTTCAGGGCGGACCCGCTTTTTCGGTTCAGTCAGGCGGCGCCTCAGGCAAGCGCGCCATCGTCGCCGAGCATGTCTCGAAATCTTTCAGCGGGCGAAAGATTGTCGACGATTTCTCCGTTGAAATCGCCCGCGGCGACCGCATCGGCCTTGTCGGCCCCAATGGCGCCGGCAAGACGACGCTGATTAATCTTCTCATCGGAGCGCTGGAGCCCGATGAGGGCTCGATAAAGCTGGGAACCAATCTCGAAATCGTCTCGCTGGACCAGCGCCGGGCGCGACTGCGTCCCGATATGCGCGTAGCCGACGCCGTCAATGACGGAACCGGCGACTGGGTCATGATCAATGGCGAAAAGCGCCATGTGGCGACCTATCTCAAAGACTTCCTCTTCGGCCCGGAACAATGGCGCCAGCCCGTAGAGGCTTTATCGGGCGGTGAGCGCGGACGACTGGCGCTGGCGGCGGCGCTCGCCAAGCCATCGAACCTTCTCGTGCTTGACGAGCCCACCAACGATCTCGACCTTGAAACCCTGGAGATGCTGGAAGAGCAATTATCCGCCTATGACGGAACCTTGCTCCTTATCTCTCACGACCGGGCGTTTCTCGATAATCTCGTGACGAGCGTCATCGCCACCGCCCCTGACAAGCCGGGACGCTGGGTCCGATATGCGGGCGGCTATGACGACATGGTCACACAACGCGGCTCGGCGCCGGGGCTTGAAGGCGCAGCGCCGAAACAAAAACAGAAATCGTCAGCACCCGCCGCAAAGCCCAAACCGGCAGCGAAAACAAAACTCTCCTACAAGGAGCAATATGCGCTTGAGAAGCTGCCGGGTGAAATCGAAAAACTGCAAACAGAGATCGCGGCGCTGAAAGAAAAACTCGACGATCCGAACCTGTTCGCACGCGACGCGGCGCTGTTCGATAAAACAGCGAAAACGCTCGCCGCCGCCGAAGAAAGTCTCGCCTCAAAAGAAGAGGAATGGCTGATGCTGGAGATGAAACGGGAGGAATTGGAAACGTGACAACGGACCTTTCAAAAGTAACCGTAACGGTCAACCGCGTTGAAGTTATCGACCACCGCAAGGCGGCTGGCGACAAAAATCGTCATGTGATTGCGCCCGCATCCGACGCGATGTGCGATGTTGATTTTTCTCTTCAGGATGACGGCAAAACCCTGAAAGTCTTCATCAAGGACGCCTGAAAGGCGCCGCCGCGCTTAACAAAAAATCGCCACCGACTGTCGCCCCGCGATCACAAGATCGCCGTCGCGGCTCCAGACAAGCATGTCCTGACTTGAATACCCGTCGCCCGCATGCTCCGCGCGCGATTGAAGCAGCCACCAGCCGTCACGGGTTTGCGGCGTGTCGCACAGGACATTCACCATCCAGGTCATGGAGCTGATCGGCGCAAACTCGGTGAACATCGGCATCAGCGCCGGCGGCGGCATGTCGGCGAGCGCCAGAAGCGCGACAATGCCGTTGGCGTTTTCATCGGTGTGGCGCACCCAGATGAAATGATCATGCTCTTTTGAACCGCTCACCGGACGCCCGCCTTTTGCAAGACGGCTGTCGAAATGGCTTGTAAAATGCGCCGCGCCGGCAGGGGGTGCAAAAGTCTCGCAGTCTTCAGGCGCGGGCATATCAGGCGTCGCAGTGAAATTACGATTCCATTGCGAGGGACGAGCGCCGCCAAAAGCAAAGGCGCAGCGCGTGGCCAGCCCCTTCTCGCTGCTGACATCGGCCTCAACAAAGGTCACCGACTTTCCCTGACGCAACATCTTCGCCCGCGCCTCGACTGCGCCGCCGGCGGGCCCGATGAAGGAAACCATCGCCGAGCGCAAGGGCGGTGCATCGGGAAAAGCGCGCCGCGCCGCCTCAAGGCCGATCGCGGCGGAAAGCCCGCCATAGGTGGTGCGGCCTTGCATCCAATCCGGTGGGATCGTCAGCGAGAGAGCGCCGTCGTCAAATGCGGCGCCTGCCATCAATTGTGAGAAGGAATGGGTCATGGGCGCTCTATGGGGCGCGAGAACCTGTCTCGGCAAGACCGGGATGCAGCGGGGTGCGGCGCCGGCCCGATTGGTCCCCACCGCCAGGGATTAACCCTTCCGCCCTTTTCCGGTAGAATGACGTGGGTGGATGAAAAGCCCCGCATTTCTATGGGGTTACGCGAGGGGTAGATGGGAATGGGCGCGAAGGAGAAGAACGGGCCGACTTTCCGGGGCCTGCGAAACGGCGCTGGCGACCTGCTTAACTGGTTGCCCTTTTCGTCGCGCTTTTCCCCAAAGGTCCCGGCCCCCAAAACTTCTCCCATTACCCACAGCTTCGCGGCGATGGACCCTACGGTGGCGCTCTTTCCGGGGGACGGTGAAGACCCAAAGGCGCCCGCCGCATCGCTTTCACTCGCCGAACGCTTGCGCCAGAGCGCTGACGGAGTCTCCCAACGGGACCGCGCGCTCTTTGACATCGCCGCAGATCTAAGCGCCGTCAGCGACAGCCGCAGCGAAGGCGAAAAAGCGGTCTATGTGTGGACCGGACGCTTATTCATCGGCTGTTTTCTCATGTTCATGTGGTTCCGCATGCAATACAAAGCGGCCCTTGCCTCAGACGGCGGCGCAGCGGTGGTGCGTGATGCGCCAATCGATCATTACATCACGATCGCCAATGCTTTCGGCGGGATCGGCCTGCTGCTCGCCGCTGCTGCGCTTTGCATGCTTATTCTGATCTTCTCGCTCGGCAACGCCACCAACGGCAAATTGCGCCGCGCGGGCCGGGAAGCCGGCGCTAAACTCGCCGCCTCGTCACGGGCGTTCTCCGAAGAACTGGAAACCTATCGCAGCATTATCACCGACCCGAACAATTCGGCGGTGGATATTCTTCCCATTGTCTCCCAGGCGCATCTTTCAGCGCTCGCCGCCAAACTCTATTTCCGCCGCATCTCTTTCCTGACCGAAAGCGAGACCGCGGAGGCCAATCGGTTTGGCGACACCGATTCGCATTTTTCACGCTTCCTGGCGTTGGGCGGCGTCGGCGCGGGCGGGGTTTCGCTTGCCAGTTTCATGCTCTGGGTGACCATCGCTTATGTCGCGGGCGCCGGCACCACTTATTACGTGCTGCCGCAGCTGGCCGAAGGCGGTCTTCCCTCCATCGCCGCCGTCGTCGATTATGACTGGGCCTGGCAGCCTCTCTTCGTCGCGCTGACGGTCTACGCCCTGACCGGGCTCTTAGTTTCTCTCCTTTTCGGCCTGATCAGCGCTGGCGAGCTTTCGCGCGCTCGGGCCCAGACCCTCGACGCGGTGCGCAGCGCCTATTTGAAGGCGGGCGGCCCCACCTCCGCCAACATCACCGAAAAAGTGGACAATGCAGTCGACGTTCTGCGCGGACGCCTGACCGGTCAGGGCGCGCGCCGCACGAATCAAACCGGTGCGGATTTCGCCGCTGAACCGGCCAAAACCGACGAACCCGCATGGCGCCGCCGCGATTCGTCGGTGAAATTCATCGACGCCGGCTTCTCCCCCGCGCCCGAAAGCTGGCGCACGGACGCTTTCGCCAAAAAATTTGAGGCGCACTCAATGCGTGGCTCGGAAGCGAAACGAGGCGGCGAAGGCGCGAAAAAGCGCACAAGCGATTAACCCTTAAGGCGCAATCAGTACGCTGCGTTAAGACCTCCTTAACCAAAAACTTTTGCCCACGGACCAACTTCATGTTGACGTTGGGCTGAGGCTCTATCACTATATGTTGTGTCGACGCGGGGCGTTGGCGATTCACAACAGAAACGGAAAGCCGCGCCGGATGCGGCCCCATTTGGGCAATCCGGGCTGAGGGTTTTTGCGCGCCTTTTCGAAGGCGAAAGTATAAAGGGACGGGGCAAGAATGTCGTTCTCAGAAGCCGCCAAAGAGATGGAAACCACCGCAACAGCCGAGACGCCGCAAAATCATGCCGGCGCCAAGCCGGAGGCCCAGAACGAGACCAAAAAACCGGCGCTTAAAGTGGTGCGCGACATCGTTGTCGACCGTTCCCGCGACGCGCTCCTCACCGAATTCGGCAAGACCACCATGGAGGATCGCTACCTCCTGCCCGGCGAGTCGTTCCAGGATATGTTCGCCCGGGTGGCGCGCACCTATGGCGACGACGCCGACCACGCCCAGCGCGTATATGACTACATTTCCAAGCTCTGGTTCATGCCCGCAACGCCGATCCTGTCCAATGGCGGCGCGAATCGCGGCCTGCCGATTTCCTGCTTTCTGAATGGCGTCGGCGATTCGCTGGGCGATATCGTCTCGACCTGGAACGAGAATGTGGCGCTCGCCTCCAATGGCGGCGGCATCGGCACCTATTGGGGCAATGTCCGCTCCATCGGCGAGAAGGTGAAGCACGCCGGCGCGACGTCAGGGATCATCCCTTTCATCCGCGTTATGGATTCGCTGACGCTCGCGATCTCTCAAGGCTCCTTACGCCGCGGCTCGGCCGCCTGCTATCTCGACGTCCACCACCCGGAGATTGAGGAATTCCTCGAAATCCGCAAACCGTCGGGCGATTTCAACCGCAAGTCCCTGAACCTGCATCACGGCGTCAACATCACCGACGAGTTCATGCACGCCGTCGCCGAAGACGCGGAATTCGGCCTGCGCTCGCCGAAGACGGGCGAAGTCTTGCGCACCGTTTCCGCGCGCAAGCTGTGGCAGAAGATTCTCGATGTGCGCCTCGCGACGGGCGAGCCTTACCTCCTGTTCTCCGACACGGTGAACAAGCAGATGGCCAAGCACCAGCGCGATCTCGGCCTTAAAGTCTCGACCTCCAATCTCTGCTCGGAAATTATGCTCCACACCGGCAAGGACCACCTTGGCGAAGAGCGCACAGCCGTTTGCTGCCTCTCCTCGATCAACGCCGAGAAATATCAGGAGTGGAAAGACGAGCCGCAATTCATCGAAGACGTCATGCGCTTCCTCGACAATGTGCTGCAGGACTTCATCGACCGCGCGCCCGAAGCCATGGCCAAGGCGAAATACTCCGCCATGCGTGAGCGCTCGGTGGGCCTCGGGCTCATGGGCTTCCACTCCTTCCTGCAATCCATGAACATCCCGTTCGAGAGCGCCATGGCGAAGTCATGGAACACGCGCCTGTTCAAACATATCCGCATGGGCGCCGACGCGGCCTCCGTGGCGCTCGCTGAAGAACGCGGCGCCTGCCCCGACGCGGAAGAGCGCGGCGTCAAGCAGCGCTTCTCCCACAAAATGGCGATCGCGCCGACGGCGTCGATCTCGATCATTTGCGGCGGCTGCTCGCCTTGCATCGAGCCGATCCCGGCCAACGTTTTCACCCACAAGACCCTGTCGGGCTCCTTCACGGTGAAGAATGTGGCGCTGAAAGCCATGCTGGAAGAAAAAGGTCAGGACACAGATGAAGTCTGGACCTCGATCCTCGAGCATGAAGGGTCTGTGCAGCATCTTGAATGCCTGACCCAGGAAGAAAAAGACGTTTTCAAAACCGCCTTCGAGCTTGACCAGCGCTGGGTGATCGAGCTTGCCGCGGACCGCACCCCCTATATCTGTCAGGGCCAGTCGGTGAACGTGTTCCTGCCCGGCGACATCGATAAATGGGACCTGCACATGCTGCATTGGACGGCGTGGGAGAAGGGCTGCAAGTCGCTTTACTATTGCCGCTCGAAATCGATCCAGCGCGCGGGCTTCGCCAATGGCGCCAAAGCGGCGAATGACGCCGCTGCAGCGGATGCAGCCGCAGCCGACCCCATGGCAGCCATGATGACCGCCGCCGCGAAGACAGATTATGATGAGTGTCTGGCTTGTCAGTGAGGTGAGATGGGAAAACGCAGGGCACATCTGCGTCACTTAAAAGGCGGCAAGACGGCATGGATAAATTCATGTCACGTCAAGGATTCACGAAGTCCGGAACGAACCCGCCCTCGCCAAGCCCCAGAAAGATGCAAGGTTTGCGGCACACCCATAACACATAAACAAATGCCTGGCGGTGAGATCGTTACTTTTGACGCAACCCCCGGAATGTTTCGCGTAAAACATCCCTGCCGTCATTGGCAAGACGGATACTCAAAAACACGTGGCGACAATAATTTAGATCTATTCTATGATTAAGCTTCATAAGTAATTTGTTCTACGATTAATAACCGTGGAGACTCTTTATGTCGGTATCGTCCGCCAGAAATAATATTACTCGCATTCAAAATGAAATAGCCCGTCTCAAGGGCGACGAGGCAAGGGAAGCTCGTAAAGAGGCGGAATTAAATAGCAGGATAATAAGAGCGATAGAATCGGCAAATCGAGCATCTTCGACCACTTCCGCTCAAACATATCTCCGCCAAGTCGAGATGCATCAGAATGAGTTGGTAAGATGCAAGGATAAATTGGCGCGATTGGCATCGGATTTAGCCCGAAAAACAACTGATCTCCATAGGGGTCAAGAGCAATTGCTGCGGGCTGAGAAGCTGGAGCAAGATAAAACTGATCGCGAACGCGAACGCATGATGAAAGCCTTAGAAGGCAAAAACCTCGCCCTCACTCGGGCAATAGATAACCAACTAGCAGGATTAACAGCCAGCCCGCAACTTCAATTGACCAACGTGTCGGCACACGACGTGTTCATATCTCACGCGTCCGAGGACAAAGATGATTTTGTTCGCGCACTTGCAGAAGCGCTCCGAGATGAGGGCCTTAACATCTGGTACGACGAGTTTTCGTTAGCTTGGGGCGATAGCCTTAGAAGAAATATTGACCGAGGATTAGCAAGCTCGCGGTTTGGAATAGTCATACTTTCCGAGAACTTCTTTGCAAAAGAGTGGCCACAACGAGAGTTAGACGGCCTAGTGGCACGCGAAGTCAGTGGCGATTCACGGATTTTTCCCATTTGGCATAAAGTAACCAAGGACGAAGTTGCACGCTTTAGCCCAACCTTATCAGATAGGTTAGCCATAAACACGGCGATGTTTACGGTCTCAGAAATAGCGAAAAAATTTCAAGCCATCTGTAATGACGCGGATCAAGCAGCGTAATCTAAGCTAGTAAGCAGTGAAGTGCATCGCTTACTGCACCCTACCTAAAAATACTCTCCACGGTTCACACCATCATAGCGGCCCGACGTCAGACAGCATTTCTTGAAATCTGCGTCCACTTCCGCAGGGGCACAGATCATTGCGGCCGAGCTTTTCCATAAGCTCAACCTCTCCGCCCTTTATCGTGCGAAGCCCGCGTTTGACGTTTGTTTCCGAGGGAAACCCCTTTCGGCGTTTAGACGAACGCTCGAAAGCAGGGGAGGTTTTCGATGTCGCGCTTGTTTTTCATGACGTCCTCCATGGATTTTCAATGGCGCGCCTCATAGAGACGGCGAGACCCATGGTCAACCGCGCACCCTCGCCTATTCCTCCTGGCGCTTCTTGAAGTCTTCTTGCGCCTCTGTGAGCGTTCGCCCATTTGCGCGCCGGGCTGAGTAATAAAACACAGGCCGCTCGCGGGCGTCCTTGCGGGCTTTTGCGAAAGCCTCATCCTCCATGATGACGTCGTAAATCGCCATCTCCGTAGGCGACGGGTCGGGCTGTTCATTCAGGTGAATGGATTTCTCCGCCATATAGCCCAACAGCGCCTGTTGCGTGAGCTCTTCAGCGGTCATCCCCATCTCGGGATGCGCACGGACATAGGAGATGGCGGCCAAAAGCAGCGGCAACCGTTCACGCCGCAAAACCCGGTAATATGAATAAGCGAGCCCGTCCTTGCAGATCTGTCGCTGCATCGTTTCGATCCACGCTTTGCGGTAAAAGCCAATGGGCTGATACGCAGAATGCCGGTGCAAAACCTCCGACTCCCAATCCACTTTAAATTGCTCGCTTGTCAGAGCCTTCTTGTCGAAATCTTCATCGGGCAGATGCGCGAGCGCCGCGTCTTTATCCGCCGACGAAAAGAGATCGAACAGGGGAACAAAAGTCGCCGGGTCACGCTCTCTCCACGGTTCGAACGCACTTGAATAGAAGTCGTTGAATGTCGGCTTGGCGATCAGACAGGCCGGCGTCGGCGACGCCTGCACCACCGGTTCACGGAACGCTTCGTTCCATTCATTCTCGCGACCATAGGCCTTCGCCCCGCCGAGCCGCACGGACGCATACATGATGTTTCGTTCGAGCCAGCTTACCCGCGACATGCGCATAACGTCGTGAAAGACCATGTCGGAAAATTTTCGCTGCCCGGGCTCGCCGACCGCGTAAAGCCAGTCATGGACAATGGCCGCCTCTGAATGTCGGCCAAACGGTGAAATCATGCGGTTGAACGGAAAGGGGATCGACGCGAAATCTGACTGAAAATAGCGGCTGACCGGCACGGGAAAGGCGAACCGTCCCCCCGCCTCGTCCGGCGCATAGACGATATAGGTCCAGTCCTCATCCATGACGACGAGCCGGCGCCCCGCTTTCTCCGCTCGGGGGATCAGGGTCATTTTCGGCAGGCCGCCGACGCCACCCTCAAAATCTCCGCGCGCGCGGCTATGCGCATCGGGAGGCAGGTCGATCACCGCAAAACCAACCATCAGCTCAAGGATGATTACGCAGGACAGAACACCCGCGCAGACGAGACGCACAATAAACACACAAAACGTCGCCCAGATACTCATGTCCCGCCCCATAATTTCCCCGAGGTCAGCCTAGGAAATGCGGGCGGCGCCGTAAAGAACCCGTGAGGGCGTTCTTGCCTTGACAATCGCGCCTCCTCAGATTATTGCGCGCACCCTCGAAACCATCAGGAGGCTGAACATGATAGAGTTTATGTTTTTTGCGCCCCCGCCCTTCCGGAGCGTGAGACTCCGTTAAGGCGGAGCGACCGGAAGGAAGCGCTTTGATAAAAGCGCCATCCTTTCATCATCATTGATCTGAAAAACGACGGATGAAGCGCATCCGGCGAGTGAGGGCGCGTGCGTTTCCTCTTCCCCCGTGCGCAAGTGCGCACAAATTAGCTTCGCGCCGTTCGGCGCGGGCGGGGAAGGAGAACCATCCGTCAACGGATGAAAGCAGGAATGAGATGTATATCCGTTTCGTCACCCCGCGCATCGCGCGGGAGGCGCGCGGCGTTCCGGCGGGGGTTTTCCGTTCGGGCGTGAACAGCGCGCCGGACTGGCTGCAGGCTGCGATCCGCGATGAATATCGCTGGTTCAACGACAATCTTCGCGTGCCGAACCGCTTCGGCGTTGTCACACGAAAGTCGAACCGGCGTTATGGCGGCGTTTGCTGGTTCCGCGACGATGCGCGGGACTGCATCGCCCACGCTTACACGCTCGCCGCGCTTCTAGGCGAAGCGGGCGTGCCGGTGACACGGCTGAAATCCGATGCGCCGGGCGATATCGTCTATCGCGACGCGCATCAGATCGTCGCCATGCCGCCCAAGGACTATCGCTACATAAACTGACGGCGCCCGTTCATCGCGGGCGCCGTTTTTGATGAACATACATTTCTGGGGGGTGATGGGGGCCGGCCCAGTATACACCCACTCCTGCGTTTAGAGAATTTGCGGCTGTCACGCGCAACGTGACAAGTTTCATCTTTTCGTGTTCCGGCTCCATTGCCCGGCAACGCAAGCGTGTGCGTTTGCTGGCGTGCAGCGCGCAAATTCCAGTCAAATCGGGTCCCGCGCCCGATTTGACGGATAAGTTTTCACGGGTGTTCACGAGGCCTTATAGTGCTTGGCGATCCGGATATGGAGAGGCGTTGTCGCGACCGTTCTTCAACGATCCGGATTGCAGCGCGCAAGGGTGGGCGACCCGCGATACGGAGGGGCGCCCATGCTTGCCGGCCGCAGAGCCCGGGCTTTCTCATGGCTTAACGTCTGGCGGGTAAAATCGTCCGGCGGTCATGATTACGGCCGGGTCAGCCGGTTCGATAAAACGCCGCCCGCGCGGGACGCAAAGCGTCCATGTGCTTACTAAAGCGACGAGGATGTTTTGCGTCTCGCGCACCCTCTCCACCTTATCCACTCGCTTTCGCAAGAAAGGCGGTGACGATGGCCTATGGACAATGCGGAAAGGCTGTTTGGGGAAGCGCGGTTACGCGGCCTCTTTGATCTCAACCAGCGTCAGACCGAAATGCAGATCCTGGCCCGCGAGCGGGTGATTGCCGTCGGCGACAACCGCCTCCTCGCTGACATCGGTGATGGTGAGATTGACGGTGGAGCCGTCCTGCATCTTCGCCGAGAGCTGGAGCCCCGGTTGCGGCGGCTGATTGGTCGGCAATTGCGCGCGCGGGATCTGCACCACCATTTCCTCGCGGCGCGGACCGAAGGCGTTGTCGGAAGGGACAGTGACCGATTTTTCGTCGCCGACCGCCATACCGTCGAGGGCCGTTTCGATTTCGGGGAAGATTTCCGCCTGGCCGAGGGTGAGGGTTTGCGGCCCTTCCTTTTCGGTGCCGCCGACGACGCGTCCGTCGCCCGTGCGCACGACATAATCAATGGCGACGATGTCGCCTTTCTTGGCTGTGGTCATGGCAATTGCCTTTCGTCTTTTTTCGTGTCGCACCCGATCGCGAAAGCGATCTAGCGAAAAGCGCGCGGCCGGTCGGCGCGCATGCCCTTTGCTGGCGCGGGGCGCGGAGATGCGCCATCTCGCTCAACGCCCCTCAGCGGACGCGAGAAGAAAAAACCGGCCTTTCATGAAACGCGCATCAAGGCGCCAGGCCAGCCTGAAGTCAGATCCAGATCTCGCAAATGGGGCCTCATGGGTCAAGCCGCAAGGGCGCAATCAGTACACAGCCGTACCGGGCTAGCAATGTATCGCCGGATGCGTCCCCCTCATGCGTCCATGTGAACCCATGCCCAAATCCGGGCCGCAGATTAAAGTAGCCTGGAAAATCAGCGATGGAGCCACCCATGAGCCGCCAGTTGGTCGTTTTAACCCTTGCCGCCGCTTTCGTTCTCACGGCCTGCGCGCGTGAAGAGACACCGGCCCAAGCGCCGGCGCCGGAAGACATCACCGCCGCGCGCGACGCGGCAAACGCCCTCGGCGCACAATTGAAGACCCGTCTTCTCAACGCGATTGAGACAGGCGGGCCCATCGCGGCGATCGATGTCTGCAATCTGGAGGCGCCGGAGATCGCCGCCAATGTCTCCGATGAAACGGGCTTGCGCGCGCGGCGCACTGCCCTGCGCTGGCGCAATCCGGCGAACGCCCCGGATGATTTTGAACGCACGGCGATGGAAAGCTTTCTCTCGCAGATCGAAACCGGCGCGGACCCGGCGACGCTGGAGCTCGCCGAAATAGTCACGGGCCCGCAAGGCCGCCAGCTGCGTTACATGAAGCCGATCATGACCGGCGGCCCGTGCATCCTGTGTCACGGGACGGACATTTCCGATGAGGTGAAGACGGCGATCCTCGCGCGCTACCCGGACGATCAGGCGACGGGATTCGCCCCGGGCGAGTTTCGCGGCGCCTTCACCATCACGAAGGATCTTGAGAAATGAACCCGCTCGCTCTCTTCGCCGGCCTCACAGGATTTCTCGCCGTCGCGCTTGGCGCCTTCGGCGCGCACGGACTGGACGGACAGTTTTCGGCCGAGGCCCATGACTGGTGGGAGACGGCGACGTTTTACGCCCTCACCCACGCCGTCGCCGCGCTCGCCCTGTCGCTCAATGATCTCGCGCCGCTGCGCCGCGCCGGCTGGGCGTTTGTTTTCGGCGCAGTTCTGTTCGGCGGATCGCTTTATGTGATGGCGCTCGGCGCGCCGCGCTGGTTCGGCATGATCACACCCCTCGGCGGGCTGTCATTCCTCGCCGGCTGGGCGCTCGTGATCATCACGGCTTTGCGCAAGCGTTAGTGACGCGCACGAATGAACAGGCTTGTCGCGCCAATGAAGGACATGACGGCGATAAAACCGATCAACAAGATTTCCAGAATACCCATCGCTCTCTCTCCCCAGACAAATCGATGCCTGTCTATTGGGGTTTCCAATTGCGGTCGAAATGGGGCGGCCCCGCGGCCTTACAAGGGTGTTTGGCGATCACGCCTGCGTGCGTGCGGCGAGAGGCGCGTTGGGGGCGGCGAGTTGTTTGTTGTGCGCCGTTATTTGGTGCCTGGCTCCATCGCTTTCAAAAGCACCCGGCCAAAATCAGCGACCATCGCGAACATCCCCATGGCGTAACCGCGGTGAATCGAACCGGATCCCTGATAAATGTCGTACATCAGATAGCCCACGACCCCGATGATCATGATCCGCGCAAAAAAGGTGGCGGTGAAATTTATCGTCTTGGCGGCGAGACGCTTTTTGCGCCCCTCCGGCGTCTCCATCGCAGCGCCGCGCGGGCGCATCCGCGACAAGTCGGGCTGGAGTTCAACGCGCATACGCGGTGCGCTTTCCGGCGCCGCGGCCGGAGCCTCTATTGCAACGCCGCCGCCAGCAATATTGGCGAGGCGGTCGGCGCTGATGCGCGGCGCCTCCTGCTTTTTCGCAAAGGCCATGGGTCTCTCCCCTGACAGACCGCCACTTTGGCGAAAAAGAGATTGAAACGACGTCAATGTAAAAGGAGCAATTTAAACGAGTGAGACCGCCTAAATAGCCACAAAGAAAAAGGGCGGCAAACGCCGCCCTTTTCCTAGTCCCCTCTTTTCAGCCCCTCTGGCGCATCCGGCTTTTAGAAGCTCTTACGCACTGTCACGCCATAGGTACGCGGCGCGTTGGTGTAACCGGAGACACTGCCTGTCTGGGCGACAGTCGGGAAGCCCTGCAGGAAGTACTCATCATCCGTAAGGTTTCGGCCCCAGACCATCACCTCGAAGCCATCCTGGGTCTCAAAGCCGATGCTGGCGTTGAGCACATTGACCTCACGGGTGATGCTGGACGGAATGTTCTCAATGAGCGCAACGTCAGACTCATAGAGATATTCAACGCGTGCATAACCGCCCCAGTTATCGTTCACATCGAAGTTATACGTCGCCGATGTCGACAGGCTGACCTCGTGGACGCCCGGCACACGCGTGCCGGAGAGATCGCGGAAGCGTTCGCCCATGCTGCAATTGACCGTGTCAAACGGCGTACAGCCGGCCATCGTGAACGACTTGTATTCCGGGTCGAGGTAGGTCAGCGCGAATGTCAGCGACAGCGGATTCCAAGGAGAGTAGAGCGATTCAATTTCGAACCCTCTCGAAGTCTGCTCACCCGCATTCGCAAGGTCAAATCCGATGCCGTTGAAGACGTTGGACTGGAAGCCTTCGATCTTCTGATCGAAAAGCGCGATGTTGACATAACCGCCGTCGAAATTGGCTTTAAAGCCAAGCTCGAAGAGACGCACATCTTCAGGCGACGCGACACGGCCAAGTCCCGAAGCGTCAACCGGTGGACGTGAGTCCGATGAAAGGTTGAACGCGCCGGCTTTATAGCCTGTCGCATAAGTAAAGTATGCGTTGAAGTTGTCCGTCACGTCATAGGCAAGACGCGCCGTCCAGGTGACATCGTTGCTATCAAGCTTGCCGTTGTCAAACGGGTTCGACGGATCCGGGAAATTGGTCTGCGGCGCGAAGAACTGGATCGAGCCAAATGCGGCGAGCGGGTTCGGCGCCACAGCCGCAGTGCCGAGCGCAGTCTGTTGCGCGGTGGCAAACCCCACTGGATCAACGAAAGCCCAGGTCAGCGCCGGTGTGATAAACGCCGCCGGATCTGCCGGATCAAACGCCACCGGTCCGCCAAACGCGCCCGGGATCATGCCCCCAAGAACCGTTGCAGCGACGAAGGATTGACCGCCCGCTGTAACGTCAAAAAGCGAAACATAGTCGGTCAAATTGCTGATACCTGTCGCACTCTTGCTGTCATCGATATAGGAGATACCGCCGGAAATCGTCAGACGATCAGTGATTTCGAAATCAGCCTGTCCGAAGAAAGAATAGGATTCGTTGTCCATATTATAGGTGCCAAACACGCCAGTTCCTGGCGTAAACGAGGCGCCGAATGGGACAGGCTGAATCGGCCCCAATGTCGGGAAGACCGCTGTCATCGGGTCAGTGGTCAAAGCGTAAGCGACCTGCGAGGCACCCTCGAACTCAAGAATGCTGGAACCGCTTGCCTGCAACAGCAAGTCGATATTCGCCCGTTCTTGCGCACCAAAAATAACGTCGCGCTGAAGGAACACATCTTCATTGAAGTAGAATGCGCCAACCATCCAGTCGAAGCGGTTGTCGCCGACAGACGAAAGACGAATTTCTTGGGTGAAGGTTTCGTATTTACGATCCTGCGGGTTCTGGGCGAGATCGGCGCCGCTGAAATCGACGTCTGTATTCGCCGTGTCTGACTGTTCCCGATAGGCCGTGATAGAGGTCAGCTGAGCGAAGCCGTCTCCAAGCTCCCAATCGGCTTGCAGCGAAACACCTTTACCCGTGAGTTTGTTGTTGGTTTCAGTATCAACAGCTACATTGCGCGAGAACGGATCGGTGCCGTCGGAGATTTCCTCCCCAAGCCCGAATGGCGGCGGCGCAGCGATCACCTGCGTTGCGGGCCCATTCAAGATTGTCACGGCGCCACAGCAGTTTTCGTCGAGCTTATTGTAATCGCCAATCACGCGGAAGGTGAGCGCATCGCTCGCTTCCCACAGCAACTGTCCCCGAAGCGCCCAGCGATTGCGTTCATTCTGGTCGGTTCCATCTACGATATTGGTGTAGTAGCCGTCACGCTTGTTGGCGCTGCCGGAAACCCGGAAAGCGACATTGTCGGAAATCGGTCCCGACAGTGTGCCTTTGAAGAGCATCTGATCATAATTACCATAGCTCGCCTCGACATTGCCGCTCCAGTCAAAGGTCGGCAATTTTGTCGTGATCGAAATGGCGCCTGCAGACACGTTTTTACCGAACAGAGTCGACTGCGGGCCGCGCAGAACTTCGACGCGCTCCAGGGTTGGCAGGTCAAGGATCGCCGCCGCGGAACGCGACCGGTAAACGCCGTCAATGAAGACACCAACCGAACTTTCAATGCCGGGGTTGTTGGCGCCATTGCCAAAGCCGCGGATTGTGAAGTTGGTCTGGGAAGAGTTCTGAA
The DNA here is from genome assembly GCA_030426465.1 of Alphaproteobacteria bacterium. Lineage (GTDB taxonomy): Bacteria > Pseudomonadota > Alphaproteobacteria > Caulobacterales > Parvularculaceae > Hyphococcus. The sequence continues at coordinate 21,671 of JAUHYK010000030.1, forward strand.
GCTGAGTAACGCGCAGCGATGGAACAACCGTCTGTAGGTCGATGAGGTCGTTGATCTGCGCTTTTTGAATTGTCTCTGCGCCAACAACACTAACCGCGATCGGCACTTCCTGCAGCGTCTGCGGGCGTTTTGTGGCCGTCACAACAATCTCGTCGGACTGCGCCGCTGCGCCGCTGACGGCGACTGCGCCAAGAGCAACGCCTGTGAGCAGGCGCGTGGCAAATGCATTCAAACTGGAATTCATTTTCATCCTGTAACCCCTAATCTGGCCCCTCCCTGTTGGGGCATTTTTCCCGGTACTTACTTGTGTCCGGGCGTTGATTCCTTTTCTCTCACCACCGACGCGCCGTCTAGCGACACAATGGGGGGCAACTGCGCTCCGCTGGAAAGCGTTACAAAATTACAACAAGTGCGAAGAGCGCATAGCCTTGCTGCAACGCAACAAAATCTCACGCCAGATAGAATGCAGCCAGATTGGTCAAGAAAGAATTAACCCTGAAGCGGTTTGGGCGCGCCGGGGTCCAGCAACAGGCAAACCACTTGCGTCCATCAACCGCAGACGTGCGCAGTGCTCTTAAGAAGTAGGAAGTTCGCAGGAATTCGCCCTTTATCCTCCAGCTTGAAAATGTCGCACAAAAGAAAAGGCGAAGCGGTGAAACCGCTTCGCCTCTCTAAAGTTCGCAGGTTTGAAGGCTTAGAAAGAGACCTCAACCCGGCCGTAATAATAGCCGCCCTGCCAATCAACGATCGAGTCGGAGCGATAGATCCGGCCGCAACAGGTTTCGCCGATCATGCCCGGGTCCGGATAGTTATCAAAAATGTTTCGGGCGCCGATAGACAGTTTGTAGTGGTCCATGAAGGCGTAGCTGACCTCTAGGTCTACGAGGAACTCACTTCCAAAATTCTGAATAGGTCCATTGTCGTTTTGGTAGGGACCATAATAGCTGACGCGACCGAGGGCCGTGAAGCCGCCAATATTATGGATCGCTGTGAAAATGCCCCGCCAGTTCGGCTCGCTATTGACGAAGTCAAACTGATCTTCCGCATTAAACAGAGCGTCAACGTCTCCATCAAACTCTGTTTCGTTGTAGTTCGCAGCGAGCGAAACGGAAGTTGTGCCTGCACCGCCGAGGTCAAAGTCAGTGGTGGCGACAATATCTATACCCTTTGTTATCGTATCGAACGCGTTCGCGAAGTAGAACACACCACCGATCGATTCGGCGCCGACAACGCCCGCCCCGATGAGAGCCAGATAATTATCATAGGCCGCGCCGGCCATCGGATCGGACGAAACGTCCTGTGTCGAGATCGCGTTCACACGACCTTCAAGAGCAATGCGATAAAAATCGACGGAAAGGTCGATCCCGGCGAAACTAGCTGTGACACCCGCCGCAATGTTCTTCGATGTCTCAGGTTCAAGCGGGTCCGCTCCAAGCGCCTGCGCAACTGGGCTCGACGCCGGGAACAGGCCCGTCGCGACAGGGAAGCCATTCGGCAGCCGTGTGGAAACGTTTGTTGTGCCTTGCTGACCCGGCGTTGGCGCACGGAACCCTGTGCCATAGGAACCACGAACAGCAAAACCATCCACCAGCTCGTAACGTGTGGCGAATTTATAGATTAACTGGCTGTCGAAGTCGGAATAATTTTCATAGCGTACAGCGCCTTGCAGGAACCAGCTCTCCGTTATGTCTGCACTGACATCGAGGTAAAACGCTTTACTATTCCGGGTATACTTGCCGGAAAATTCTGGGGAGTACCCTGGAAAGCCATTAGAACCCACGCCAATAACGGTGAAGACAGGATCGTCGGGATCGGTGCAGTCAAGACCTGCAACACTCATACCCGCAGCTGTCGGTCCCGTCATGCCATCGCAGAAATCAAATGGATCGGGCAGGGCAAACGGACCGCTAGCGTAAGAAGCCGGATCACCCTCTACGAGTTCATAGCTTTCCTTCATATAGCTTGCGCCGAAGCCAATCGTCAGCGGCCCGGCGAGCGCATCGAGATCGACAACTTGCGCGAGATCCGCCTGGAATTGCGCTTCCTTGTTGATCAGGTCGCCGGGATAGAATTCAGTTGGCGTATCCGGACCAAGTGACGGGTTGACCGTATTCTCAATGAAATATTCGATCTTGTTGACACCCACGCGCCCAGAGACATCGTAGGAGAAGCCGCCGCCGAGATCACCGCGAAACCCGCCTGCGCCGGAATAGTCGGTCACATCACCATGGAATTGCGGTGTGAAGCCCCCCGGGAAAATTTCAAGGAAATTATAAACCGATCCATCTTCAAGGCGAATGTCTTCAATCGTGCCATTGCCAGGATAGCGATAGAAGAAGTTACCGTCGGCCGTGCTGTCGGAATAATTTCCGAAGGCGTAGAACTCAAGCGCGTCAGAAAACGTGTAGCCCATATTAACGAAAGACCGGAAAGCTTCCGAGTTCGGGCGGCCCCAAGGCTGCACGATATCCCCGTCCGCCAATGAAGCCGCTTCAACGCCGGCTGCAAAGGTCGGATCCATCGCCGCATAAGTGGGAACACAGAACCAGCTTTCACAATATTGTTCTGCGCGCACAGTCGAATCGGAATGAGAATATTCTAACGAAACATTGACGAAACCGTCTTCGCCCAAGCCGAACCCTGCATTGCCGGCAAAGATATATTCAAACCCATCGCCCTCGTAAAACTGTCCGGTTTGCGCCGTCAGCGTAATGCCTTCCGCGGAATCTTTCAGGATAAAGTTGATAACGCCGGCGATCGCGTCAGAGCCATATTGGGCGGCTGCGCCGTCCCGTAAGACTTCTACGCTTTTTAGTGCAATAGCCGGGATCGTCGCGACATCAGGCCCTTGGGTCCCTGATCCGCCAATTGAAACCAGCGCAGCGCGATGGCGGCGTTTTGAATTGACGAGAACAAGTGTCTTATCCGTCGGAAGTCCGCGCAGCGATGCCGGACGAATAAAAGATGACCCGTCGCTGATGGGTTGACGACTCAACGTATAAGAAGGAACCAAAGTAAGAAGAACGTCGTTTACGTCGGTGTAGGAAACGCCCTCGAGATCTCCTTCACTGAAAACGTCAATTGGCACCGCCGAATCCTGAACTGACCTAGGCAGCCCGCGCACGCCCGTGACTACGACTTCATCATCCGTTCCCCCTCCTTGTGCTGAAGCTGGTTGAACACAGAAAAGCGCCGCCATGCATACAGACGCAAAAATCTGGGTTTTATTGAGTTTATGAGTTTTTTTCATGCGAACCCCCGCAGAGTTGATGTTAAACCGCGGACGTCGCCTCCCACCGACCGAACGCTTATGACTGCGCTTCAGCCGTAATAATTTTTTCCGCCTCGAACACCTGGAAACCAGATACATGAGGCGGATATCTCGACAGGCGCTAATTCAATAATCAGCACACGTCTATATTTTCAGGTGAAAGCATATCTGTATTCTTTGCAACATTTTTTTGACGCTTTTTTAAAATTGCTTCTTCATGGGATTTTATCGCAACAGTTATTTCATCGATAAATAAATGTACGAAAACTACGCTCTGTACAAAGAGCATTAATCGCTTAGTGCGCTTTATACCTCCCATCCATTAGGCGAAAACGCCAATAACCTGCATGATGCGGCGGCAATCGTAATCTAATTTATTTCGTCCCCATGGCCATGGGGAGTGCGGCCACATATCGCGAGAGATCTTCTATTCGTCCCATTGAAACTCGCGACCAGTTCGGCAGCCCCTGATAGGCGCCGCGAATAATGATTCGCTCGCGCGCCATTCTGTCCCGAAACCTGTCCGCGTCGCTGTTCACATTTACGAAAGCGAAGTTTGTTTGAGAAGGCAGGCAGTCAAGACCATGAGACTGCGCGGCCGCGACCACCATTTCCCGCCCTTCGATAATTCTGGCTCTCGATTCAGCCAGAAATTCATCATCATCATAGCTGGCGATCGCCGCCGCCAATCCAGGCCCGCTTATCCAAGACATGATATTGCTGCGGATGCGCGCCGTAATATCAGCGCGCGCCATTAAATAGCCAACGCGCAGTCCCGCCATGCCGTAGATTTTAGAAAAGGTGCGGGACACGATTACATTTTTTCCGTCGCGCACGAGATCGGTCATGGATGCAGCCTCGGGTATATCCGTCAATTCATTATACGCCTCATCGACCAGAACCGTCGCACGCTTTTCAACACGCAAAATGAAAGCGCGGAGTGCGGCAGGATCAATAAGCATGCCTGTGGGATTGTTGGGATTGGTGATATGCACCAGACTGACATCATCATCGACAACTGCTTCAAGAGCATCAAGATCAACGCCCAGATCATCTTTCATCGGGGCCGTGACGATTTTCGCGCCTTGGCGCTCGGCATATCTGACCGTTGTATCCCAGAACAGCGCCGGCGCAGCGATCTTACCGCCATCACGCGTCCATGACTGCGCGGCAGCGCACAGACCTTCGCCAGAGCCAGCGCTGACACTGATGAACTCGCGGGGAATACGGTTGCGCTCCGCAATCATGTCTACAAGATATAAAAGCGATCTATCTGCGTAATACGCGCCCTGCTCCGTCGCCGCGCAGCCTGCTGCAATCGCCTTTTCGCTCGGGCCGTATGGATTTTCATTTCGAGAAAGGAGCGCCACCCCGGGGGCGGGACCAAAACCTGGCCCCGGAACATGGGCCGCTTTGGCCGGGACTGATACGCTTTGCGCAACCGCTGGCGCCATAACAGGCGTCAAAGCCGCCAATGCAGTCGCTCGCACGAAATTCCGGCGCGTAGACGAAACGCCGCCCTTTTTAGCCAAGTCCATTATGCAGCCCCTCATATTTTTCATTTCTAGCAACGCCGAGCCTGCTTTACTCTGAGGCGCCGCCGCCGTCAGAACGGCGTGCCGATTCGTAATAAGATAATCCTTCCTCAGGCGGCGCTCCCGAGAGAGCTTGGTATTCTTTTTCTGAGACTGCGCTGTCAAAATGCTCCAGCGTCGCCGCTTCAGCAAAATATGGTGCCCCAGGCTCCTGATCGAGCCGCGCCTGATAGGCGTCAAAAAACATCACGCCCGTTGTAAACAAAAGATAAGTGGCGAAAACGCGCTTCAAGAGTGCAGGATTCATCTTGTGCGCCACATAGGCCCCTGCCGGCGCGGTCAGCGCGGTCATCGCTGTAATGGCCAACAGACCAATCACATTGATGTAGCCGATCGAACCTGGCGGCAGCCCCTCGACGCCTTGACCGATAATAGCAAAACCGATCGCCCCCGGCACGGCGATGATAAAACCGAACCCGGCCGCTGTTGCAATCGCGCTGTGAATGGGCTTACCAAAAAGCGTCATCACCAGAATAGCAAAAGTACCGCCTCCGATGCCCATCAGCGAAGCGAAAGAACCCACAAAGGTCGCCAGCACAGCACGCAGCCAGCCGGTAGGCATCGTGTCCGCAACTTTCAGAGCTCCTGTGCGACCGAACATCATATAGAGCCCCATGATGAAGACGCCGATCGCAAAGACCAGAGTCAGCGATTGACCGTCAATGGATTTCGCCAATATGAGCCCTAAAAGAACACCGAGAACAATCCATGGGGCCCAGGTCTTCAAAACCTCAAAATCAACCGCTCCGCGCCGCGCATGCGCCTGAACTGACCGCAAGGACGTGACAATGATTGTCCCCAGCGAGGTCCCGATCGCCACATGAGTGGTGACGGACGGATCACCGCCCATCACGGTGAAAATCGCATAGAGAGCCGGAACGACAACAAACCCGCCGCCAATCCCAAAAATGCCGGCCGCAAAACCTGCAAACAGACCGGCAGCCAACATCGCCAGAAGGGTTGGTAGAAATTCAGCCCAATCGAGCCCGGCCATTATTGTTTCCTTCCGCTCATGCGCCTTTAAATCACAGCAGCCCCTCACCAGCCTTACGCCTAAGAGCAAAGCCGCCCCAGCATCGCGACCGCATGCACCCGCAATACCACCTCCTGCGCACTCGGCCGTAAAAGCCGGCCAAGCTCACAGAGCGCAAACCGGCCTCACGCCACCGCGCGCCAGATTAAATACATTTCCATCCCAGAGATTGCGGTGCTTATTATTAAAAAGAACGACCGCTTACAGAGTCGTACCGCAGGAATTTATAAGTTTCAAGTTTGTTTGCACTCTTCATGACGAACTGTCGCGACGGCAGACGTCAGGGTGCGGATCAAAATCCTTTACTCCAAGCTTACGCACTATTCATGCAGCCTCAAGTGAGATTATGCCTCGCCAAGCACGACAATTGCGAATCAAGCGACGCAGGCACGGCCTGACCCGACCCGACCAGCGTAGCTATATTCATGGACGAAAATCGGACAAACAAGCCTCACCGCCGAACAATTAGTGGGATCATCTAGAGAAAAGACAGACTTAGCTCTTAGATTCGACATTTATCGCCATATCGAATCTGGCGTATCGATAGCGCCCTTACACGACCCCTCTTTATACGGAGAACCTTCCGTTCAGAGATTTTCAAATTCAAAAACCTTCATAAAAAAAGATGCATTGTTCCTAGACTTGCGATAAGATTTTTCAAAATCAATAAATCAGGGCTGGAAACACGAGCTTGCAGGCAAACGTCAGTTGCGGGGTGCTGACGCTTGCCAGGTGTAAATCCTGCACCAACACAGGGGACGCGATGTGACGCCTACTTTCGGTAATCGGCCCGCCTTCTGCGCACCGACCCGCCCCCCCTTAGTGACTAACGACAGCCTGAATACATCACAGTCAAACGGTGAAACTGCGAACCAGCACATGCTGGCGGTTTATGGCGGCGTTAGCCGATCAGCCAATAGAATTTCGGTTCCCTTCAATCCTGTGCGGCGCGTTCAGAGAGCCAACTCACCTATTTCTCAAGACCAAAGGAGCTTCAAGTTATGTCGATAGAACTTTCAAGACGCCTCATCTTAACAGGCGCCGCCGGCGCCACGCTGGCGGGCGCGACCGGCGCGGCGGCTGCAAAAAAAGAAGAGGCGTTTCCACCTGAAGCGCTTCATCTTGACCACGCGCTACTTGGACCAGATGACGGCATCGCACTACTCGCCCGCAACGAAAACCCTTATGGCCCATCAGAATCTGCACTTCGCATGGTCGAATATGCCGGCAAGAAAGGCGCGTACTATCCCGGTCAAGCCAATATTACCCTCGCGGAAATGATCGCTGAGCGCCATGGTGTCGATCCAAAACAAATCGTCATCACTACCGGCTCTGGAGAGGCGCTTTCCGCAATCGCCGTACTTTACGGCCCAAAAGGGCCGATCGTGGCGCCCCGGCTTTTCTGGGACACAACCGCACTTTACGCCGTGCGCCTCGGCATGGCGAACATCACGCGCATCCCGCTTACAGACGATATGGAAGTTGACCTTGCAGGCATCGAAGCCGCGGTCACCGAGGACACCGGGCTTGTCCAACTTTGCAACCCAAACAATCCCACAGGGCTTGTTTCCGACGCCAAAACATTTAAGGGCGCAGTCAAGCGCATGGCGGCTAAAACCACAGTGCTGGTCGACGAGGCCTATATGGAACTTGCCGATGATCCGGAAGGCAACACTTGCGTCGATCTCGTAAAGGAAGGCAAAGACGTTATTGTCTCGCGCACCTTTTCCAAAATTTACGGCATGGCGGGCTTGCGCGTCGGCTATACGATATCTTTGGAAGAAACCGCCGAGAAGATTCGCGGCACGGCAATGTCATGGATCGCAGGAACCGGCCTCGCCGCAGCGATCGGCGCCTACAACGACCAAGCGTTTTTGGACTTTTCAAAATCGAAAATCGTTGAGGCCCGGCAAATGGTGATGGACAAAACGGCCTCTCTCGGCATGGAAACCCTGCCGTCGCAAACCAACTTTGTTTATTTCAAGTCTGGAAAAGCCGCGAACGACATCCAGAAGCTAATGGAAAATGAGAAAATCATCGTTCGTGGACAATATATGGATTACACGGACTGGACTCGCGTCTCTATGGGCAAGCTCGAAGATGTGGAACGCTTCTGCAACTTCCTCCCGGAAGCGGCAGGCGCCTGACCCAGCTCAACCTAAACTGGCCAACTTGAGACGGAGCTTTGTCTTCGGCCGCATCAGGTTTTGACAAAATTCATCGCCTGATGCGGTAACTCCATAGACTCCAGAAGTAACATTTCTTTTTTTTCAGGCGCCGCCATTACACTCATCGGATCTTGATCCTATATAGACAGGATACGATTGCTCGCCCATCGAAGCGTTCCGGGCCGACAGACAAGCCTTGCGAGTTGCTGTTTGGAGAGCGGCTGTCCCGCCACTCATAATCCTGAACGGCGCCATCCTGAAAGTGTGAGCTTACGCGGATCAGCTTTTTCAGCACACAACGCATGGTTTCACATTGCGCCAAGCCTGTATTTACAGGTGAATATACAGCGTGAGAAAATCAGTGATTTCAAAAACTGGTTTTTTGAATGAGAGGAATCAACCAGCAGCGTGCTATCGATAGCACGCTATTTTTTATGTCGACCACAAAGACTGTTTATCCGCAGCAAAATAGATGGCTTGCAGCAACCTCGTAGCTTGGCCCTCCAATTCTTTGAGCCAATAGCGCCCGCTTATCGTCAAGCGCTTTGCCGCCGCATCCTGTTCACCCTCTTGACTGCTCAATCTAAGAGCAATCCAGCTTTGCGCCGCCATGGTCGCCAAACGCAATGTTGGCGTCGCAGCAGCCTCAACCTCAAGTGGCTCACGCGCAGGATCGGATAACCAGATTGAAGCTGATTCTAGAGCATTAAAAAGCGTTTCCGCACACTGCGCCAATGGCTCCTTAGAAGCCGCGCACTCATCGCGAGCGCAGCGTAAAAACTCTAAAAGGCCAACTCGCGCGCCAGTCAGTTGCCGCTTGACAAGATCAAGAGCTTGAATGCCGGTAGTGCCTTCAAATATTGCAAGCACCCGCGAGTCGCGCAAATGACGCTCGATTGGCCAGTCTTTTGTAAAACCAGCGCCACCCAACACAAGGATCGCTTTAGCGCTGATCTCGAAAGCAGCTTCCGCACCAGCATTTTTCAAAATCGGAAGCAAAAAACCAAGTAGAGCCGTCGCTTTCTTCCGTTCATCTATATCTTGATCAAATTCGCTAATATCAGCCAGCGCAGAGGCGGCGATATTCAACCCGCGCAAAGTCTCGATCTCGCTCGCCATGGACAAAAGATTGGCGCGCACATCCGCGTGCTCGATAATCGGCACTGGAGGGGCGTCAGGACGCCCACCCTGCCGGCGCTCTAACGCATAATCAAACGCTGTTTCATATGAATCCTCCGCAAAACCTAACCCCTGACAACAAACATTCAATCGCATGGCGATGATCATGCTAAACAGCTGCGGAAGACCTCGTCCCTGCTCGCCGATCAGCACCGCTTGCGCGCCTTCGAAGCCCATCGCGCAAGTCGGCGAGCCGTGAAGACCCATTTTATGCTCAATGCCTCTCACGTGAACATTGTTACACAAACCATTGTCTAAGACGTTGGGAACCAGGAAAAGACTGAGACCCCTTGTCCCCGCTGCATCGCCTTCAATGCGCGCCAGCGTTAGATGGCCTATTCTTTCCGTAAGGGGATGATCGCCGTAGGAAATCCACATTTTCTCGCCAGTGAGACGCCAGACGCCTGCCTTATCCTGAGCGGCCTTGGCGCGAATGCGACCGACATCGGACCCGGCTTCAGCTTCTGAAATGCAGATCGTGGCGCCCCATTTGCCGCTTGCGAGCTTAGGAATCCAGGCCTCCGCCACCTCAGGCGCAGCATGCGCCTTCAATAACTTGATTGCTCCGCGAATGGCGCCCGGCAACATGCCAAACGAGACACTGCCGCGATCGAACAACTCCTGCACAGCACTCGCGAGGCAAAGCGGCAGCGCCTGGCCGCCATAAGCTTCCGGCGCATCCACTGCGACCCAACCGCCCTCACAGCATTGCGCCCATGCCTCAGCATGACCTGAGGCGAGGCGCACACGTTCGTCCTCAACGGAACAGCCTTCGGCGTCACTCGTTTTGTCAAATGGAACGAGCACATCTGCAGAAAAGCGCGCGGCCTCTTCCAGAACAGCCTCAACCACATCGGGATCGAGCGCTTCGCCGACGACGCCTAAATCCCGCACTCGCCCAGCTTCTGGGCTCAATGCCAGATGCGCGCGCAAAGCAGCAATATGACGATACCAGCTTTCGTTCATGACCATATATCCATGCCATTAAAATCGAAGGTCGGCAAAGACTATAAGGGGGTCGACAAATTAAAATTCGGGTCAAAGACCTGAACACTCGCCAGAAAGTCGGCAAAGCGCGCCTTGTCGCCGCGCAGCTCGACTGTCCCTGCCTCGATCGCATCGCCAACGACTTAGTAAACCTTCTTTCCGTCGCTCGCGACCGCGGCAGTAAAGAAATATGCTCATCGAAAGTCCGTTTCGGGAACAGCCTTACAAGATCAGACTTGCGAGCCTCAACGCGATATTGTCGTCGCAGGAAGAATAGCCTCTTAGATCACCGACGTAGCTTACAATGATGGCTTCAACGACCTGACTACTTTTTTGGCCAAACACTCAAACAACGCTTTGACTGTCGTGCACGCGACATAAAATGTTGAGCCAGATGCGATATGGAACTCAGCCTCGAAGCAGCCCATGAGAACCTTCGACTGACAGTGGCTTGCCCCCCCGAGACAATACTTTGAACGCTTATGTCCGTCAGTCAGGGAACGCACGCATTCATCTTGATCCCTCAAAAACATGATTACAACGCAAGGCTGTCAGCGTTGTTATGCATGAACCGGAAAAAGCAGAAAAAAAAGGACTGATATAAGTGGTGGGCGCGACTGGGATTGAACCAGTGACCCCTACGGTGTGAACGTAGATGTAATTATAATTCTTGTTTATAATTCAATGTATTACAAAAGTGAAAATTAAACTGCGCTAGTTTTGTTAGCTCACACTTTATACTGCCCCACCTGAGGCGACTTTGTTCTGGAAGGCAGGTCTGCATGATTATGATTGATGTGCATGTTAGATAATTCGCGAGCGGCGCATGCGTTGTAGCCAATTGCGAAAATTGATAGACAGATAAGACTTGCTGCTCATTTAGTAATTGAGAGTAAGCAGCTGTGGATCATCTTTTTGTTTCTCGTGAAAAAATTATAGTGCTGGCGTACTAACATGAATATTAGATCAAGTTGAAAATTTTGGATATCATCTGGCCGCGCGAATTTACGCCGACTTTTGCGTAAATCGAACGCAGATGATTTTCTGTCGTGCGCACGCTAATCCCCAGTTCAAAGGCGATATCCTGATTGGAAGCACCCCGCTTAAGAAGACGCGCAATATCCTGTTCACGCGCAGTCAGGCCGAGCGCCGCCAGGCGATCCTGCAGAACAATCCCTGACTGGTCGTCGTTATCGCAGGTGACCATAAAAGCGCGGATGCGCCCATCCTGTTCAAGCGGCTGAATGCGCACATTCATCGGCACCCCGGACGGCCCATTGATTTCAAGGATTTTTCCTTTGTCACGCACTTCGGCGGGCCGCCAATCAAGATCAATGCAGGCGCGGGTCAGGTTCTGCATAACACAGGGGTCGCCATTGACATGATAATCGCCAAACTGGTCCTGAACGACCGAAAACGCTGCAGCGCCGCGTTCATTCGCATAGACAAGCCTTCCGGCGCTGTCGACCAACAGCACTCCCACGTCTTTTGACGCCCGCTCCAAGGTGTCGACAATAACACGGCTTTTCTCAAGAGCGCTTTCAACCGTCAAACCATGCAAGGCGGAAAGCGCGGCAGGGGCAAAATAACGTGCACGCATCACGTCGGTTTTCGTGAATTTCGGCGCATCGGACGGCCTGTGAAAACCAAGCAAGACAACCTGATCCCTGTTGCCGAACAAGCGGAACGCCAGCACCAGCACATGATGAATATGATTGGGCTGGAAAAATTCCTGATAATATTCGGACCGGATCAAATGCCGGTAGTCGCAGATGTCGGCGAGGCAAAAAAGGTCATATCCAAAACGCGACAGGCTGCCCAACCGTCCACCAGGCGCCATGCCGTATTGCAGCACTGGATCCATGCGGTAATAATAAGACGCATAGCGTTCATGCGACTGATCCGCGACCTGATGGCAAGCGTTTTGCCCGATCGAATATGTTTTTCCATTCAGGTGAAACTGACGAAACGAAGCCGTTTGCGCGGAAAGGCATTCTGCAAGAGGATGCAGAATTTTATCTGTAATGTCCTCGAACTTTCTGCAGGCGAGCATCTGCCCGCAAATGTCCATGGGATCACGGTAACTGGCTAATATCGCACCCATCGGATCAATCCTCCTCGCCTGACGTGGTTAACAAAACACGCCTGTTTTTCGGTGAGATTACACGATTTTCGCCGACGCTAAAACCTCCTGCAAATCGCTCCTCAGGTGCAAATTCCACCATTGCTGCAAGGCAACATACAGCCGGGGCGTGTCACCGGTTGAGAATATCGGCCTTTGAAAGTTCAATCGCTTCACGGAGGACATCCTCGCGGCCGATCTGGTTGGACAGAATGAGAGTCAGCCGCGCCAGAAATTCCAGCGCCCGATCATCTCCGACAACGTCGATAGCCTCAACAAGCGCAGCGTAAAATGCATCACCATTCTCATAGGCCGGCTCAAAATTTATGGTCGCAGTGTTGCGCGACGGACCGTTCATGACAGTCTCCCTGCCGCGCGCCGAACGCTTTGCTCAAGCCTCTCGCCGGGCCAGCCGCGCCACCGCGCGGCCACATGCTGATCGGGCCGGAATAGATAGGTCGCACCAGGGGTGAGATCATAACGGCCGCGCAGCGCACCATCGCCTTCGCAAAGCGTTCTCCCTTGTCCAATGGTCTTCACAGCAACGCTTATTCCGTCGACATCTATCCGGGGTGGGAGATTCAGACCGTTCGGTTCATAAGCTACTGCGGTAAATTCGTCCTTCAGCTCGTTCAGGAACCAGCCCCCTTGGCCGTTGACATTCAACGGGGCATCCTGCGCGGGAGAGCCTGGCTGTATCGCACAATCGAAAACAGCTTCATCGCCAGTGCTCAGTTCTGACACTGTCAAATTCGCAGGCACAGAAAGACGGCCAGAATTCACCAAAGACTGCGCGAACGGATATTTGGCGGCAAGCGATAGCGTCTGGTCGCGCAAAACCCGGCTTGTTCTCGATTTTGGCGTAATAAAGTCGGTGGCGCGCGTTGAATGAAGGATATTCTCCTGGGCCGCAAATACGCGTTCCTTGCTATATGTGTCGAGAAGGCTTCTTGGCGCGACGCCGTCCAATACAAGCTTCAATTTCCAGCCGAGATTATCCGCGTCCTGCACGCCGGCATTGCCGCCTCGGGCGCCAAAAGGCGAAACCTGATGAGCTGCGTCCCCGGCGAAGATCACGCGGCCATGCACATAGTCGTTTAATGTGCGGCACTGGAAGACGTATACGCTGATCCATTCTATATCGAATTGAACATCATCGCCCAGCATGGCGCGGATACGGCGTTTTACGTTTTCAGGTTTTTTTTCCTCTTCCGAATCCGCTTCCCAGCCAAGCTGCAGGTCAATGCGCCATATATCATCCGCCTGACGGTGGAGCAGCGCTGTCTGGCCCGAATGAAACTTCGGTTCAAACCAGAACCAGCGTTCATTTGGAAAATCGCCCTTCATTTTGACGTCAGTAATAAGGAATTTATCCTTAAAGACACGACCGTCGAAGGAAAGACCGAGCTGGCGGCGCACTCCCGATCGCGCGCCGTCGCAAGCGATCAGCCATTCGCAATCAAGCTGATAGCGACCATCCGGCGTATCGATATTGACCGTGACGTTCTCATCGGACTGATCAACGGAGACGACTTCGTTGCGCCAGCGTACTTCACCGCCCAGCGCAAGCAATCTCTCCACAAGATATTCTTCAACCCAATATTGCTGAAGATTGACGAAGGCAGGCATTTTGTGACCACCTTCGGGAAGCAGATCGAAGCTGTATAACAGGCTGTCGTGATTGAAGACCTTGCCCTCTCGCCACTCAACGCCGCGCTCGACCATGATGTCGCCGACGCCAAGGCGATCCCAGATTTCGAGCGTACGTTTTGCCTGACAGATCGACCTTGATCCCTCGCTTAACGTATTCGACTTTTCGAGAACAACAACCTTCACGCCTTTTGACACGAGGTCTATCGCCATCGTCAGGCCGACAAGCCCGCCGCCAACGATAAGTACCGGATGCGTCGCAACATGCGTCGCGCCCTGATCAGGCGAGCGCACATAGCCATATAAACGCGAAGGGGTGTTCAGCCCGGTATCCATCAGGAGAGCGCGCCCTCCAGTTCAAGCCACATTTTGCGGTCACGCTCGTCCGTCCAGACGCGCGGATCACGAACGCCAGTGGCCTCGTCATAGGCGCGGGTGACGTCAAAAGGCAGGCAGTGATCGAATATAACCCAATGACCATAGGCGCTTGAAAGCTGCTGGTGGGCTGCGCGGTAGGCGGCGTTCAGGTCGCGCCCAGCTTTCGCTTCGCTTTTAACCGCATTAAAGAGATCGGAAATAAAATCGCGCGTGCCGCTGATCCCTTCCGCTACAGCTTGCGGCGTCATCAATGCATCGCCGCGACCGGGTACGACAGCTTTCGCGCCCAGCGCCTCAAGCCTGTCGAGCGTCCCTGGCCAATCCGTAAGATACGCATCGCCGGTATATGGCGTTGCGCCATATTCCACGAGATCGCCCGCAAAAAGGATTTTCTCCTTCGGCAGCCATACAACCGTATCGCCTTTCGTGTGCCCTCGCCCGAGCTGCAACAGCTGCACTTCAAGTTCGCCGAGATACAGCGTCATCTTGCCGGTAAACGTCATGGTCGGCCAGGTGAGGCCCGGAATGGAATCGACGCCTTTAAAGAGCCGTGGAAAACGTCCGATCTCCGACGCCATGTCTTCCTTGCCGCGTTCGACGATCAGGTCGTAGGTGTCTTGGCTCGCAAGAATATGGTCAGCGCCATAGGCTGAGGCGCCGAGAACGCGCACGGCATGATAATGCGAAAGCACGACATATTTCACCGGCTTGTCGGTGACACTGCGGATTCTGGCGATGACGTCCGCCGCCATGTCCGGCGTCGCCTGCGTATCGACTATAAGAACGCAGTCATCACCGATAATGACGCCGGTATTGGGGTCGCCTTCCGCCGTATATGCGTAAGCACGACCCGGATAAAGTTCGGAGAACGTGACCTTCTTTTCTTCAAGGTCGGCTTGCGATGCAAATTTCTTGGTCATAACGCTGTAATGATTAAGATGGAAAATCGGCGAGATGCGCGAGGTGGTCAGCCGCGCCGTTTGCCGCTGCGAGATCATACATGAGGCGCGCATCCACGATGCCGGCGACGCCGCCCTCATCATCGTAACCGACGATCGGCCCATAGACCGTTGCGAACATTATTGTTCCGCTCGGGGAATCCGGTTTGTGCCGGGTCGCTGCATCTTCATAAAAGTAACAGCCTTCGCCGCCGCGATCATCGTCATATCCAAATTCACCTTTCAGCACGATACCTTCAACGCCGCCCAAATGTCCGTGTACGGGCGTATCAAGACCGGGATCGACTTTCAGAAGAATCGTGAACCCTCCGGTTTTTTTGTCTATGTTGAGCAGCTTGAAGTTAGTGCCTTCCATCACCCACGGGGTCCATGGCAATTTGCTGGGGTCCAAAAATGCAGGACGGTGCTGCTTCAGTATTTCCAGTTTGGTGTGACCAACGACGGGCCCGCTGTTTCCATCCATGTAATCCTCCCTGAATGCTGGCGAGTTATTATATTGCGCCTGCATTTTTGCAGTATCAAACCTACACCCGAATGCACGGGGCTAAATGACGAATATTACCTAAACCGCGCCGGAATCGGGAGGAGAACTGCACTTTGAGTGGTTTCCGCCATTCACCGACCTCGACTTTCATCGTCTGATGCCATGGTTCATAGAGGGGAGGAGAAATTAGCAGGATGTATGAACGAACCATCGCCCGCGCCTCAGTCCGCCTTATCGCGCTAGCCTTTTCAGGGTTCGGCCTTTTCGCCTTCGGGGCGGCTGCGCAACCGGCTTCCGATACGGACGATATCCAGTCGTTTTATCTCGATACGGTCAAAGATGTGATCGCCGTTTCGCACGAGGGAAAAGTCGCGATCCTGCCCATGCCGGAAGGGGTCACCCCACTTAATGGACCGGGACTCGCCCTTATTTCGCAAGTGCGAGATCAGACTGGCGCAATCATCGGCGTCGCGAGCGAACTCGAGGACTTTTCGGCCAGCGGCGGACCGGCGTCCGGCGAAGCTTGGGACACTTACTGGACAATTAATGTCTTTGGGCGAGGATCATTATTTCTCTATGAGAAAGAGCAGGTTCTTCCTGAACACATCAAAATCTTTTCAGATATTCGCGGCGGCGACGCCGATTGGACGGGCAACGACACCAAAGCAACCAATGTCGGCCCCGCACCGCATGGTTATGGAAGGGTCATCGGCGGAACGGGCGAGTTTGAAGGCGCGACGGGTGTTTTCGAAGAAATCATAACGATGCGACGATTCACAACGACGGGCCTGCTCGATGCTACGATCGAGATTCGCGTCAGACGTGAACCGGCGCAATAAAGCCCGTCTTTGCGCAGTTATTCTTTACGGCCTATACGCCCCGTTTTCGTCACTTGCGCTATTCCATGAAATAATCCGTATAGAAATAGAGAGCAATCAATGAAGACTCGAGTAAAAGCCACTATTGCAACAGACGTCGCATTGAGCGTTGAGTGTGCATTCTTCCGCGCATATTTCACGCCGAGTATGAGAGCGCCCTGATGCGCCTGGCCTCATCGCCCATTCCTCGCGCCAAACTGCACGTATTCGATCTTGCGGCGATCCCATGGACCTCAGCCGGCGCCGAAGGCCTATATCAAAAAATCATCCGGCTGGATGATGATAAAGGTCAGTTCTTGGGCGCAGTGGCTTTCGATCCATTCGTTCGCAGCCGCACTCACCAGCACCTTGATGTGGCGACAAGCTACGTTCTTGAAGGCGGATTGAGCGATTATCAAGGCACTATATCGTGCGGTGAAATGGGCATCAATCTTGCCGGCGCGACGCACGACGCCATTTCATACGCTAGGACTGTCCTTGTCAGTCGCCTTGAGGGGCCGGTTATCTATCCTGAACCTGGCGCGAGCGTTCACCGGCTTCACGCAGGCGCGCGGGCAAGCGCCGGGCTTGCATTGCCAGCTTTAGCTGAGCCTGACATCAACATCGTGGTTGACGGGCTGCCGCAAACGTCGGCGGGCTTCGAACACGCCTCAAGTCAACTTATCTATGACTACTTTGGAACCCGGCACGACTTGCGCCTCATTCAACTGCGAATGTTGCCGAACGCCAGCGCGCCGGCGCACGTTATTAACAGCCCGTATGAGCTGTTTGTTAAAGGCGGCAGCGTGGAGATTAATGGCGCAAGAATCAGCGCTGGGTCTCTCGCTATAATCGAGCCTGGCCGAATTGAATCAATGAAAACTGAATATGGCTGCTATGCTATCGTCTGGGCGGACGGCCCCGCATATGGGGACGAGGATGGAAGAGCCGCTCCATTATACGGATAACAGTTAACCGCAAGCTGCGTGTATCCAACACGTTTGGTGCGTATAGGAACCAGCTAACGGGAGCTTGAAGTTGGCAGCTTTTGTGACGTCTGACGGAGCGAAAATCAATTATCTCCGTCGCGGGAGGGGTGAAACGATTATTCTCCTGCATGGCTGGTCAATGTCGACGCTTTATTGGCATCGACAAATCATACCTTTGTCAAAAAATTTCAATGTGATCGCGATTGATCTGCGCGGTCACGGAATGTCAGCAACCCCAGGCGATAATGACGCAAGCATAGATCGGTTAGCGGCGGACGTTGTCGAACTTACGCGTCATTTGAATGTTGATCGCTTCCATGCAATTGGCTGGTCAATGGGCGCCAGCGTGTTGCTTGCCCTTCATGACCGCCTCGGTGCTTCTTCATTTTTGACCGTTGCACTAGTTGAGCAACCGCCAAAGCTGTTAAACGGTGACGGTTGGTCCGGCGGATTGTCTGATTTAACCGTTCAAAAGATCGAATCGCAGGTTGCCGACATTAGAGCCGACCGTGACGCCTTTATCGAAGCATTCGTGCCAACCATGTTTGCAACCCCACCCGCACCAAGTGCGCTCAAAGAGTTCATTCAAGATGCAAAGAGGCCCGATATTGGTTTCGCGGCGAGCCTATTTAGAGATTTGAGCCTGGGAAGCTGGGTGCATGTTTTACCTACAATCGAAGCGCCGACATTGCTGATCGCCGGCGCTCCGAGCATTGCCCGCATTGGTGTGGAGCATATGCAAAGCCGAATTTCAGATTCAGAACTTGCTATTTTTGAGAACAGTCGGCACTGCCCTTTCTGGGAGGAAGCCGATCATTTCAACCGGCGTGTCCTTGAGTTCATCCAGAGGCAACCAGGATAGCGGGAATGGCGAGTAATTGCGCGCGGGCGGATTTGACTCACCTCCGGATGACGGTCTGCATTCACAGCTGAAGCCTTGTTTCGCCAGCATATGCACCATTTTTTCGTAGGTAGTTTTCGCTATGGCCTCAATGGCGCTGAAACTTCTAGAGTGGGCGGAAAAGTCCCGTCTGCATTTCCTTATTAGGAAAACGTTGAGATGATCGGGCCAAAGGGAGAAGCAATGACAGGCCGGCTTGCGGACAAAACAGCCATTGTGACAGGCGGCGCCTCGGGCATCGGGAAAGCCACATGCCGGCTTTTCGCCGAAGAAGGCGCAAAAGTTATCGTCGCCGATCTGCAGCTCGATAAAGCCCGCGCCATAGCCGAGGAATGCGGCGGCGAAGCGCGGCTTCTGGATGTCTCCAGAGAAGATCAGTGGCGAGATCTTACCGATCACTGTCTCGAACAATACGGCAAGCTCGACATTCTTGTGAATTGCGCAGGCATCGGGCGCGCCGGAGACTTTGAAGAGCTTTCCGCAGACGACTGGAACGCCATGGTCTCCGTCAACTTGAACGGCGTCTTCTTCGGCTGCAAGCATAGCATCACAGCGATGCGCAAATCCGGCGCCAAAGGCTCTATTATCAACGTCTCATCTGTTGCCGGCCTCGTGGGCGGTGAAGATATTGCCGGATACAGCGCAACAAAAGGCGGCGTCACCATGCTGACTAAATCAGTGGCGCTCGCCGCCGCCAAATACGGCATCAGGTGCAACAGCATTCACCCGACTTACGTAGACTCGGAAATGCTGGATGATGTAGCCGAGCGTTTTCAGTCACGCCAAGCAATGCTGGACGGCATGGCGTCGCTGGTGCCGCTTGGGCGGGTCGCCAAACCTATCGACATTGCGCAAGCGATTCTGTTTCTTGCTTCTGATGAGTCTTCGATGATCACCGGCTCACCGCTTCTGGTCGACGGCGGACAACTTGCAGGCCTCCCCAGCCGGCACAACGGATAAAGCTTATGTCGCTATTTGGCTTGATGCAGGACGCGCCTTTGATGATTTCATCACTGCTGCGTTATGCAGCAACCTATCATGGAGGGCGCGAGATCGTCACCCGGACTGTGGAAGGTCCGATTCACCGCTATACTTATCAAGACGCATATAAGCGCGCGGCAAAAGCGGCGAACGCGCTTCTCGCCGAAGGTATAAAGCCTGGCGACCGCATCGCCACCCTCGCCTGGAACACTCATCGCCATTTTGAACTTTTTTATGGGGTCTCCGGCATCGGCGCCGTCCTGCACACCGTCAACCCGCGACTTTTCGACGAGCAGATAAAATACATCGTCAATCACGCGGCAGATCGAATGATGTTCGTCGATCTGTCTTTCGTCGATCTCGCCGAACGCCTTTCCGGCGAACTTCCTTCGATCGAACGTTATGTTGTGCTTACTGACCGGGAGCACATGCCTCAAACCAACCTTCGCGGCGCGATCAGCTATGACGATTTCCTAGCGGGCGTGCCGGATCATATTGACTGGCCGGAATTCGATGAACGCGCCGCGTCCTCTCTCTGCTACACGTCAGGAACCACAGGCGATCCCAAAGGCGTTCTCTACACCCATCGCTCGACTGTCATTCACGCGCTTGCAGCAGCGCAGCGCGGCGCGCTCGATCTTGGCGCCGAAGACGCAATCCTGCCCATCGCACCAATGTATCACGCAAACGCATGGGCAATGCCCTATATCGCACCCATGACAGGCGCCAAGCTGGTGTTGCCCGGCCCCAAAATGGATCCGGAAAGCATTATCGAACTCATCAATGAAGAAAGCGCCACCTTCGCCTGCGCGGTGCCGACCGTGTGGACCATGGTGCTTGATTATCTTGAAGGCCATGGCCTTCGCATCGATAGCATGAAGCGGACAACCATTGGCGGTTCTGCCGTACCGCAATCAATGATCGATACGTTCCGTGACAAATATGATGTGCGCGTATTGCAAATCTGGGGCATGACCGAAACAAGCCCTATGGGCACAGTTTCGTCGCTGACGCCGGAAGTCGCCGCCTTTTCTCCAGAAGTACAGCGTGTACAATTGTCCAAACAGGGCCGCGTTCAATATGGCATCGAAATCAAGATCGTCGATAAAGACGGAAACCTCGCACCGCGCGATGGTGAAACTTCCGGCGATCTCTGGGTGAAAAGCCCCTTCGCGGCGAAATGCTATTTCAAACGGGAAGATGAAAACCCTTTGGACGACGACGGATGGTTCCCGACGGGAGACGTCGCCACATGGGACCGTTACGGCTACATGAAGATCACAGACCGCACAAAAGACGTCATCAAGTCCGGCGGTGAATGGATCAGTACTATCGAACTCGAGAACGCTGCGACCGGTCATCCTCAGATCAGTCAGGCGGCGGTGATTGGCGTTTATCATCCGAAATGGGAGGAGCGTCCGCTCATGCTGGCCATCCCCATGAGCAACGCCATCATTAACAAACAAGAGCTGCTCGACTTTCTTGGAAAGAAATTCGCAAAGTGGCAGCTGCCGGACGACATTGTATTTGTCGACGAACTCCCGCTCACCGCGACCGGCAAAATCAAGAAAACCGCCATTCGCGACGCTTACAAAGATTACAAGCTTCCTACCGCCTGACAGTGCAACATATAGGACCTGCCGTTATGGCCCTCGATCCCCAGACAAAAGCCCTCCTCGACGTCATGAATGCGATGGAAGGCCCTAAACTCTATGAAATGGCGATCAAAGACGCTCGTATGGCGCTGGAAACAATTTCCATAGAGAACGGCGGCGCGCGCCAGGAAGTCAAACAGGTTGAAAACAGGGATATAGACGGCCCGAACGGCGCCATTCCCGTTCGCATATACTGGCCCGAAAACGGCGCCGGCAAACGGCCTCTCCTTCTTTTTTATCATGGCGGCGGTTTCGCGCTCGGCAACCTCGATTCTCATGACGGCCTTTGCCGCACATTATGTCAGGAAGCAGGAATTATTGTCGTCAATGTTCATTATCGCCAGCCGCCCGAGCACCCTTTTCCTGCCGCCCCCGACGACTGTTACGCTGCGCTATTGTGGACGAAAAATAACGCCGAATCTCTAGGCGGCGATGCAAACTGCATCGTCGTCGCAGGCGACAGCGCCGGCGGCAATCTTGCAACGTCTGTTTGCCTAATGGCGAAACAAAATGGCGGGCCTAGCGTCTCTTACCAGATCCTTTGCTATCCAGGACTGATGCGGACCGCCAATGATGTCACGCCGTCACGCAAGAAGTTTGGCGGGGGCGGATATTTTCTGTCAGCAGGTGACGTTCAATGGATCGCGGATATGTACACGCCGAATCCGGATGATCTGACGAATCCGCTCGCCTACCCGCTGCTGGCCGAAGATTTGTCCCGGCTTCCGCCAGCGCTTGTCATCTCAGCCGGAAACGACATGTTACATGATGAAGACAAAGAGTTTGCGGAAAAGTTGCAAGCGGCTGGCGTCGAGACAGAGTATGTTGACTATCCAGGGACCATTCACGGCTTCATTTCATTCAACGGCGTTCTTGACGTCGGCCGGGATGCTCTTGCGCTTATCACACAGAGATTAAAAGAACGCCTCCGCTAGAGGTTCAGGGCCGGCGTATCGGATCAGCGCCGTCCCAACCTTCCGCCTGCGCCTTTATTCCTGCAAACATATCCTCGACGCCGTCGCTCAGCTCGATCAGCTCAATCATGCCCGGCAGTTTTCCTTGCGTGTCGATATAGGCGAAACGCTTGCGCCCGACCGGAACAACTTCGCCGACGACTCGGTGATGATGCCGTCCATCTGCTCATCGACCGGAGCCGGCTCGCCTGGCGTGTGGACATCGTCCGCAAGGCCCTGCAGTCGCCGGTGCGCCAGATCGCCGAGAACGCCGGTAGCGAAGGCTCCGTCGTGGTCGGCAAGCTGCTCGAGAAGAACGACAACAACTACGGTTTCGATG
>JAUHYK010000031.1 GCA_030426465.1 Alphaproteobacteria bacterium
CCTCTAGCGCCTGAAAGTGAACGCCGAGATCCGCATATTGTTCGGTGATGTTGTCACCGGCGGCGATTGGCCCACCAGTAGAATTATCGAAATCGATGATAACGGCGTGGGCGGCGCCAAAAGCCGCGATATTCGCAACAAGTGCGAAACCGAGTTGTTTGATCGTGATCATTCAGGAATCCCCCAATACAAAAAAACACCACATTGTCCATTTATGGCGGCGCAAAGTCAAACCGTCGCCAACGCGAGACACCGGGTAAATGGCTGCAAACTGGCGGATTTTCCCGTTACAGCAGC
Source organism: Alphaproteobacteria bacterium (assembly GCA_030426465.1). Classification (GTDB taxonomy): domain Bacteria; phylum Pseudomonadota; class Alphaproteobacteria; order Caulobacterales; family Parvularculaceae; genus Hyphococcus. The sequence goes on from JAUHYK010000031.1 coordinate 298, forward strand.
ATTTAGGCGCACAAAAAAAGGCCCCGCAAAGGGCCCTTTTGTCGTTTCCGCAGAAAGCTCTTTTTTATGCGGCTTTGTTGCGGCGGCGGCGCAAGGCCCCGCCCATGGCCCCAATCCCGCCGAGCATCAAGAGGCCCGCCGCCGGCAGCGGCGTTTCGAGAACCGGGTCGATTCCACCGCCCTCGCCGCCGTCCGTGTCGAGAAAGGAAAACCCGTTAAAGGCGCCGACATAGCTGTAATTGGTGCCGGCATAGTTGGCGTAATAAGTGTAATCCGTTGCAAGCGCCGTGGTGCCGCTGGCGAAAAACGTCATTAACACCGCTTCGGTGAGCGGCGCAGTGGGAACGACCGCCCCCGGTTTGGCTGCAAACAGAAAGGTGAGCTTTCTGATATTGATATTATTGAAAGGGATGCCGTCATCGGAGATCGTGAAGTGCACTTTCACGCCATTGACCGGCGATCTCCCATAGGCTGTGCGGCTGCTTGAGCGAAAAGTCGACATGAAGACGGAATCGAACGCCCCCACATGACCGTCGATCGAATATGACGCTGACAGGATGCCGGTGTCGTCATAGTCGAGATCAAGCACCAGCAGCGCGCCTTGCGCCGTCGTCCCGTCAACATACTGACCGGCGACTTTGTGAATGGTCTCGATACTCAGCGTCGCCGCCTGGGCTGCGGAACACAACGCTGCCGCAAACATTACACCCGCCGCACTCATGGCGGTTACAAACTTACTCATACTTCCATTCTCTCTTTCATGCTTTGATGGCGAAATCTGGGAACGCCTTAAACGCCAAACGCCGGCGCCGCCTGACGACCGATCCGGCATATGGGCGCGCTTCCCTAAAAACTTTCATCATTAAAATTGATGACAGCAGACTATTGAGAGAAAAATTTTAGAGCGCTGGCCGCGTCAATAAGTCCGCCAGCGCATGAGAGCGTCTCCGCGCTTAACGCTGTGCGGGCTTGAGTGCGGCATGGCCCTCAACTGTGCATCACATCCGGACCGATGCGCGCCACCGCCTCCGCGCCCGCCGTCACTGCATCGGTAAGCGCAACCACCTCCGTCAGATAATTATCGGCGTAGAATTTCGCGAGCGCGATTTTAGATTCGTAATAGGCGGGGTCCTGCCCTTCATGCACCGCGATCGCCGCGGCTTTCGCGCCATGGGCGAGGTAATAGCCGCCGACCGCATTGCCGAATTGTTTGAGATAGGGCGTCGCGCCGGCGAGGACATGCGCCTGATCTTTTTTCGCCGCGTCCAGCAGCCATTCCGTAGACTGAAGAAGGGCGTCCGCCGCGCTGAGCAACCGTTCGCCAATATGAACGAGGTCGTCGCGCTTGGCGGCCTTTAACATCATCGCTTCGGAATGAATCTCGCCGATGAGTTTTTTCGCCGCCGCGCCGCCATCGCCTTGCAGCTTGCGGCCCACAAGGTCCATGGCCTGAATGCCGTTGGTCCCTTCATAGATCGCGGCGATGCGCGCATCGCGCAAATGCTGCGCCGCGCCGGTCTCCTCAATATAGCCCATGCCGCCATGCACCTGCACGCCGAGGGAGGCTACATCATTGGCGCGGTCCGTGGACCATGCTTTCGAGATCGGCGTTAAGAGCTCCTCCATCGCTTTCGCCTCTTTGCGCGTCTTCTCGTCCGGCGCGGAATGGGCGAGGTCATAAGCAACCGCGTTGGCGTAACAGATCGCCCGCGACGCATCGGTGAGCGTTTTCATGGAATAGAGCATGCGGCGCACATCGGGGTGTTCGTAAATCGCGATCATGTCGCCGGATTTAACGCCTGGCGCCCGGCCCTGCTTGCGGTCCTGCGCATAGGCCAGCGCGCGCTGATAAGCGCGCTCCGCGACGCCGACGCCCTGCACCCCGACATCGAGACGCGCGGCGTTCATCATCACGAACATGTTGCGAAGGCCCTTGTTCTCCTCGCCCAGCAATGTGCCGACGCACTCGCCCTTGTCGCCAAACGCCATCACGCAGGTCGGCGATCCATGAAGCCCCATCTTTTCTTCAAGCTTGATGCAGTGCGCGTCATTGCGCGCGCCCAGCGAGCCGTCCTCATTCACATGGAATTTGGGCACCAGGAACATGGAGATGCCGCCTGTGCCTTCCGGCGCATCGGGCAGGCGCGCAAGCACGAGGTGAACGATATTCTCCGTCATGTCGTGATCGCCATAAGTGATGAAAATCTTCTGGCCCGAAATCCTGTAGGTCCCGTCGCCGACCGGCTCCGCCTTGGTGCGGATCGCCGAGAGATCCGAACCCGCCGAGGGTTCGGTCAGGTTCATGGTGCCGGTCCATTCGCCCGTAACCATTTTTTCGAGATAAAGCCGTCTCTGCTCCTCGGTCGCCGCGTGCAGGATCGCCTTCACCGCGCCGGTGGTCAGCGTCGTGCCGATGGCGAACGACATGCAGGCGCCGTTGAGCGCATCGACAAGCGCCACCGCGAGCGTTGCGGGGAGCCCCTGCCCGCCCGCCTCTTCAGGGAAAGCCAGCGACGACCAGCCGCCTTCCACATACTGGGCGTAGGCTTCCTTGAAGCCCGGCGTCGTCCTGACCACGCCGTTCTCGAGCTTTGCGCCATTGCGGTCACTTTCCTCATTCAGAGGCGCGATCACGCCGTCGCAGAATTTCCCCATCTCCTCAAGGATCGCATCAACCAGATCGCCCGATAGCTCCGGAAAGGCGCCGGACTTTTCCAATGCGCCAAACCCCGCCGCATGATCGAGAATAAAACGCATATCGCGGATGGGTGTTTTGAAAGTCATAGGGCGCTCCGGAAAATGAACAGGAATGGCGTTTCCGGTATTTAGGGCGCTGCCGTCCTACAAGCCAGCATGGATTGCAGACGAATCCCTACCCCGGATGCTGGCCGGTGACGACAAACCGGGCGCCGGCGCCTGTGCTTTCAATGGAGATGGCGGCCCCAGCCTGTTGGGCGAAGGCCTCAACCAGATTGGAGCCAAGACTTGCGCCATTCCCATGGCTGTTTCCAGCGCTATTTTCGAAACCGCAGCCATTGTCGGCGACTGTCAGGCGCCAGTTTTCGCCGTCTTCATCGAAGCTGATGGCGACTTCGCCATCCTGCCGGTCGCGGAAGGCGTGTTTGGCCGCATTAGTAACAAGTTCATTCACCACCAGCCCGATCGCCGCCGCTTTTTCGCGCGGCATTTGCGTTTCGTGAACATCGAGCCGGATTTTAACGTCATCGCCATTGAAGAGAGCGTCAGACAGATGCGCCGTAATCTCGGCGAGATAAGCGCGCATATCTACAAGGCTGGCCACATCATCGCTGTTATAGCTTTCATAGAGCGATTTATGCGCGGCGGCGAAGCTGTGGAGGCGACCCGAAGCAATGTCGAGCGCTTCCTTTGCGCTGGAGCTGTTGGTGCTGCGCGACTGTAATTTGATAAAGCTTTCGACGATGGCGAAATTATTGCGCATTCGGTGATCGATTTCCCGTAGCAACAGACCGCGAGCCGTGATCTGTTTGTCGCGTTCACTGACCGCCTCGCGCACCGCCCGCCGAAAAATCTCGGCGAAAATAGCGATCACCAGCGCCGCGATCCCGTTGACGACCGTACGAGCGCCGTCGCCCGCGACTTCAAACGCGAACGATCCCTCCGCCGGTAAAACAAAATACCAAGCGAACAGAAACGATGTGAGCCACGCCGTCAGCCCCGCCTGCCAGCGGCCGAACAGGGTGGCGATCAGGATCGCCGGATAGATAAGTGAAAACGGCCCCGCCGCATGCGCCAGAAAATCAACAAAGGCGCGAGCGCCCGCCGCCGCCAGGGTGCAGGCAAGCCCAAACAGAATCTGGGAAACAAGGGGCGGCGCAAGCTCATGGAAATGGTCGGCGACATCGAAATCGCTGATTTTTCTGAGAGAGGAGCGCTGTTCTATATCAAACCTGCTACGTGCGAAGACAAAGGCATGCCGCCTTCTAGCACAAAGAAACACCGGCGCATATTAACATGGATCAAGCTCGTAAAGTCCGCATGTTTCCTGTGCCCGCACGGAGCTTTGTTCCAATCCGGTGCTAAAGCCTCGTTTCTTGGCGGCAGTCGGCGCCCGGTGATGCTAACTTTTACCCCGGATAAAGCCGTATACTGGCGCCGGCGCCCGCGGCTATGGAAGGCGAGCCCCCATGGACAGGCTAATCAAGCGGGGAGCATATCTTCGCCGGTCAGCGGCGCAGAGCTGGCTTCCGCATAATCGACACAGCGCAGCCAGGAATTCACCGTACGCGTCAGATCCGCAGACCCGACGATTTTCACATCGCCCTCGCGGATCGCCTCTTTGTAGCTGCGATGCCCGAGCCAGCAATCGGTCATGGCGCGCACGGTCGTTGTAAAATACAAATCCACATCGCGGCCGGGATCCTTGACGCAGACATCCACCGCATCACGCTGCACGACCAGCCACCAGATGCGGTCCTTGCGCATATCCTCGAACTCGAAACGCAAGGTCGTTTCATCGCCAGGCAATTTTTCGGTCGCAATGGTGCGCTCAAGATAAAGCATCAAAAGCTCGACGTCGTAATCGTCGTCGACGAGATGCTCTTTCGCCCAGCGCATGCCCCAGTCGCCGAGCCCCTTCAGCACCGGCGTCAATTCCTCGCAGGCGGACGTCGGAAAATATTCATAGGTCTTCTGGCCGGGGATTTTGCGCTTCACGATCAAGCCGTTTTCGGTCAGCGTTTTGAGGCGGCTTGTCAGGAGCGCCGGAGAAATCGTGCCGAGGCCGCGCTGGAGGGCGTTGAACCGCCGCCCTCCCATTAAAAGCTCACGGACGATCAGCAGCGTCCAGCGATCGCCAAGGAGCTCCGTCGCCTTCGCGATGGGGCAGAACTGGCCGTATTGCATAGAACTCTCCCCTTTGGCGCGCCCTACTTCATATCAGGAAGCGGGCTACTTCAAAATCTGTAGCGCTAAGCTTCAGTCCGTGAAGCATCCCCGCCAGCGCCTGCCCCCTATGACCCGTTCATCGAAACGAGGCAACTGGAGGAACCGGCCATGACTGCTCATCTTGAACGCCCTACCGCTTTTTTGGGCGCATCCCTGTCAGCATTCCGGGCGGCGCCCCGGTTCATGCGCCTGGCCGAGACTGCGAAGAAGACCGGAATCGCATCCGGACTCGTCGGTCTCGGCGCGGCGCTGCACCTCGCCTGGCATGTGCTGCCTGTCTTTCAGGCGGCGACTGCGGGCGGGCTCGTCCTTGCCTGCCATTCATAACAATCAACCAAAGAAACAGGAGAAACCCATGACCATTAATGTAAACCCCACGGAAGTTTTTGCAGGACAAGTTGTCGGCGACGTCGCCGCCGCCATGTCCGGCGTGCTGACCAGCCTCGGCCACAAGCTCGGCCTCTACCAGGCGATGGCTGGCGCGGGGCCCATCTCATCTGAAACGCTGGCGAAAAACACAAACCTCACCGAGCGCTATGTGCGCGAATGGCTAAACAACCAGACCGCCGGCGGCTATGTGACCTTTGACCCGGCGTCGCAGACATATGAACTTCCCGATGCGCATGTGCCGGTGCTCGCCGATCCCGACAGCCCGGTCTTTCTAATCCCCGCGCTCGAAGTCGCCGCATCGCTCTGGTTTGACGAAGACAAGATCGCAACCGCTTTCCGCACTGGAGACGGCATCGCCTGGGCCGATCATCACGAGCGTTTGTTCTGCGGTTGTGAAGCCCTGTTCAAACCGGGTTACAAGGCGAGCCTCGTCGCTGACTGGATCGGCGCGCTTGACGGTGTCGCAGACAAGCTGAACCAAGGCGGTAAGGTTGCGGATATCGGCTGCGGCCATGGCGCATCTGCGGTCCTGATCGCAAAAGCCTTTCCGAAAGCGCGTGTGCATGGTTTCGACAGCCACCTTCGCTCTGTGGAAACGGCGCGCAAACGCGCCAAAGAAGCAGCGGCCGGGGACAATGTCGCCTTCGACGCGGCCACCGCAAAAAACTTTCCGGGCAAGGACTATGATCTTGTCTGCTATATGGATTGCCTGCATGACATGGGCGATCCGCTCGGCGCCGCGCGCCACGCCCACGCCGCGCTGAAGCCCGGCGGAACCGTGCTCCTGGTGGAGCCCGCCGCCGCCGACGCCGTTGAGGACAATATAAATCCGGTGAGCCGTCTTTATTATGCGGCCTCGACGGGCGTGTGCACGCCATGCTCGAAATCGCAGGAAGTCGGCGCTGCGCTGGGGGCGCAAGCCGGTCCGGCGCGACTGTCGGCGCTTCTGAAAGAGGCGGGTTTCGCCAGCGTCCGCATCGCGGCGCAGACGCCGTTCAATATTATCCTCGAAGCGCGCAAAGCCTGAGCCCGCAAGGGGGAGTGAAAACGGCGCGTCCTCTATGACGGAGGGCGCGCCGCCTGCTATAGGGCGCGCTATGACCGCGCTCGACCATAAAGACATCTCCGACGCCGTCCGCATCATCAAGAATGGCGGGCTCGTCGCCATGCCGACGGAGACAGTTTATGGGCTCGCCGCTGACGCCACCAATGAAACGGCCGTGGCGCGGATCTTCGAGGCCAAAGGCCGCCCCCAGTTCAATCCGCTCATTATCCATGTTTCAGGGATGGAGATGGCGAGGGACTTTGTGGAGGTTCCCCCACGCGCGCAAAAGCTGATGGCCGAATTCTGGCCCGGCCCACTGACACTGGTCCTGCCGCGAAAACAACACAGCAATCTTTCTTTGCTGGTTTCCGCCGGTCTCGACACGGTCGGCGTCCGCATGCCCCGGCACGAGCTGGCGCAGGCGCTGATCAAGGCGATTGATCGCCCGCTTGCGGCGCCCAGCGCCAATCGCTCGGGAAGCATCAGTCCGACCCGCGCCGAGCATGTGAGAGAGTCACTGGGCGAACGCGTCGACATGATCCTCGATGGCGGGCCCTGCCCCATCGGCGTTGAATCGACTATCGTGAAAATAGACGGTGACGCCGCCACCCTGCTGCGCCCCGGCGGCATCGCCCGTGAAGAGATTGAAAGCGTGCTCGGATGCGCGCTTTCTTCCGCCCACGGAAAGATTGAGGCGCCGGGTATGATGACCAGTCATTATGCGCCCGACGCAACAATGCGCCTGAATGCAACGGAACAAAAACCTGACGAAATCCATATCGGTTTCGGCGATGTCGCGAATGGCAAACCAACCGCTTTCAACCTAAGTGAGACAGGCGACCTGACCGAAGCCGCCGCCAATCTCTTTGCATACTTACGTGCGGCGGACCGCATGGCGAAAATGCAGGGTTTGAAAACAATCTCCGTCGCGCCCATCCCCATGGACGGTTTGGGGGAAGCCATCAATGACCGCCTCGCCCGCGCCGCCGCGCCGCGCGATTAACTTACTCAGGCTTTTTGAACTTATAGAAAAAACGGTCGGTCTTGCGCCGCACTTCCGGCTCAAAAATATTCATGTCGTAATTGTCGTCTGGGTTGCGCAAAACGTCGCTTTCGCCCGCCAGCATAAACCCCGCCTCCGTCACCATTTCCAGGACCAGCGCCGGGTCGATGCGGTGCACGGAATTGCCCGCGCTTTTCGGCGAACCTGGCGTCGCCGCATGGTCGAGCACGAAGAAAAACCCGCCGGGCTTCAAAATACGCATGATCTCTGCAAAGGCGCCCTTGTCATCGCCAAGCGCCGCGCCGCCGGGGGTGTAATAAAGATCGTGGGGGCCAAGCAGCCAGGTCACAATATCCATGGAGCCGTCATCAGCGTCGAGATTGTCAAAAGTGGATTTCGTCACACGCACATTGTCGAGCCCCGCGACGCGGGTTGTCACCACATCGCCGAGAAAGGCGTCGAACGGCTCGGGGTTGTGCATGACAACTTCGCCCTTCGGCCCCACAAGCGGTGAGAATAGCTGCGTATAATAACCGGCGCCGCCTTCGACTTCGAAAATTTTCATGCCCGGCCGGATGTCCATATAGGCGAGCACATTGGCCGGCTTTCTCAGCGCATCATCGCCATGGTCCTCGACCGGGCGCGATGGCAGGGACAGCACCGCCGCAGCGCGCGCAGCCGGATCGTCGCCGGCCGCTGCGAGCGCATCTTCCGGAGCGCCTTCCCCGCAAGCGGCGAAAAGCATCGCCATCGCGCCAATCAGCGCGGCGTCAATTATCCTGAACCTTACCATGAACGCCTCTCCCGCAACGTCCGGCCAGCCCGAAACTCTAAACATAGGCCGCCAGCCATGGCCCCCGTCTTTCGCAGGAGGTGATACGCCTCTTCGCCGCCGAACGCAAAAGCTACGGGCAGCTTGAACCCGTGGCGCGCGCTCACTACACAAGGGCGAAAGCAAGCCGGACCGCCCTGATGACCACGCAAAAACGCCCCCTGCCTTCCAGCGAGAAACTGGACGCCATCCGCGCCCTTGTAGGCGACAAAGGCGTTTTCGAAGGCGCAGACGCGGCGGGGTTCCTGTCTGAGTGGCGGGGTCGTTGGCCCGGAGAAGCCGCGCTCATCGTCGCGCCCGCCTCAACGGAAGAAGTCGCGGCGGTCGTCAAATATTGCAACGAGAATGACATCGCCATCACGCCCCAGGGCGGCAACACCGGTCTTGTGGGCGGTCAGATACCTTTTGGCGATGAAATCCTCCTGTCGTTGAAACGCATGCGCAAGATTCGCGCGATCGAACCCCTGAACAACACGATGACGGTCGACGCCGGCGTGACGCTCACCGAAGCGCAGGAAGCCGCGAAAGAATCCGGACGCCTGTTTCCCCTGTCGATCGGGTCGGAAGGCACCTGTCAGATTGGCGGCGTTATTTCCACCAATGCCGGCGGCGTCAATGTTTTACGCTATGGCAATACGCGCGACCTTGTGCTCGGGCTTGAAGCGGTGACACCGTCGGGTGAAATCTGGCGCGGGTTGAAACGCCTGCGCAAGGACAATACCGGCTATGATCTGAAACAGCTTTTGATCGGCGGTGAAGGAACCCTCGGCATCGTCACTGGCGCCGTTTTGAAACTGTTTCCCTTACCGGCGGAGAAAATCACCATCTGCGCCGGGCTGAAAAGCACCGAAGACGCCGTCAAACTTTTGTCGCTAGCGCAAAGCGTAACCGGCGGGATGACATCGAGCTTCGAATTGATGGCTCGGCTCTGTATCGATCTCGTGTTGAAACATATTCCGCAAACACGCGATCCGTTGAGCGAACAACATCCCTGGTATGTACTGGCGGAATTTTCCTCAGGCCAGAAATCAGGCTTGCGCGAAACCGTCGAAGACATGCTCGGCGATGCGCTCGAGCAAGGGTTGATCGCTGATGCGGTCATCGCCGACAATGAAACTCACGCCCACGACTTCTGGCGCATCCGCCATTCCATTTCCGAAGCCATCAATGGCGAGGGTCTTGGCGCGCGCCACGATGTTTCCGTTGCGACCAGCGACATTCCCGCTTTTCTCGAAAAAGCCGACGCCGCCGTTCTCAATCTGTCGCCGGGCGCGCGCTTTGTCGCGTTCGGCCATATTGGCGACGGCAATGTGCATTACGATATTGTCGGTCCTGAAGGCGCTGCACCCGATGTGCTGGAGCCGGTCCGCCCGCAAATCGAATCCGCGGTCTATGATGTGATCGGCGCGTTTTCCGGCTCCATCTCCGCCGAGCACGGCGTCGGACGTCACCGTCGCGACACCCTCGCCAAGCGCAAAAGCCCGGTTGAACTTGAAATGATGCGCGCAATTAAAAAGGCGCTCGACCCCAAGGGGATCATGAATCCCGGCAAGATGCTGTAGGGCCGCCTCAGCCTCGCGTACAATGAGACTGAATTGCGGTTGGGCGCACCCATCCTCTTCTCACAAACTTGTCATCGTGAAAAACAATTCCGCAGATGTCAGGTTGATCTCAGTCAAAACAGGGTCTGCTCAATTCACGATAGTCAAAAACAGCTTTTGACCCCCACCCTCAGGAGAAGCAGTCATGCCCACACATCTTCACAAATGGACAGCCATGCTCGGCGCCGCTCTCGCCCTTTCCCTGCCTGCGGCCTTTGCCCAAGGCGGCGAGCCGATTTCGCCCGCCCCGAAGCATCAAGGGATCAAACAGAAATTCCGCCTTCATGACCAGAATGGCGACAACATGCTCAGCAAGGATGAATTCGACGCCTGGCATGAGGCAATGTTCGACGCGCTCGCCGCTGACGGCGACGGCTTCACGTTGGAGGATTTTCTCGCCATGCGCATGGGCCCCGGCCCCAAGGGCGGCATGAACCCCGAGCGGCAAAAGCAAATGCAGGAAAGACCGGCGCAGCGCAAAACGGCGCGCTTTCAGGCCATGGACGCGGACGCTGACGCCATCGTGACGCGCACGGAATTCATGGACTTCGAAAGCAAGGTTTTCCAGGACGCTGACAGCAATGACGACGGACAGCTAACCGAAGCCGAGCTCATCGAACACCACCGCACCATGTAATCAGGCTGAAGCATAAGCGTTGTGAAAACGCTTATGCTTTTCACGCCCTGTTATTATTGAATTCCGTGCGAGAATCTGTATGTGCCTTGGCCATGCTCATTCTCCTTTCCCCCGCCAAGAATTTGAATTTCGACGCCGCGCCCGGCGCGCCGCGCGCGACCAAGCCGGTCTTTTTGAAAGACGCCGCCGAGCTTTCCGAAACGACGCGCAAGCTGACGCGCGGCAAGATCAAGTCGCTGATGGGAATTTCCGAAAAGCTCGCTGACCTCAATTACGAGCGCTTTCAGGCCTTCGACCCGAAAGGAAAGTCGGAAAGCTCCAAACAGGCGGCGCTGGCTTTCAATGGCGACGTCTATCTCGGCCTCGACGCCCCGAGCCTGTCGAATGACGATCTCAGCTTTGCGCAAGACCATGTGCGCATTCTCTCCGGGCTGTACGGTCTTCTGCGTCCCCTCGACGCGATCCAGCCCTATCGCCTTGAAATGGGCTCACGCCTGAAAAATCCGCGCGGGGCTAATCTCTATGAGTTCTGGAGCGACAGGATTTCCCGGGAAATAAACAAGGCGGTCAAAGGCCATGAGGACCCGACCGTGGTGAACCTCGCCTCCAATGAATATTTCGGCGCCGTCGATCTCAAGGCCCTGAAAGCGCCGGTGGTGACGCCGGTCTTCAAGGACGTGAAGGATGGCGAGGCGAAGATCATCAGCTTTTTCGCCAAGCGCGCCCGGGGGATGATGGCCCGCTGGGCCGCCGAAAACCGGATCGAGCGCGCGGAAGACCTCAAAGGCTTTGATGTCGCTGGCTATGCGTTCCGGCCCGGCGATTCGAAGGACGATCTGTGGGTTTTCTCGCGGCCCCAACCCGCGCCGAAAAAGCCGGCCCCCAAAAAGGCAGCGACGGGCAAGCGGTCATTGGCGCCCGCCTGATCCGCTGACGCCTCGATACGCCGTCACAAAGGCCCCCGTTCGACTGTCACAAAGACCGTCATATATTGACGTCGATTCCAGGAAAATGGCGGATTCATTGGGGTTCAGACCCTATTTTACGTTACACTTTTATGTCAAAAGCGCATAATTTGCGCTTCTCCCCTTGACTTTGCGCATTCAGTGCGCAAGTATGGTGACAGTTTTATGACGGGCCCTAAAACAACAGGCGGTTACGCCCATAACACGCGGCCCGAGGAGTAAAAGATTATGGCGATTACAACCAATCCGGCGGACTTCGCCGCCCCGGCTTTCAAGGCCGGCCCGAAGACCAAAACCGTCGCTTTTTATGTCTTTGTCGCGATTGTCGCGATCGCGGTGGCCATCCCCGCAGCGCTCGCCACGGGCGCCTGAGGAAAAACCCTCGCTGAGGGTCGTCATCACTGGCGACGCCGCAAAGGCAAGACTACAAGCAAACGCCGCCCCATCAGGGCGGCGTTTGCTGTTTCAGGACCCAGATTTTGGCGCCCGAAAGCTCAGCTCTGATAGAGGCTGACGGAAAATCCGAGGGTGATGATCAGGGCCAGAAGCGCGAAATAGACCGCGACAGAAATCACCCATTTCAGGAAGGCCGACACCCAGTTGGAGCCATAGGCTTGGCGGAAAACGACAAAGGGCTGGAGCCATCCCCAGATCAAGGGAATGGCGGCGAGCAACGGCCCAATGCCCGGTATCGTGCTGAGGACCAGCGCCAGAAAGAGATAGGCATAGAGCGCGGCATGCATGTAAAGGCTGACTACGAAATGGTCGTAGACGAAGAATTTCCGCCGGTAGATGTAAAGCCCGACCAAAATCAGCGCATAGAAAACCGGCGCCAGCAGCAACACACGGGGCAGGTTTTCCTTTGATTGCGCAAAGAACAAACGCGGGTCCTCGAACGCATGTTGCGCGGCTTCATACATTTTCCGCGCATGAGGCTCTAACCAGTCGGGCCCTTTATAATTGAGCTCTTCCCAAGATTTCTCAATATCGAGGCTTTCTTCTTCCTCGTCTGGGCCCTCGCCTGTTTCCTCGCCCACGCTTTCATCAGGCTTTTCTTCCTGATTTTCTTTCAGGGCGCGCAGTCTCGCGGCGGCGTCAGGGTCTTCAGTCTCGATTTCGGCAAGCACATCTTCGGTTAGCGCAGCCGTGCTTAGGGCTTTCGGATCGACACCTGACGGCTTACCGATCAGCGCAAAAGCAAGAAGAAAGAAGAAAACGCTGGCGAAAAGATAAAGCCGGAAGGGCGGCGAATAGGTAACGCGTTTGCCGTCGAGATAACGCCGCGCGAGGCGTCCGGGCCGCCAGAACAAAAGACCGATGGAGCGCGCCAGCTTGCCATCGATTGCAAGCGTGTCCACCAGAAAATCCTGAACCAGGCCGACAACGACCCGGCGCGGCTCATCGGCGCGTTGTCCGCAATGGGAACAATAATCGCCCGTCAGCACGGTCCCGCAATTCTTGCACGATCCATCGGGTGGAATCGGATCTTCCGGCTTCTTGGGCTTCTTGGGCTTTTTCGGCTTCTTCGCCTTCGGCGGTTTCTCTGCCTTTGGCGGTTTCTCTGCCTTTGGCGGATTCTTAGCCTCTGGCGGCTTCGCTTGTTTCGCGTTCATGATGCGCCCCCGCTTCACGAAAAAAGATATTCAAAACCAGCATTCTTTTCGGTGAGTCAATACACGCCGGTTATTCCGCCGGCAGATGCTCCAGAAAGAACCGCACCGCATTGCCGCCCATGACGGCGCGGATCGACTCCTCATCAAGACCCGCATCCAACAGCGCCTGCGTCAAGGCTGGAAGTTCCGACGCGTCGAAACCTGTCGTGACCGCGCCGTCATAGTCGGAGCCAAGCGCCACATGGTCAAGGCCAAGAAGATCGATGGCGTAGACGATTTGCGCCGCGATCCCTTGCGGCGTGGTGGAACAGGCCGCCGCCTCCCAATAACCGACGCCCACGAGCCCGCCATGATCGGCAATCGCTTTCATGAGATCATCAGGAATGTTGCGCGCAGTATCGCAATGGCCCTTGAGGCCCGTATGGGAAACGATCACCGGCTTTTCCGTGCGCGCCAGCACATCACGCACCACCGCCTCCGACGAATGCGCCACATCGATAATCATGCCCTGACGCACGGCCTCATCCACCGCCGCCTCGCCGAACGCCGTCAGCCCAGCGCCTGACTGCCCATGCAGCGAGCCGCCAAGTTCATTGTCGAAGAAATGTTGCAGCCCCATGACGCGCAGGCCCCGGTCGCGCAGAAGCGCAATGTTATCGAGATTTCCTTCGAGCGGATGCGCGCCCTCAATTCCGTAGACGCCGCCGAGCTTTCCCTGATCGAGCGCTCGTTGAAGATCGCTGGCGCTGCGCACAAACACAAATTCATTCGGCGTTGCGCTCTCAAGTTTTAGCAACCGGTCCGCCTGATAGGCGGCGCGCTCATAAATCGAGAACCATGTGCGCGGCGGCCAGCCCTGCGCCGCCATGAGCAAGGTCAGGCTGTCCTTGTCAGCCGCATTCTCATCGAGGTTCATATCCGGCGGCACTTTCGTCACCGCCGTGAACACCTGCAACGCGACGCCGCCTTCGCGCAGGCGCACAAGATCTGTCTGGCCGCGCGACTGGCGCTTCGCCGGATTGCGCTTCCATAACAACGTATCGGCATGAAGGTCCGCAACGGGGATGGTTCCGTGCAGCAAACGAGCCTCATCGCTCACCGCATAAGGCTCATGTGCGAGCACTACATTGGTTTTCGCGTCAAAACGCTGGGGCAGAACGCCGTAAAAAAGAAAAAGACCCGTGGCGATAATAACCGCCAGAACGACGCCGACCCATTTCATGTTGAACCCTCCCGTTTCTGCGAAAGACTGGCTTGCTGCATGAGAGCCGTCAATGCGCCGAGGCAGCTGCGCCGAGGCAGCTGCGCCGATCATGGGCAGGTCGCCCGCCTCGTCCACATCGGCAAGGGTTTCCAGCATCCGCACATCGAAATGCGTCGGCAGGGTTCGCAGCGTGTCTTCAAGCGCATGTTTCGTCGACCAGCGAACGCGGTTGAATAGATCCGGCGCGGCGCGGCGACGATTGAGTCCGATGAGCCAGTAACCACCATCCGCCGCCGGACCGAACACTGCATCTGCGCCTTGGAGCGCGGCAAAAGCCTGTCGCAGATGCCGCGTACGAAGCCCCGGCGCATCGGCGCCGATAATAATGATGGGCCCCTTGGGTGCGTTTTCAAAAGCATACGTCATGCGGCGCCCAAGATCGCCCCGCCCTTGTGGAACGCGTGGCAAATGCGCCGGCCAGAACCGGGCGCTCGCATGCGCCGCCGATGGCGGATCGACCGAGAGCAGGGTGCGCCACCCCCCTTTGACCGATTGCATAATCGTTCTTTGCGTCAGGATACGGAACAGCGCCGCAGCACGGCCAAACCCGATGTCGGCGCCAAGGCGTGTCTTCACCCGCCCCGCGACCGGCGCCTTCATAAAGATGATCACGGTTCCGCGCATCAGTGATAAGCCTTCACCAGCTTTTCCGGCGAAGCGCCGAATTGATAGCGCGCCAAAATCGTCAGGTTCTTGAAGACGCGCCGGAAATAACCATCGCGTTCATAGCGTTCGGCGGATGTCAGGGCTTTTGCACGTAAAACACACAAAACGTCCGCGCCTTTTGTCTTGATCAAACGGCGGATGAACTCCACGTCCTCCATCAACGGCAACGCCGCAAAGCCGCCAGCTTGATTGTACAGCGCTTTTGAAATCAGCAAGCCCTGATCGCCATAAGGTGTTTTTAAAACCCGCGTGCGCGCCATAGCGCCAGAGGCAATCACGCGCGGCGCAAAACCTTTCGCGTCGAATTGTAATGTAAACACAGCGGCTTTATCAGAATGCTTTCTTGCAAAAGCATTCGCCTCCGCCGCCCAGCCCTCTTCCAGAACCGTGTCGGCGTGTAGAAACAAAAGCCAGTCGCCGCGCGCGGCCTCGGCGCCCGCTTTCAACTGCCCACCCCTTCCCGGCGGCGCCGTCAGGATGCGTGTTCCGAAACTATCCGCCATGGCAAGGGTCGCGTCTTGCGAGCCGCCATCGACGACAATCACTTCCTTCACAATACCGTCGAGCGCCGGCGTCACCAGTGCGTTAAGGCAATCGCCAAGGCGCGCATCGGCGTTGAGTGTTGGAATAACGATCGAAATCATGGCGACGCTATAACCGGGCGCCGCCACTTTGTCGCCTGCGCCTGGATCGAATTCGCGTGATCGTCAAAAGATAACCATGTGGCCCGAAACAGCCGCGTCCTTTTCTTTAGCGGCGCCTGCTCTGGGCTCCCCCGCCTTGAGGCTCACCGCTGCGAGCGCGATCAGCGCGGCGCCGAGACAGGCGAGAAACGTTCCCTTCAGATGCGCCATATCGCCCTCTTCAGTCCCTAGTGCAATCTTGCCGACGGGACGAAGAATCGCCCCCGGATAACCCACCCAAAGCGACGAGCACGGCGACGCCGATTGCAAACGCAACGGAATTATCTTTCAAGGCCGCGGAGAGGGCGACGATCACGGCGCCAGCCATTATGCCGATTCTGAGTTGCTTGCTCATGTCATGTCTCCTTTTTCAGGACTGAAAATCTGTTCAATGGGCCGCTCGAAGACAGCGGCGATCTTGAACGCCAGCGGCAGCGAGGGATCGTATTTCCCGCGCTCCAGTGAGTTTACGGTCTGGCGCGAAACGTCGAGCTTTTCGGCGAGGTCGCCCTGCGACCAGCCACGCGCGGCGCGTAATTCTTTCAACCGGTTTTCCATCTCAGCAATCCCGGCCGCCAAGTACGAACCGCAAAACACCCCAGACGACAATGAGCAGCGGACCAAACCAGATCATGTCATGCTCAAAATCGAAAACGCCAAAGCGCTTCAGAAATCCGAGGGTAATCGCCGCCATTATACCGATGACAAGCGTAATCGCCGCTGCGTCCGCGCTGACGCGTTTTTGCATCTCATCCATATCGCGGTAAAACCGGAAGAATGAAAAACAAGCTAGACAGAGCGGCGCCAATGGCGCCAGCGCCAACGCGGTTAATAATACTCCGGGCTCTTGCGTCTTTGCGATTGTCAGCGCCGCGAACAACACAACAAGGTAGAGTCCCATTGAAGCGAACAATTCAATCGTGTAACGGCGTTTCGCTTTTTTGATGCGTTCCGACATAGTGTTCTCTTTTAGTTTTTGTACAGATAATCAGGCGTTGCCGCGAAACGGACGTGTGAGAAAACGGAAGACAGCTTTCCGGCTTTCAATCAGCGTCAAACCGAGCACCGCCGCCGTCGTCCAGAATGCGACCTCAAGCGCCACGGCCCCGGCGACCACAACCATGGTCCATTGGGTTTTATCGGGCTCACCGGCGAAATAGAAAATCGCGATGCCCGCCCAGATGAGCGCAGCCACACTCCAGACCGCCGTGACAATCAATTTTTTCATACCCATTTCATCTCTCCCCGGATGACAAGCACCCTTTACGACAAGTGAGCTTTACATATGACGACAGATAGCAAGTGTCAAGCGAAGTTGACACTTTTCGCAAGGAATTGAAATTGCAGAGATAATTCAGGCTGTAGGCATCGCCGCGCGCAATATCTCCAGCGCCCTGCCATAACGTTTGCCAAGGGACTGCGCCTTTTCCGGGGGCAAGACGGCGAGTCGCGCCGGGTCGCTATTATCCGTCAGATCCGCGACCTTCACCCGCATAGCGGACACATCGCCCGACGCCGCCAAACGTTCGATACGCTCGATATAAGTCAGCCCGTCATCGGCGCGTTTCGTCACCGCCTCGACAATGGCCACGGTCCTTTCGCTAAAGCCGGCGCTGCGAAGATCGCTGGCGCAGACATCGCAATCCTCGATGACGTCATGCAGCAGCGCCGCCCGCTGTTCATCGGAACTGGCATCGGGGAAAAGCCGCAACAGATTGCGATAAACACGCAGTACATGACCGATATAGGGCGCCCCGGCCTTGTCCGTCTGACCGCGATGAAGCTTTTCGGCGAACGCTTTCGTCTTCTCAATGTCCGGCGGCGCCATGAACGCCCGCTCCTTTTTGATGGCGGCTACTGATTAGTGACAACTGCTGGCGTAGACGGCATCCCTGGTTGTGTATTTCGTCCCATCCAGCGGATCGCAATAATAATCGACGCGTTCATCCGTATACCGTCCACGGGGGCTGCATTTACCGCGGCCTTTATTGCCGGTCTGGCAAGTCCATTCATAGGTGCACTCCCCGGCCAGGGTGCAACCGGGAATCGTCATGGATGAATAACAGCGCACCATGCGGCGATGAACTTCATTGCGGCATTTGTTGATCGCTTCCTGAACGAAGGTTGAGTGCGGCGAAGGCTCAGGGTCCGGCGCCGTAATGTCTGACACCACATCAACCGCAATCCAGAACGCGGCAAGCATGGCAAGCGTTTCCGCTGCGGACGGCTCAACCGTCGGCTGCCTGTGAAGGCGCGCCAGCTCCGCCTGCGCCTTGTCATAGCCTTGCGCTGCAGATTTCTCGAACCACGCCAGCGCCATCGCTTGATCATGGGGAACGCTGCGCCCGTCGCGATAACGCTCGCCCAGCGAAAACTGCGCAACCGAACTGCCCTGCTCCGCCGCCTGCCCGATCCAATAAGCGGCGAGCCGGTCATCTTTCGAAACGCCTCGGCCCAGCCGGTAGGCCGCCGAAACAGAAATCTGCGCGCCTATATCGCCCTGTAAAGCAGCTTGCTTAAACCAGTAAACGGATTTTGCCTCATCAATGGGCAGGCCCGCACATATTGCATAGGCCACGCCCATTTTCTCTTGCGAAAACCGGTCGCCCTGCTGCGCCGCCTTTTCGTACCAGCGCGCCGCCTTCACGCAATCACGCGAAAATACGCCAAGATCATATTGATAGCCAAGATAGCGTTGCGCTTCGCGATGACCGTTCTCAGCAACCCGGTGCAACCATTCGAAACGCAGATTGGCGTCGGAGATATCCTTGCGTTCGATGCGGTCGCGGCGAATGTAATATTCATCGTCAACGATAACGCCCACATTTTCCAGCCTGTCGAACCAGTACCGCGATTGCGCAGCCGCCTGATCATAGTCGAGCGTCATGCGGCCCATGGCGTGCAGCATGCCCATCTCGAACATAGCAGGCGCATGTCCCTGTTCGGCCGCCGCCTGATACCATTGTTTGGCGCCATTATAATTTTGCGGCGCATCCCTGCCGGTCTCGTAACGCAAGGCCAACTCATACTGCGCTTCCGGATCGCCAGCCGTGGCGGCGGACCGCACTTCGTCCAATGACATAAAGCGCGGGTCTCTCGCCTCTGCGGACAAACCACTCATGGCGAGGACGAAAGCCATGAGCACACACACAGTCCTCACTGGCGAAAAAAATGTCGTAGCATGTCCCATTGCGGCCTCCCCATTCGATGTCTCTTGGTGGCCCACCGGTAATTTGAAGTCAAAACGAAACCGGGCGCTAACCGCAAAGGTTAGTCCCGGCCTCGCGCCATGGCCGCCTCGCTCGCTGTGCAAAAAATGTTCTTGATTTGTTCTCTCTTTTTGGTAGCGTCCAGTCATGGCCCGCGCCGCGCACCTTTCCTTTCACCCGCACCGCCGCCCCGCCGAAAACGTCCTTGGGGGGGACGAAGGGGTAGACGCCTCCGCCGCCCCGGAGAGCACCGCCCGGGTGACCGCCAGAGGAAAGGGGCGCGGCGCGCGGTCCAACGCATCGGGCCGCTATGAAAAAGACATCCGCGAGGAGACCCATGACGGCTGGGACCTTGAGGAGGAGCTGCCGCCGCTGCGCACGGAAGTGACCTATGAAAACCCGCGCACGATCATCAATTTCGTGAACTCGCCCTATGTGGGTTTCGACCGCTCCATCAATCCCTATCGCGGCTGCGAGCATGGCTGCATTTATTGTTTCGCGCGCCCCAGCCACGCTTATATGGGTCTGTCGCCCGGGCTCGATTTTGAAACAAAGTTATTTGCAAAACCGTCCGCTCCCAAACTATTGGAGAAGGAACTCTCCAACAAGAATTACAAGCCCAAGGTTATCGCCATGGGCACGAACACCGATCCGTATCAGCCGGTGGAGCGGCGCTTCCAGATCATGCGCGGCATCATCACCGTGTTTTCGCGCTTCAATCATCCCGTCACGATCCTGACGAAGTCGCAGCTCATCACCCGCGATCTCGATATTCTCGGGCCCATGGCGGAAAAGAATCTGACACGCGCCATGATCTCCATCACCACCCAGGACAAGGCGCTGGCCCGTTCCATGGAGCCGCGCGCCTCAGCGCCGAAATGGCGGTTCGAGGCGATCCGCAAACTTGTCGACGCCGGCGTCGCCACCGGCATCATGACAGGCCCGATGATCCCCGGCCTTAATGATGACGAGATGGAATCGATCATGGAAAAGGCCGCCGAAATGGGGGCGAGCTTTTCCGCCATGACCATCTTGCGCCTGCCTTTGGAGGTCGCGCCCCTGTTTCAGGAATGGCTGGAGGCGTTTGCGCCAAACCGCGCCAAACGCATTATGAGCCATATTCGCGACATAAATGGCGGCCGGGATTATGACGCGCAATGGTCGCGCGGCCGCGAGATCACGACGCCCTACGCCCAACTCATCACCCAGCGCAATCGCGCCGCCCGCGCGCGTCTTGGTTTCGATCGCGCCAATGCGCCTATCGACCTCTCGCTTTTCCGTGTCCCGGTTGAGGTTTCCGGCCAGATGGACCTGTTTGGTTGACGCGCCCGCCGCATCCCCGCATTTTTTCAGCCGCGCGAACAAGCCTGACAGCAAGAGTGATGACCGGGGAATTTTCAAAAGATGGCGGCGCAGCGAAATCAGAGCCACAAGATCATTGTACGCGAGGAGCGAACCGCCAAAAGCGTTCGCTACACATTCGATACGCCGCTGGGAAAACCCGTCTGGTTTGAGGTCGCGGGCGATCCGGCGCCGCCAACGCCCTTAACGCTCGACTTCGCGCTTCATGCGTCGATCTTCATGGCGATGAGAACCGGTCTCGATCTGCATGTTGAAGGCGACGTCACCGAAGACTGCATCGAGAATCTGTACACCTATCAGGAAATCTGGACGACATGGCGCCCTGACCTCTACCGGATGGTCAAGCTCTCCGCGGACAGAACCATTTTCGCGCCGCGCCCCATGGAGAGAACGGGCGTGTTCGCCTTTTCAGGCGGCGTTGATGGAACCGCCGCTCTGGCGCGCCACCTCGATGACGGCATGGGCGAGCGCCGCATAAACCCGGTTGGCGCAATGTTGATCAACGGATTTGATGTCCCCATCGAAGAGACGGAATGGTATGAAAAAACCGACCGGCATATCGAAAAGATGCTCTCCCATCTGGACCTTCCGATTTATCGCGTGAGCACGAACTACCGGTCGCTGATCGGCGCCAGATATGACGCCGACATCTGGGGACGTGAATTCGGTCCGTGCTTGACCGCATCCTTGCATCTTTTTTCCGAAATCGCCGGGTTTGGCGTCACGGGCGACGACGAAGACCATAACCATATCGTCTTTCCGGCGCCGAGAGGGCCGGTGCTGGATCATCTCGGCGCGACAAACCGGTTTCGCATTCGCACCGAGGTTTCAGATCTGTCGCGCTGCGAACGCCTGGCGCTGATCGCCGAAAAGCAGCCTCGCCTCGCACGGAATATTCGCGTCTGCTGGGAGCGTATCGATTCTGACATGAATTGCGGGCGATGTGAAAAATGCGTCCGCACCCAGTTGAACTTCATCGCCATTGGAGAAGACCCCGTCGGTTTCACCGAGAAGCTGACCCTGTTCAACATGTTCAAGGCGAGAGCGTTCACGAAATTGCGGCTGGTCTTCGTGAAAGATAATTTGAAGACAGCGAATGAAAACAACATCGCATTGAAATGGCGGGTCTTATTGTTCGCGATGCTGGTGAAAAATTCGCTGTTCTGCGTTTTGTGGCGCGCCAAACTGATTCGGGCCTAAAGACATTAGGCGCGCCTAAAAACCGTAGGCCGCCAGGGCCTTCGACGCCATCTCGCGCGTGCCCTGGTGCTCGAACGGAAAGGCGGTGAAGAACTCCTTCTGCGTCACATTGGGATTGCGCGCCCGCACATTCGCGACCCATGCGGACGCTTTTTCGGAATCGCCATTCGTTGCATGCGCCACAACCGCAATCATCGCGATCAAGACATGAGCGCCCGGGGTGCGCGCCGATTCATCGGCCCAGCGCGCCGCCGTCGGCCAGTCCCCTTCGGCGAGATAGGTGAAGGCGCGCACCCCCAGCATGGCGTAGCGGAACGGATCGAGCGGACTGAGCGACATGGCGAGATCCACATCCTTGCGCGCCGATGTGCTGCGTCCCGTCACCGAGTCGGCCCAAGCGCGCGCATAAATCCCTTGCGCGTAATTGGGCGACTGGCGCACCGCGCGATCAAGCCAGCCTGTGCCGCTTGCGATTACATTTTCAATCCAGTGGACCCGCCCCATGGCGAAATTGGCGAACGGGTCGAGGGGATCGAGGGCCACCGCCTGTTCTGCATGGGCTCGCGCCGCCAGCCGTGCGGCGGCGACGTCGTCTTTATACTGAATGAAAGCGTCCTGAAAACGCGATGACGACAGTCCCGCATGGGCGCGCGCAAAGGAAGGCTCCAGCGCAACGGACCGCTCAAACATAACGGTCGCAATGTCATTGTCTTTCTGGTTGAAGCGATAAAGGTGCTGCAGACCGATATGATATGCAGACCATGCGTCGAGATTTTCCGGGCTCTTCAGCCGCGCCTGCTGCGCCTCATTGACCGAGATCTGAATTTCCAGCGTCGAGACAATCGTCGAGACGATTTGCGTTCTGATATTATATATTTCATCAACGCCCGCCTCATAACGTTCCCCCCATAGAACGCCGCCGTCGCGGGTATCGGCAAGCTCCACCGTGATGGCGATTTTGTTTCCGGTAATCTCAACCATGCCGGATAAACAATATCGTGCGCCAAGCACGCGCCCGACCTCTCCGACATCCGGGTCGGCGCCGCGAAACCGGAAAGACGAGCCGCGCGCAATCACAAACAGCCAGCGCAGGCGCGATAATTCCGAAATCAACTCATGAGGCACCGCATCGGCGATAGCGGCGTAAGGCCCGGCGACGCCTACAAGGCTGAAAGGCAATACAGCGATGGAGGGCTTTTCACCGGAAGGCGCCGCATCGGGCGCCGGTGTTTCCGTCACGGCGTAAGCGCCGCCGGCGGGGCTCGCCTCCGCAACGAAACGGAACCCCTGGCCATGAATAGTGCGAATGTATTTCTGCGCCTTGCCGTCATCGCCAAGCGCTTGCCGCGCGGATTTAATCCGGCTGGTCAGCGCCGAGTCGGAAACCGCTCGCCCGTCCCAGATCTTTTCAATGATTTCGTCCTTGGAAAGCAGGCGGTCGCGGTTTTCGACAAGAAGGAGAAGCAGCGCGAACACTTGCGGCTCCACGGGAACCTCCGCTCCATCCCGGCGCAGCTCCATCGCCCGCGCATCGAGTTCAAATGCCCCAAACCGGTAAATCATCACGGCCCTTATACCCCAATCCGGCAAATCTCCATGATTTCTCCACATCCCCTACAGGATTTCCCGCCGCCGCCTGGCCTAAACCTCCCTTCATCGGGCCGGCGCACTCGCCAGCCCCCAAAGAAAAAAGGAGAAACCCAATGCCACTCGTAACGATCGACCTTATTGAAGACGTATTCACCCCGGACCAGAAAGCCGACCTGATCGACAAGGTCACTGACGCCATGGTCGCCGTAGAAGGCGAAAACATGCGCCAGGTCACCTGGGTCCGGATCAACGAATTCAAGGGCGGCGACTGGGCCATTGGCGGACAGAAACTTTCCGCCAAAGAGGTGCATGCGCTCGCCGCTGGAAAGGCCGCCTGACCAGGTCGCTGACAAGGCCTTTGACCAAACCTCTCCCGGCCGCCGTCATTCCAACCGCCAACCTGACAAAAAGGAGAAAGACATGACCCGCATATTTGCAATGGTGTCTTTTGCGGCTGTGCTGACGGCTGCATTCGCGCCAGCGGCTTATACCTACCTACAATTAGCCTAGGTAAATTCCGCCCGCCAAAAACGCGCCGCCAGAATTCTGGCGGCGCGTTTTTTGTTTAGGGCCCTAAAGATGTGAGAAGTGGCGGGCTGATCGGCATCGCCCGGAGGCGCGGACGCCATGCAATTATCTGCCCCCAGCAGCATACGGGCTATAACCACAGCTAATGGGCAACGCAGCCCCGCTAAACCGCCCGGCGGCGCGGCAATCCTGCGTTGTAGGAAAATGCTTCTATAATAGTCGCTCAAGCGCTTGTGTGTTCGCCTATGGTCCTCAAGCCGCTATCTGGTGAAAACGGAATAAAGAGAAAGAGGCTCCTCATGAGTGAAAGCAACGATCCGTCCAAAAACCAGCCGCCAGGCTATGTCCCGCCGAAAGTCTGGACATGGGATGCGGAAAATGGCGGCGCCTTCGCCAGCATTAACCGCCCGATCTCAGGCGCGACCCACGAAAAGACCTTGCCGGTGGGCAAGCATCCGATCCAGCTCTATTCCATGGGCACGCCCAATGGCGTCAAAGTCACTATCATGCTTGAAGAGCTTCTCGCCGCCGGCCATGCGGGCGCCGAATATGACGCGTGGCTGATCCAGATCGGACAGGGCGATCAGTTCTCCAGCGGCTATGTGGAGCTTAATCCCAATTCAAAAATCCCGACCATGGCGGACCATTCTTTTGACCCGCCCATCCGCCTATTCGAAAGCGGCTCCATCCTGTTTTATCTCGCAGAAAAATTTGGCGCGTTTTTTCCTACCGACATACGCAAGCGAACCGAAACCATGAACTGGCTGATGTGGCAGATGGGATCGGCGCCCTATGTTGGCGGCGGGCTCGGTCACTTTTACAATTATGCGCCGTTCAAAATCGAATACGCCATCAATCGCTTTGCGATGGAAACAAAACGGCAGCTTCACGTGCTCGACACGCATCTCGCCAAAAACGAGTATATGGCGGGCGATGAATACACCATCGCCGACATGGCGATCTGGCCCTGGTATGGCTCCATCATGCGCGAAGCCTACGGCGCCCAGGAATTTCTGTCGGTACACGAATATAAAAACATGGATCGCTGGGTGGACCTCATTGCCGGCCGTGACGCGGTCAAGCGTGGCCGCATGGTTAACCGCACCTTCGGCTCACCGGACACGCAATTGCGCGAACGCCACGACGCCAGCGATTTCGAGAAAAACCGCGAGGATATGGTCGAGGCCCGGGGCGGCGAAAGGGTTTGAAAATAAGGCGCTGTGCTATATGAGATCGTTAGTGTAGCATACAAATGGTTCCGCCCGGCGCGGAACCGTGCGCTTTTGAGGGTTTCCCATGGCTAAAGTGATTGACGGCAACAAGGTCGCAGCGGCGATCCGCAGTAAATGTAAAACCCGCGTCGACGCCCTGGCCGACAAAACCGGCGTGACGCCCGGCCTCGCCGTCATCCTGGTGGGCGAAAACCCCGCCTCAGCCGTGTATGTGCGCAACAAGATCCGCGCCTGCGATGCGGTAGGCATTAAATCCTACACCCACCGGCTGGCGGCGGACACCAAGACTGAAGATCTGGTGGTGTTGATCCATCAACTCAATGCTGATGCCGGCATTCACGGCATTCTCGTGCAGCTTCCCCTGCCGGATCATATCGACATGGAGCGGGTGCTGGAGACGATCTCGCCGGATAAGGATGTGGACGGCTTCCATCTTTATAATGTCGGCGGGCTGGTGCTGGGCAAAGGCGACTTCTTCCCGCCCTGCACCCCCTATGGCGTCTGCAAGATGCTCGAAAGCGAAGACATCGAGGTTGCGGGCCAGAATGTCGTTGTTGTCGGCGCCTCCAACATTGTCGGCAAGCCGATGGCGATCATGCTGATGGCGCAGGACGCAACGGTCGCGATTTGCCACGCCAAAACCCGCGACCTCGCGCAATTCACGATCCTCGCTGACATTCTGGTGGTCGCGGCGGGCGTGCCAAACCTCATCGGCCCGCAAATGGTGAAAACCGGCGCGGTCGTCATAGATGTGGGCATCAACCGCCTTCCTGATGGAAAGCTGGTTGGCGATGTAGACTTCGACGGCGTATCGAAAAAGGCGTCCTACATTACGCCAGTGCCCGGCGGTGTCGGCCCCATGACCGTGACCATGCTTCTGGAAAATACGATCGCCTCTGCAGAGCGCACCGCCGCAAAAATGCAGAAATAGAATAATCGCGATTAGCGAAGCAGGTCACGCACCGCAGGACCGATGGTTTCTAAAGGCCCGGGGTTCAGTATTTCAAAATGACCGCAGGCAACGCCTGTTTCGCGCGCTTCGCCGCTGGTATAGGCGCGCCACGCGCCGGGCGCCTGTTCGATAACACCATCGAGCGATGATGTTCTTCCGGCCTCCGCGCGGAAGATGTGAATGTCTGCGGCGATTTTTGGCGGCCGGTGAGACAGCGTAATCCGGAAACAGTTTTCAATGACGCGCTGGAAGCGCTGACGCGCAGCGGCGCCGTCAATCCCCGCTTTTTCAATAAGCGGCATCGAGAACACATCAAAGGCGGCAAACATATAATCGGCGAGCGAAGCAAGAGTTTTTGTTCGCGCGCCCATGGCGTCGCCAGGCTGATGCACGAATTGCAGGGCGATATCCACCAGCGCGCTTTCATCGCCGACAGCGCCGAGTGATGGTGAAAATGGAAATGAATCGAGCAGGAAAAGCCCCTCGACCTTTTCGCCCGCTGCTTCCAGTTTCGCGGCGACCGACTGGGCGACAAGGCCCCCAAGCGACCACCCCATCAGACGGTAAGGCCCGTGCGGGCGAATGGCTCTGATCTCGCGCAGATAATCTTCCGCCATGGCGTCGATGCTGTCCGGCAGGGGCGATGCGTCGTCTTTTAACCCGCGCGCTTGCAACCCATAGACCGGGCAATGAGGGCTGAGATGGCGCAACAGCCCCGCGTAGGACCAGGCGACGCCGACAATCGAATGAATGCAGAAAAGCGGCGTTTCCTCACCATGGCGGCGCAGGGGAAACACCGTTTCGAACGGATCGCTCGCGTCAGCGTCGTCCATTTCACGCGCAAGATTGGCGATGGTCGGCGCATCGAACAGCGACAGCAACGACAATTGCGTCGAGAATTGAGTTTCGATTTCAACCAGCAGCTGAACGGCCGTCAGTGAGTCTGCGCCAAGCTCGAAAAAGTTGTCTTCAACCCCGATGCGTTCCAGCCCCAGCATTTCTTTGAATATCTCCGCGAGCTTTTGCTCGGTCGACGTGCGCGGAGCCACATAACCGGAGGATGTCTGGCCGGAGGTTTTCGGCAACGCATTACGATCGATCTTGCCGCTGCGTGTCATCGGCACAGCGTCGAGGATGAATATTTTTGACGGCGTTGCATTACTGGAAAGCGTTTGTGAGACGGCGTCACGCAGACATTTCTCATCCAACGCAACGTCTCCGTCGGCGATTACATAGGCGGCGAGGCTCTTTCCGCCTTTCGGATTTTCAATGGCGTCGACGAACGCCGCCTTGACGCCATCGCAGGCCAGAAGCGCCGCCTCAATCTCGCCCGGTTCAATGCGAACGCCGCGTACTTTGATCTGCTGATCGCGGCGGCCGAGAAACTCAAGCATTCCGTCCTCGCGCCAGCGCGCAAGATCGCCCGTACGATAAAGCCGTCCGCCTTCCGGATCGAATGGATTGACCGGAAATTTCTCCGCCGTCAGCGCCGGATTATTGAGATAGCCGAGCGCGACCCCGGCGCCGGCGATGCAAAGCTCACCGGCGACGCCCGCAGGCGCAAGATTGAGACGCTCATCGAGAATATAGGCGTCCGCATTCAAGATCGGTTTGCCGATCGGGGGCGCCGCAAGGTTTTCCTCGCCGATGTCCGCGACAACACACTGCACCGTCGTTTCCGTGGGCCCGTAATAATTGGCGACTTTAGCTCCAAGATCGTGCAGCGCGCGCGCCAGCCGCGGCGTCAGCGCCTCCCCGGCGACGCCCGCTTTAATCCCTTGTAACAAAATAGACCGGCTTGAGATTAGCATGCTCCACAAGGTGGGCGTTGCAATCATGAAACTCGCGGCTTCGCGCTGCATCAGGCCCGAAAGCGCCGCCGGATCGCGAATTGTTTTTTGCGGCGCGATGATCGCGATTGCGCCGGCTGCAAGCGCCGTATGCAACTCGATCACTGAAGCATCGAACGTAAACGGCGCTACAGCGACAAGCCTGTCGTCTGCGGTTAGCGGAAAACATTCCATGGCGTCACAGACGGTGTTTGTCAGCCCGCCATGGTGAAGCATGACGCCTTTGGGTTCGCCTGTAGAGCCGGACGTATAAATCAGATAAGCGAGATCACGGGCGTTGACAGTGCCGCCGCGTTCATGATCGTTGATATTTACGGTGTCTTCGTTCGCAAGACAGTCTTCAGCCCGCCATACAGGACAATCCCCTGCGTCGAAAACAGGAGCGTCTTTTGTTTCCGCGATGATCATCTTCGCTTGTGCGTCTTCAAGCAGACGTTTGATGCGCGTTGGCGGATCGCACGGATCGATTGGCAGATAGGCGGCGCCCGCCTTTGCAATGCCAAGAATTGCGATAGGAAAAAGCTCGCTGCGCGGCAGGGCGAGCGCAATAATGTCTCCGCGCCCGACACCCGCGGCAAGCAGGCGCCGCGCAAAACCATTAGCGCGCGCGTTAAGCTCACCATAGGTGAGGCTTTTTCCGTTATAACGGACGGCGACCGCTTGCGGCGCGCGCGCGGCTTGTTGCTCGATCAGTTGAAAAACAGGCGCATCCGGCAGGAACCTGCGCTCGCCGCGACCCCAGTTTAGGAGACGCTGGCGTTCTTGTTCGGAAAGAAGCTCGACATTTTCAAGCGCCGCACCCGGAGACTTTAACAGCGCCCCACAAAACTGTTCGAAGCGCTGGCGGTGATCGCGTAATTCCGTTGCGGAATAAAGCGACGGGTTGGCGTCGAAATCGATCCGCAAATCGGCGCCGTCGCCACGCTCATAAATGAAGATGACCATATCTTCGACAGATGAGTTGGCGAGATTGTGCGCTGTCGTGGGCGCGCCGCCGAAGGTGAGGTTATAATCGAAGGGCTCGATATTCACCGCGACGCGGGCAAGGTGATCGTGCTGCCCGGTCAGCCCTAAGTCGCGGCGCATGTCCTCAAAACGGTAATGCTGATGGCGCAACGACCTGCGCACTTCCTTCGCGACCTGCGCGGCGAGCGTGCGGAAATCAGCTTCGGGATCGATGTCGAGCCGCAGCATGATCCCGTTGGCGACCATGCCCGGCACGCACCGCGCCGCCTTGTTGCGGGCGGAAACCGGCATGCCCAGAACGAGATCGCGCGCTCCCGTCGTGCGATGAATGAACCCCGCCATCAGCGCAATCAGAATTTGCGGCAGGCTGCACCCTTCCGCTTTGGCGAAGGCGCGCAAGGCATCCGCTGTTTCAGGAGTAAGCCGCACGGTCTCACGCGCAAGGCCGTTTGCGCTAGGCGCCCTTCCCTGCGCAAGGGACACAGGATCTGGAAACTGGTCGAGACGGTCGAGCCAGTATTGCCGGTCACGGACGAACGCTTTCGACGCGCGGTAGGACTTCTCTTCTTCGATCAGTGTCCTCAGCGGTGCGAAAGGCGATGGCGGCGATGGACGCCCTTCGCTGGTCGCGTTGTAGATCTCCGCAATGCGGCGCACGAGAAGCCCGCCGGCGAAACCATCAAGCACGATGTGATGGGCGCGCTGATAGAGAAAGAAACGATCTTCCGCTGTTTTGGCGAGCGCTCCGAACCACAAAGCGTCGCGCTCCATATCGCAGGGCGCGGTAACGTCAGCCATCATCCACGCCTTCGCCGCAGCGTCAGGGGCGGCGTCTTTTGAAAAATCCATAAAGGGCGTTGCGCCGCGATAGCGCTCACGGACAATCTGATGGGGCCCGTCGGCGTCTTCGAAGATGTTCACCCGCGTCGTTTGCGCCTCGGCGATGACCTGCCGGATCGCCTCCACAAAAAGATCAGGGTCCACAACGCCGTGAATCTCCACCGCTTCCGCAATGTTGAAAATAGTTCCCACACGGCTGATTTTTGAGCCGATCCAGATCCCCCGCTGGGCGACGGTGAGCGGTAATATTTCCGGTTCAGCGTCAGACGCCGCAGCTTCCGGCCGCGGCGATATTTTCAACCCTGCGCTCATGGATGCAGAGGTCTTGAACTTTTTCAGAATCGCATCGTCAGCTCTGAAAAGATCAACGGATTTTTTGAATGTTGTTTGAGAACGAGCGCGAGACAACGCAATCGCGCTGCTCTTATCGTCGCGTGACGATACAGATGACCGGCCTGTAGTCAGGCCGGTTCGATGGTCACCGCTCCCCACGATGGCCTCTCCCCCAGTGCGCTTCGAAAATTCAAAGCATTTTGCAGTGCACCATTACTGAGACAATTTGTCAAGTTCAGGACAAACGCACGGCGCCGCGCAACCGTAAATCGTCAGGAGCGCGCCGCACTTATTGCGGCTGCCGGCCTGGTGCGCGCGCCGTTCAGAAGAGCGCCAATCGGCGTATGGCGCACAAGGAGCGCATATGCGCCAAGCCCGATCAATATGGGCGCTACGGATGAGATGCTGAATTTCAGCCAGACATTGAGATCAAGATTAGCGAGCAGCGCCTGCATCAGCACCACCAGCGGCAAATGAATAATGTAGAGCCAGTAAGAGGCGTCAGCAACATAGCGAACGGACGCGCTTTCCACGTCGCCGTACATTCGCCCGAGCGACAGGACCGCCAATGTCGCAAGCGCTGAAACATAAGCCTGCAATATAGCCAGCGTTATACGCCGCCAAAGCTCAATGGGTTCGGGCGGATAGCTGAGCGCGGGCAACAACAAATGATAGACAAGAAAACACCAGAGCGCGATCGCCAGCAGGAGCGGCCATGCCTTGCCGGCGCGCGCCAGATAATCCTCCGCGCCATAAAGCCGCCAGCCAAAGGCGAAGAAAAATCCGAAATATCCGAATGGCCAGAGCTTCACCATCAACCTGTCCGGCGACGGCGTCGGCGCGCCAGCAAGATATAGCGCCGGCGCCAGCAACAGCGGCAGGACGGCGACAAGCCACACGGACGATGTCGCTTTCGACAAGACTTTTTCCAGCGCGGCGTTGCGAAACCGCGCCAGGCCAGCTGCAATCAGTGAGAAAAACAGGAGATAATACAAGAACCACAAATGCAGCGTGCCGACGTCGCCAACACCGCCGGAAGGATTATCGATCCGCTCCTGAATGAACAACATCATCCGCGAGGGCTCGTTCACATGATGCATGGAGAAGCTGATCACACCGAAAGCCGCCGCGGCGACGAACGGCAAAAATATCAAAAACGGCGCGCCAACGCGCAAAAGACGATTGCGAAGATAGGCCTTCACCCCGCGCTTTTCGGTCAGCAGACGCCCGAAATAACCGGCGATCAGAAAGAACAACGGCATCCGGAAAGCATGAGAGCCCCAGGCGAATACGGTCAACAGCGATGAATCATTGCGATCCGTGATGAACCAGAAGTCATTGAGCGGCGCGGCGTAGGCGAGACTTGCGTGAAAGAAAATCCCGGCCAGCATCGCGGCGGCGCGCAGATTGTCCATGTAATAAAGCCGCGCCTTCATGACGCCTCCCCGCCCTCATGAGCGGGCACCCTAAGTGCGAATGCAGCTTCGCCTCAAGCCCCCAAGGCGATCCAGGGGTGAGGAACATGCTCACCCATGATCGGCGGAAGCGAATTTCAGGCGGCGCCGGAGACGTTCAAAATTGCGCCAGAGGTGAAAGACGACTTTTCCGAGACGAGAAACATCGCCGCATCGGCCACCTCTTCAGGCGTTCCCGCCCGGCCAAAGGGAAAACGCTTGATCGCTTCTTCGAGCCGGCCGGGCCGGTGCATCTCCGTATCGATGGGTCCGGGAGAAACCGCGTTGACGCGAACCCCCTCGCCCGCAAGCTCTCGCGCCAGCCCGATCGTCAAACTATCGATGCCGCCCTTGGATGCGGCGTACCAGACATATTCTCCGGGCGAACCGTAATGAGAGGCGCGCGAGGAGATAAAGACAATGGAGCCGCCGCCGCCGCCGCGTTGTGTGGAAAGGCGTTTTGCGCCTTCGCGCGCCACCAGCATGGCGCCAAGCAAATTAACTTCCACCACATCGCGCAAGGTTTGCGTCTGCGCATCCGCAAGCGCTGAATTTTTCCCGGTGATTGCGCTGTTATACACAATCGCTTTCATACCGCCGATATCATCGATCTTTGCAAACAACGCATCAATATCGCTCTCGCGCGCCGTATCCGCCTTGATGGCGCAGGCTTGTCGCCCGAGCTCACGAATTTGACCGGCAACCGTTTCGGCCGCGGCTTTGTTATTGGCGTAAGTCAACGCCACATCAAAGCCGTCGCGCGCGGCGGCGAGCGCCGTCGCTGCGCCGATGCCGCGGCTGCCGCCAGTCACAAGAAGCAAGGGCGTTGGCTCATTCATAATCGGTCACTCTTTTTCATAATCGCAATTTTTGGCTCAGCGCTGCGCGTAAACATGCCTCGAAAAGTTGCGGGGCGCAAAATCATTCGACCCGCCCATTAAAAGAAGAGCCGGGCTTGTTGAGCCCGGCTCTCCCCGCGTCTCCAGGGAGGTCGGATGGACCGGAAGGCAGCCATCCTGAATGTCGACGCGCCGGGCTCGAAAATCCGGTGTCTGATTTTTTCGCCGTCTAGAAACGGACTCTGAGGCCGGTGCGGAAGCGTGTTCCGAATGTATCGAAATAGACCGGATTGGTGGGATAGTTAGACCCGCCAAGACCGCCGCCGCCCGGCGCAACCGGAGGCTTTTTGTCAAACAGATTATTGACCGACGCAAAGATCTCGAAGTTTTCTTCGTTGGAGCCAACGCCGAAGGCGTAGGACACTGCAAGATCCACATAGGTCGCCGCATCGACGCGGTTGGTGCTGATGCTGTTCGCCAGCATCGGATCATAACCCACATCTTCCGGGCCCGTATATTGGACCCCATAGATGCCCGAGCCGACGCGCCGTACGGTCACGGTCGAATTGAAACCGCCATAATTATAGGAAACAAAACCGTTCCAGATCCAGTTCGGCGCAGGGTTGAAGTCGCCGCCATCGAGCACCGGTCCTGATTGACCCGCATAATCAGTCGGATCAACGGTTGGGTCCGGCGTCACAACGAAATCATATTGATGGTTCGCCATCAGCCGCAGATTGAGATCACCGGCAAGGCCGCCATAAAGATCATCGAGAGGCAGATTGTAGGCGACTTCGAAATCGAAGCCACGCACTGTGAGGGCGCCGAGATTCACCTGCCGCGCATCGACGAAGGTAATGTCCATCGGATTGGCGTAACTGATGCGATCGCAGAAGAGATCATACTCATCGCAGAAATTGACTATGCCCTGGCCCGTCAGCGTGGTCACGACATCTTTGATCTTGATCTGGTACCAGTCGGCCGAGAAGGTCAGCCCCGGCGCGAAGCCCGGCGAGACAACAAAGCCAAGCGTGGTGGTGTCGGCTTTTTCCGGCGTCAGCGAGAAGGCGCCGCCGGACAGGATCGGCGTCGGGTCATCGCCGCCGCCGCCCGGTGATCCCGGAATTGCCGGATTGTCGACGATGCCTTGCGAAGAACCTTCTTCGGTTGGCACGTTTTTAAGATAGAGTTCGCGGAAACCGGCGGCGCGAATGTCGCGCGAGCGCGATCCGCGGAAACGAAGCCCCTCGGTGATGTCGTAAATCGTCGACACTTTCCAGCTCGTGGCGTTCGAGACTTTTTCCTCAGAGGTCAGACGGTCGCTGGCTTTGTTCCGGGTTTGCCGGACAGCGCCGTTGATTTCGAGATAGTCGGCAAACGCCGCATCGCGCAACAGCGGCACATTCAGCTCGACGAAGCCTTCCATGACGCTGATGTCGCCCGCGAAGTCGAGACCGAAGGTGAATGCATAGTCATTGTAGTTCGGAATATTGCCATGGGTGACATCGCCGCCTTCGTCGCGATATTCGCCGCCCGCCGCAACGCCGATGGGACCGGCGCCCCAGCCCTCGTAAATCTCGCCCTGAATGCTGCCGGCGATGACATGTTGAGTATATTCAAAGTCCTCGACGACCGGGCGATAGGCATAGGCGATCGCCGCCGGGTCGAGATTGTCCAGGCCGAAGAGATTGAACGGAACACAACCGGTCGCAATCGGGTCCGGGTCCGCTTCCAGAAGCTCGGCGCAAACAATTTCGTTGGTCATGGGATCAACCACGGCGTCGAGCGCGTAAACGAACGGCGTATTGACCCGGGAATTGTCGCGGTCCTGATGGCGATCATTCCGGCCATATTGATAATAGAGGTCCCAGCTCCAGCTATCGCCAAACGCTCCATTAAACCCGACCAGTCCGCGGAAGACTTCTGATTTGGCCGCATTGCGCGCCGGCACCTGATCGTCAATATCCTTGCCGAGGCTGAATTCCGTGCCGTTGAGCAAGCCCACCAGTTCAGCGGGCAGATAAGGGTTTGTCGGCTTCACGAAGAATGTGGAGCGCGGTCCGGCGGTGACGCCGGAATTACTGGCCGTGCGATTGGCGTAGGTGAATTCGCCATAGACATTTAACGCGTCTGTCAGCTCATACTCGCTATAGAGATAGCCCACATAACGTTCGACCGGCGTTTGAATGTCGGGGTCGGCGTAAGTCGATGCGCCGTCGCCGCCTTGGCGGGGACCGAAGGTCGATGTCGAAACGTAATTGCCCGTATCAAAATCGAGGATGCCGGTGCCATCATCATTGAAGCGCTTATTGCGCGCAGCCGGATCAGCAGGCGCACGATTTCTGACGACGCCGTGGGGATCGTTAAACGCCTGTTTTGAGTTGGGCCCGACGATAAAGTTCGGCAGGCCGTAACCCGGCGATCCCGGAATGTCGTAACCTGAGAGCATGCCGTTATCGAGGACGTTGCTGGCATTGGTGAAACGGTCCCAGCCTTCGGCGCACCAAAGGCGCACTTCGGCGCAATCGCCGATGCCTTTTTGATCCTGGAACTCACCGCCAATCACAACATGACCGCGCCCGTCCGCAAAGCCGGTCCCGAGCGTAAGCGAAGTGTGATAGGTCTCGCCGTCCCCGCGCGAGGTCTGGCCGTAATCGACCTGCCCGCGGAACCCTTCGAAATCCGTATCGAGAATGATGTTCACGACCCCGGCGACCGCGTCGGAGCCATACGCGGCCGATGCGCCGCCTGTCACGGTTTCAACGCGCGAAATCATCGAGGACGGAATGATGTTGAGATCGACCGCGCCGCCGTCGGAGCTCGGTACAAAACGGCGTGTATTCACAAGCGTCAGTGTGCGCGTGCCGTTATAGGGATTAAGGCCGCGCAAGTTTGCGAAGCTCGCGCCCACATTCGCGCCGGCTGTGATGCCCGCCGTTGCGTCCGACTGGAATGACGAGTTCTGCGGGATCAGTTTCAATGTTTCCGCCGCGTTGATCTGACCAAGATCTTCAATGAGATCGCCCGACATGACCGTCGCCGGGGTCGGCGAATCAAACCCGGTGCGCTTAATGCGCGAGCCCGTAACAACGACGTAGTCGTTTGCGCCGGCTGACGCGGCGCTATCGCCATCTTGCGCCATAGCGGGCGCCGCCCCAAGCGCAAACATGGCTGCAGATGCGCCAGACATCAGCGCGGTTTTCGACATGCGGTGCAAGAATGAATTTCGCAATGTACTGCCCTCCCAGGCGTTATTGTTACGCGTGTGGATTCCGGCTTTGTAAAAGACGGCCCCCGCGCGTTTGCCATGTGGAAGCTCTCACAGATGCGAAAAATGAGCTTGCACCGGAAGGCATATCGGTTTGCGTCTGACGGCATTGCTGAAGGGCGGTTAAAAACGGCGTCACAACACACGCCTGCATACTGCAATGCAGCGTAATACAAGCGGTTTCAGGTCGCCATGGCTTAGTGAGGCAGAAGATGCATCCGACGATATTCAGACGGCGCCATGCCGTATTTGGCGCGGAATGCGCGGGTGAAATGCGCCGCGCTGTTGAAGCCCCAGGAGAAGGCGATTTCCGAAACCGTCAGGCTGCGCCAGGCTGAATTCGTCATTTGCGACGCGCATTCTTCGAGACGGCGGCGCAGAATATAAGCGGAGGTTGTTTCATTTTCCTCCGCAAACAGAACACGCAGATAACGCGGCGAAATTCGCATGGCGTCAGCAACAATGCCCGGCGAAAGATCAGGGTCGGAAAGTTGCGCCTCGATATATTGTTTCGCCTGCGCCTTGCGCAATCCGACAACCGTTGAGTTGGTCATTTTGTGGCCAAGGCTGATCGAATAGGCGGTGCTGAGAACATCGAGTAGGTGCCCGGCGATGCGATCGCCAAACTCGTCGGGGATGCCCTCTTCCGCCTTCACCCACAAACTATGCGCCATGGCTGACGCCGTGCCGGTAAGACCGAGTTCGGCAGGCAAGCGAAGCCCGCAAAGTTGTTCCGGGCACGGCAGATGTGTCTTCAACATTTTCGGCGCAGCGCGAAGGATCAGGAACCGTGCGCCTTTTTCCAGTTGAATTCGATGCGGCGCCGCATTGTCGCACAGGGTGAAGTCGCCTGCTTCCAGCCGGGTTTCATTTCCGTAGTGAGAAAACTGCGCGCCGCCTTGCGCCATCAAAAGGAAAGAGAAGAAATGGGATTTTGTTTCGTTGATATGCGCGGCAGTGCGCTCAATGCTGGCGCCGTTCGTTCGC
Source organism: Alphaproteobacteria bacterium (assembly GCA_030426465.1). Classification (GTDB taxonomy): domain Bacteria; phylum Pseudomonadota; class Alphaproteobacteria; order Caulobacterales; family Parvularculaceae; genus Hyphococcus. The sequence goes on from JAUHYK010000031.1 coordinate 36,533, forward strand.
ACATCGGCGAAACCGAGAAAGCCGAGCGACGTCACACGCAGCTCCGCATCAAAAACATCAGTGGAAGACGGCTGAAACGTGACCTGCGCAAAGCGGCTGGAATAGGTGTTGTTCCACGACGCCATACGGCGCGATGCCGGATAATCGGCTGTGCGATAATACTCCATACATCCCCTCCCAAGGGCTGACAGGTCAGACATTTTCCCCGCTTAAACGGATGTTTTTCTTTTGTTTTATACGTCCTTCGCGCGCCCGGCAATGTGCTTGCCCAGACTTGCGACGGTTAACCGAAATAAAGTTTCAACGCCGTTTGTGAAATTCGCCAGCGGTCACGCGCATCAGGAACCCAGCGGCGGAAACGGTCAAGTGCGTAGTCGAAAGTGATACGGCCTTCGTAACCGACAAATGGACAGTCACTTCCCCATAAGAGCCGTTCCGGCCCCACATGGGAAACAAGATCTCGCGCCAGATCATCGGCGATCTTGTCAGCATCGCCATTTGGATTGGTTTGCCAGGATGCTGTGCCCAGAAGCCGGAACCCGCCGGACAGTTTCACCCAGGTGTTGCCGCGCTCGGCCGCTTCAAGCACTGCGCGGTAGCCCGGACAGTTCACGCCAAGCGTCGGATCAGGATGACCAAAATGATCGATCACGACTTTAACGCCGCTCTCCTCAAGCGCTGAGAGCACGGGCGGCAAAGACGGCCCCTCAATCGCCACATGCACATGCCAGTCGAGGTCACGCACGCGCCGGAAAAGAAGATTATATTCCTCGCTGCGAAAATCCGGAAGCTCGGCCATTCGCGCAAGTTGCAAGCGAATGCCGACAATGCCGTCATCGCGCATGCGCTCAAGGGAATAGCGGTCTGTCGCAGCAGGCGAAACAATTGCGGTGCCACGCAACCTTTTATGCTTGCGCAATTCCGAAATCATATAGTCGTTGTAAAATCCGGTGATGCTGAGGCCGGAAATCACACCGAAATGAATGCCGTACTGGTCGAGCAGTGCAAGATAGTCATCGGCCGTGAAGGAATAATCGGTCCGGGTCCAGGCATTGCTGCTTAACGGCATATCCTCCTGAAAGATATGCGCATGACAGTCGACCACGGGCGGCAGATCGTCCTGCTCGTTGCCCTGGGACGTTTGTTGCTTCTCATCTGTCGCAATATGCACGGTCATGTTGACGCTGGACGCTCCGCACTGTTCAGGCTCCGCCCATCGGCGTTGGAAAAATACGCGCGAAACGGCGGAAAATTATCACTTTGAGCCAAAGCGCCAAAGACCGCTTGCTTCAAACGGAGATTTTCTTTCAGAAACACTTATTCCCGCTCCGTTTCTGCAACGCGGTCATCGTCATGGCGTGACGAGATTGACCAGTTGAGTTTAAGCGCAGGCGCGCGTCCGCTCACCGGATTATCATAATGAAAACCCATAGGCGCAATTTCGGGATAAGGCGCGAAGGTGACGCCGCGCAACGGTCCGTCCGGCGGATATTTGGCGACACTCTCCGGTGTTGGCGCAAAACGCATTGCGGAGCCTTCTTCAACCGCCGCCCACCCGCCGGTATAGCTGGCGAGAAAAATGTAATCGAGATCCATTCCGGCGATCTTCCAGACGCCATCCTCCAGCTTCACCTGATTTTCGTAGATGCCTGAGATATATGAACCGTCGCCATCAAGCTGACTGTTGAACTGAAACAGGCGCAGGCGGATCTGTGCGCTCTTTCCATCCGGCGCGACCGTGACGAAGGGTTGGGTCTTTTGATGGATCGCGAGAAAGGTCGGCCTGCGTCCGCTGTCGCCATAGCGAGAGAACAGGGATCCCCGCACCCGCTCGCGCCCGTAATAGGCGCCGATATAGGAAAGCTCTTTCCAGCCGTCTTCGGAAAAAAGGTCTGCGGTGTCGTCCCAGCGGAACTCGTCAATGTAGTAGCCATAGGCCGTGGCGATATTTTCAGCGGCGTCATAAGCTTTGGCGATGTCGATTTTACGCGCGAGATCATCAAGGCTTGTCGGCGCCGACGGATTTGCGTCGCGCGTTACATGGTCGGCGAAGGAGATCGCCGGGCTCGATTTCGCTGGATATTCAGCGCCCGCAAGCGACGACGCCTTTGCATCTTCCATCGCCGCATCATGCGCCGGTAAAAGATCGCGCGCCCAACCCGTATTGTAATCAGCGGCAAAGCGCGGATAGAGATTTACCGACTGAATTTTCCAGACGCCGTTTTCCTTCACATAGGTGTTTTCAAAAATTCCGAAGGCCCAGGCAGAGGCGCCGCCATGTTGGCCGGTCATCTGTAATTCAAACCCACGAGCGGAAGCCTTTCCGCTTTCCGCAAGCGTGATCACCGGATCGAGCTGCAAATGATCGTTCAGCTCGCCTTCGTTCAGACCCGCCTCGCTGGAGGCAAGCAAACGGTTGCGGATCGCCTCGCGCCCTTCATAAGCGCCCTCGCCCGCCACATCGAAAGTGGCGTCTTCGGCAAAGAGATCGGCGACATCGTCCCACATCTTGCGATCTACATAATATCCGTAGGCTGCCTGAAGATTCTGGACTGCGCTTTCATCCAGCAAGGCGTCGGCGATGGCGTTGGCTTTTGCAAGCTGCCTTGCAGCCTGATCGCGCGACAAGGCAGACGCATCAACAACGGCGGGCGTAGGAGCCCCGGCGCTCGCCGGCGTGTAATGATAAGGCGTCAGCGGCACTTCATCAGCGACATTGCGCCATCCCGTGTCATAGGGTCCCGCATATTGCGGATAATAATGAACGGTCGAAATTTTCCAGACGCCGTCTTCAAGAACATAATCGTTCTCGTAAATGCCGCCCGCCCAATGCGCGGTTTCGCCGTAGCGCCCTGTCATCGCAACTTCGTGCCAGCGCCCCTTGGCGGATTGGCCATCTTCCGACAGCGTCACGACCGGCGACAGGATCAAGCGGACATTCAGCCGGTCCGGAGAAAGCTCGTCATCGCCGCCGCCCATCTCGTCGCGAAACCGCGCATAAAGCGTATCGGCGCCGCTGATCTCAACACCCGGCGCCACATACCGTCCGTTCTCGGAGAAAAGGGCCGCCATCGCTCTCCAGTCGCCCGCCTCCGCATAATGAGCGTAAGCGTGCTGCAATCGTTTAACGTCGCGCAGGGACTGAGCGTTCGCTGCATCGGCGACAAGCCGCGCCGCGCGAGCCAGGTCATCTTCATTCCAGGCTGCGTCATTGGACGCATCTTTAGCCCCAGGCCCCGTCGGCGAGCATGCGCCGAGGGAGACACATATTGCGACGATCAAACCGGCCAGAAGGGGCGAAAGATCAAAGCGTTTCATGTTGCGCCGCTGCACCGGATCACCGCTCCTCAAGGACTTCGCGAATGATGCTGTCATCAATCAGCGTCGAAAGCTCTTCGCGAGAGCGCGCCGGTCGCTCATCAATATTCGCCAGCCATTGTTCTTCCGCTTCCAGCACATCGAGAAGATCGGGAACCAGATCCGCCGGATAGCCATGATGTTTCCATGAACGCTTGATGAGATCGAGATCGAACCCCGTCGCCTCGTGCACCAGCGGCCAGGCGACGCTCGGGTCTTCGTGGATCATACCGGTCGCTTCAACCACAGCCTTCACAAACTCTTTAATGCGTGCGCGCTTTTCGGGGTCCGCAAGGTTGGCCGCCGTCGTGTTGAGATTGAACACTTCGCGATAGACCGCGCGGCCGTCGAACTCTACGGCGTCATCGCCGATGGCGTGCGCCGCATTTTCGATTTCCGGCTCCCAGATTGTCACCGCATCCACCTCACCATTGGCGAGGAGTTTCGGTATGTCGCTCAGAGGAATGACACGGACGATTTCAACGTCGGCTTCGGACAACCCAACAGATTTCAGCATATTATGCAGGAAATAGGCGGAGGACGTGTTCGGGATCGTCGCGATGCGCTTTCCCTTCAGGTCTTCCAGCCTTTCGATCCCGGCCGACTTGCGCCCGACAATACGGTAATACCCTTCGGCAACAGTCATAATGATTCTGAGGTCGGGATGCCTCACCGAATAGCGCAGTCCTTGCGTCTCCGCATGGGTCGCCACATCCGCAACGCCCGGTTCGCCATAGCCGGGAATGCCCGGATCGCCGACCAGATTGGGGATGCCGCCCATCTTCACCGTCGAAGGTTCGGTAAACACCCGGTCCGATGCGAGCAGCACCGGCGCAATCTCGAACGTGACCTTGTTGCCATGAACCCGGAATGGCTCCTCAGGCGCAGGCGCGCTTGCACAGGCGCTGAGCGCCACAAGACAAGCAGCGGCGGCGATAGCGCGCCCGAATAAGCTTCCGCCCCAGCCAAAAGCAAGCCGTGATTGCATCCAGCAATTCTCCCTATGGTGCGAGCGCAATTGACAGCGTTGAGCGCCCTTTTTCTGGAAACACCGTCCCGGTTTTCCGCCCGCAGGGTCAATATAAATGAGGGCAAGTGCCGGACACGTACAATTTGGGCGCCGGAGCGGTCAAAAGCTGCACTGCAGCATAGAGCCCCGCCACCGTTAAGCTACGGCCCCGTATACCAAATTGAACGCATATGCGTCAGCGGAACCGGCGGATATGGCGCCGCAAGTTCCGGCCAACCCATCAGATACTGAGCCCGGGGGACGCCCCTCAGCCAAGGCTCAGCGCAACACGAAACCCAACCGACCTGTCGCGCACCGTTTGCGTGATCCGGCTGCGGTTCGCCGCCCGCAACAAAGCGGGCTGCTGGTCGCGCCAGCTCCCGCCCCGCACAACCCGTCGCCCGCAATCGCCAGACTTCACCGCAGAGCCATCAACCGGCGCTGCAGCATAATTGTTGACGTAGCAATCCTCGACCCACTCCGCCGCATTGCCGAGCATACCGCGTAACCCGAATGGATTGGGCGCCAATTCTCCAGCCGGGCGTGTCGCGCCCATGGCGACATGCGAACGATCAAACCGGTCGCCCCACCAATAGGCCGTGCTGGTCCCGCCACGCGCGGCGTATTCCCATTCCGCTTCGGTGGGCAGCCGGTAAGCTTTGCCGGTCTTCGCCGACAGCCACTTCGCATAGGCGGTCGCGTCGCGCCATGAAATGAAAATCGCCGGACGCGCTTCACGACCAAAGCCAGCATCACCGGGCGTATATGCGCCGCAACCGCCATCATCGACACAAGCCTGCCATTGATCATGGGTGATCTCTGTTTCGCTCATGGCGAACGAAGCCACGATGACTTCGTGTTGCGGTCCTTCATAACCCGCACGGCCCGGTTCGTCAGCGGGCGAGCCCATCATAAAAGCGCCGCCCGGTAGCGTCGTCATTGTCGGGCAATTCTCGCAATCAGAAAAAGAAGACGGTTGCTCGGGTTCAGCGGGCGCCGCTGCTTCGACAATTTCATCACCTGTGTCGTCGAGCGCACCCGCGTCTTCCGAAAGGCCAGCGTCTTCGCCGAGGCTCAAGGCGAGCTCTTCACCTGAGTCAGCGCCTTCCATCTCCGCAAGCGCAGCGTCTTCGTTCGGTGCATCCAGCATATCCGTGGTATCAACGGATTCATCTTCAACCACATTTTCTTCGACCGGCGAATCCTGAGCGAAAGGCTCGTCTTGCGCCGGCGTTGCAACCGCCACTTTTGTTCCTGCGCTTTCGTCGCCCTTCATGAACTGCATGGCGCCGAAAACACCGCCGCCGATAACGAGTGCTGCGATCGCGACAATCGCAATCATCGCGCCGCCGCCGGATTTTTGTTCCGGCGCGGGCTGCGGCGCCGCAGTTCTGGGGGCTGCCGATTTCTTCACAGGTTGCGAGGGCGCAGCGCGCGGAGCCGCACGCGGCGCGGCTTGAGGCGTCGCTATGGCGGGAGCGGGCGCAGACGGTTTGGGTTGCGCAGCGCGCTCCAACGCGGCGAGACGATTGCGCGCCAAATCGGCGAAATGCCCTTCGGGGTAACGCTTCAGATAGGCTTCGAAATCCGCGCGCTCTGCGCCGTCCTTGATGGACGTCCAGAATGTATTCTCAATTGTTATGTCGTTCTTGCTGTCCGAGGATGCGTCCGTCCCGCCGGGCGCCGACGGCGCCGTCACAGGCGGCGCGACATCGGAATGACCGACAGCGTTTTTCACACCTTGCATGAACAGGCGCCAGTTCGGATCGCTTCTGTCGCCCTGCCAGTTGACCAGGTCCGCCGTCTGCACAAGTTCGAACCGCAAGGGCCGCTCGCAATGATCGATCATCGCGGGAACGAGTTTTGAGAAACGCTCGCCAACAGTTGCTTCTGCGCGCACCCATTTTGAGTTCACCGAGCGCTGCGACCAAAGCACGACAACGGCGCCCGCTTCACGCAGGTGCTTCTCCGTCACTTCGTCATATGACTCGCCCGCACGGAGATTGGAGTCCCACCAGACATCCAACCCTTCCGCCTGCAGCGCATCCGCGATCATCCTCGCCCGAAACTGGTCTTCCCGGTTGTAGGAGATAAATATATGCGTCACGACTTGCGCCTCCCTCGCGGCTTCTTTTAAATCATCCGCTTAACAATTGAAAGTGTTGATTTTTAGAGAAAAATCACCCCCTATCGGGCCGCACAACGGAACAAAAAATAGGACGGAAGGCCGGTTTAATGGCGTATGTTTTCAACACGGATCTTCTCCTGAACGACCCGGATCAGGAGGGGGCCCGCAAAGAGTTTCCGAACATCTTCTTTGCGCTGAATAATCCGGAACTGAGGGCCGCCTTCCGGCCCTTTGACGAACGCGCCAACGCCTCAAAAACGCGCAGCCGGAAATGGGGTGTTCTCGCTGTCCTGCTGGCGACGGGCGCCTTGTTGCTCGCGGGAGGTGAAATGCTGTTTCACGACCTGCCCAAGGGCCAAGTCCGCACCCTCGCCGCGATCGGCGGCATCGCCGGCATCGCCAGCGTCCTGATCGGCGTGTTCGGCATCATGTTCAGGGAACGGAAAATGCGCTGGCTTGCTGACCGCCTGGCGACCGAACGCATCCGGCAGTTTCACTTTCAGTCATTTGTGTTTGGCGTCAATGACATCCTCAAAGGCGCGCGCGACAAAACCGCCGCAGATACTTTTGTCAAAAATCGCAGCGCAAAATTTTCCAAGTTCGAGGCTGATGTTCTCTCAAGCGTTGACGACAAGCTGAAAGAGATTGTTCATCACGATCATGACGAAGAAGGGCTTTTGTTCGAAGAAACGCAGTCACCCATCGCTGAATCCGACCCCAATCTTGATGAATATTTCCGGGCCTATGTGCTTTTCCGCTTTGACCGCCAGATCAGCTATTGCAACCTGATCCTGCGCGAAGGCGAAGGGTTTTGGAAACATGCGCCAAGCCAGCAGGCCAAGATATTGGGCGGCGTCGCCCTTGCCTGCGTCTTCAGCATCCTGTTGTTGCACGGACTGGTTTTCTTCGGCGCCATCGCCAACATTGCCTGGATG
>JAUHYK010000032.1 GCA_030426465.1 Alphaproteobacteria bacterium
CTGGCGCTCGCCGTCAAGAAAGAGCCCAATGACGCCAACGCCATGGCGCTGGCGACGGTGGATGAAACCGGCATGCCCGATGTGCGCATGGTGCTCCTGAAAGATTTCGACGCCTGCGGCCTCACTTTCTACACCAATCTGGAGAGCGCCAAGGGACGAGAACTCGCCGCCAACCCGAAAGCCGCCATCGTGTTTCACTGGAAGTCGATCCGCCGTCAGGTGCGGTTCCGCGGCAATGTGGAGCCGGTTACGGATGAGGAGGCGGACGCTTATTTTGCGAGCCGCGCGCGCGGCGCGCGCATTGGGGCTTGGGCTTCGGAGCAGTCCCGTCCAATGGAAAGCCGTTTCGCGCTGGAAAAAGCGGTCGCCAAAAAAACCGCGCAATTCGGCCTTGGCGACATTCCCCGTCCGCCCCACTGGTCAGGATACAGAGTAATTCCGACTGAGATTGAGTTCTGGGTCAACCGCCCGTTCCGGCTCCATGAACGGCTGGTCTATCGACGGCCGGACGCAACCTCGGCATGGACAAAAGAAAACCTTTACCCATAATAGGATGCTGGATGGGCCGATCTGTTGAAAGCTGCGTACTGCCAGACCTGATGAAACCCATCGGGCCCTATTCGCATTATACAAAAGCAGGTGATTTTATTTCGATCAGCGCCATCGCCGGCGTTGACCCTGCCACAGGCGATCTTGCCGGCGATGATATAGAAAGCCAGACAGCGCAAATTCTAAAAGCGATTAGCGCCCTCCTTGAAAAAGCAGGCTCCGGCTGGACGCATGTGCTTCACGTCAATGTCTTTCTGGCGGATATGTCCCTGTTTCAGCGGATGAACGCAGTCTATGCGCAAGTGCTTGGCGAAAACGGTCCGGCGCGATCGGTGGTTGAAGTAACGGCGCTGCCCAAGCCCGGCGCCTTGTTGACCATGAACGCAACCGCCGTCGAAAAGCCCTAAAGCGCCGCTGCCTGACTGCGCCGATTTTTACGTCTGGCTTCCCCTTCCGGAGCGTCACCGCGACGCGGTGCGGTAGTCTCCCGCCTATAAGGCTCAATAACAGGGAGAAGCCACATGGCCGGGAAGTTCAGAACCATTGCAACCGAGGAAGCCTTCTCGATTCCGGAGGTCGCCGAGGCGCTGAAATATGTGTCGCGAGGGCCAAGCCAGTCCCTCGACAAACTCCTTGTCAGAGGCATCTACGATTCCAATGACGGCAAAGGTTATGACGCGCTGAACTTTCTCGACGGCCTCCTCGATGTGGAAGACCGCCGTCTGAAACAGATGGACGATCTCGACATCGACATGCATCTTTTGTCGCTTACGGCGCCGGGGGTTCAGATGTTCGACGCTGACACGGCGACCGATCTCGCCGCGCTCGCCAATGATGTGCTCGCCGATATTTGCAAACGCCATCCGACGCGGTTTTCCGGGCTCGCCGCCTTCGCGCCGCAATCACCGAAGCGCGCAGCGAAAGAAATGGAGCGTGCGATCAACGATCTGAAGCTCAATGGCTTCATTTTGAATTCACACACCAATGACGAATATCTCGACGACCCGAAATACTGGCCGTTTCTGGAAGCGGCCGAAGCGCTGGACGCCTGCATCTATATTCATCCGCGCGCAGCGTCTTATGGGCTCAAAGGGCCGTTGCAGGATTACGGCATGGACTCGGCCATGTGGGGCTACGGCGTTGAGGTCGGCACTCACGCCGTGCGGATGATGACGTCCGGTCTGTTCGATAAATTTCCGAAGCTCAAAATCTGCATCGGCCATATGGGCGAGGCGATTCCGTTCTGGATATGGCGCATCACCTTCATGAATTCGCGCGCTCAGGAAGGGGACCGTGCGCCGAAAACTTCCCTCACCATGGAAGAATATTTCAAGCGCAATTTCGTCATTACGACCAGCGGCGTTGAGGATCATCTGGCGCTTGATTACTCCATCAAGAAGATCGGCGCAGATAATGTTTTGTGGGCGATCGACTACCCTTACCAGCCCATGAAGCCAGCCGTCGATTTCATCCGCTCCGCGCCGCTCGACGATCAGACCAAGGCTAAAGTCGCCCACAAAAACGCCGAGCGAATCTTTCATATCAAGCCGCTGGAGTAGGGCTCGGCTCGAATCCGCCATGGCCCCTCACATTGCGTTTTTGTGGTAAGGTTCGTCCCGACGGACGCGATCAGGACGGGGCCTTCGCATGTCGATCAAGGAAAAGCCGCTCATCAAAGCTGTTGAAAAGCTCGGTCCGCTGCCCGGCTTTTTGTTCGAACATATGGTCTTTGCCGGGATCTTTTCGATCGTTATGTGCGTTGTTTTCGGCGGTGTTTTTGTGGTGTTTCAGGTCGCCGGAAGGGGCGCGGTTGAGGCGCTCTTTCTTTATGACGCCTTTCGGATCGGCGGATATTTCGGGTTGGTTGTGGGCGTTATTGTGCATTTGCTCATATTTGTGAGTTCTTTTTCCGAGCCCGAAGAAGGAAAAATCCGTCGCCGGTTTTTTTATGGCGGGCTATCTGGCGCCGTCTCACTCCTGATATTCGATTATATGACTAGGGCTCCTTTGAGCGCCTGGTTTGAGCAAGCGGGCCCGCTTGTCTGATATTGCCGTGTGTCTCCAAACCCCGTAGATTTTTGCAACCTGACGGGGAGCTTTTGGATGCACATCATCATCGCCATTCTCGGCGCGCTGGCGGCGGCTTTCTGGGCGTTCACCCATTTCATGAACGCCGCCAATCAGGGGCGCGAGGCTGTCGGCGAGGTCAGAGGCGTTATCCGCCGGGGCAAATGGAACCGGCGCGTCGATCAGCGGCTCATTGAAAACCTTTCCGACCCGCGCGAGGCGGCGGCGGTGCTGCTTTATCAGATGGCGGCCTATGACGGCGCCGTCACCGACCGGCAGGCGGCGCATATTCTCGAGGAGATGAAAACCGCTTTCGAGGCCGACGACGAAACGGCGCAGGGCCTTTACGCGTTCGGGCGGATGGCGGTGGGTGAGATCAATGACGCCGGTAACAATGTGCGCAAAATTTTACGGCCGGTTGTCGATGTCTGCACCGACGCTGAAAAACAACAACTTGTGGACTTGCTGGAGCGTACGGCGGAGATTGAAGGTCCGCCTGCGGATATTCAGCGGCGGTTGATCGCTGAGGCGCGGAGGGTGCTGCTGACCGAGTAAGCCAAATCCCGCGCCAAAAATAAAAACGACAGGGTGAAAACCCAGGGAGGATCCAATGGCGCAAGCGAAACAAGAAACGGGGATTAATCCTGTTTCTATCAACGACCTGATTGAGGCGGTCGCGGCGGGTGTGCGCGACTTCGCCAGAGCGCCGCTTTACGGGCTCGTTTTTGGCGGGCTGTTCGCGGCGGGCGGCTGGCTTCTCATGGCGCTGTTGATGGTCCTTGGCCTTCCTTATCTGGCCTACCCGTTGGCCATGGGCTTCGCTCTTGTGGCGCCTTTCGCCGCCGCAGGGTTTTATGCGGTCAGCGATCATCTGGAGCGCGGAACGCCATTGTCATGGGGCGGTGTTCTGGGCGGCGTGCGTGATGCGGTGCGCGGCGATTTGCGCTGGATGGCGCTGGTTACCGGTTTTGCGCTTGTGATCTGGATGGACATCGCGGCGTTTCTGTTTTTCGCCTTCACCGGCTTTCATGGCGTCGGCCCGGACTTTCTCGATCAGCTTTTTTCAACGCCGTCGGGACTCGTTTTTCTTGCTCTCGGAAATCTCTCGGGCGCCCTGATCGCCTTTTCCATTTTCTCCATTTCGGCTGTTTCTTTTCCCTTGCTCTATGACCGTGATGTGGATTTCGTGACGGCGATGGTGACGAGCGTAAAGCTCGTATTGTCGAGCCCACTGACCATGATGATCTGGTGCGCCCTTATTGGCCTCCTGATGGGGCTTTGCGTGTTATCGGGATTTATCGGCTTTTTCGTAATTCTGCCCATTATCGGCCATGCGACCTGGCGGCTTTATCGCCATGCCATAGCGCGTCCGGCGGAGGGAGATATGCCCGGCGCGGCGGCGCAATTGGCGGGATAAAAGCCAACCTTTCCAGGCTTTCATGGGAAAGGCGGCGCAAAAATTTGATTCCGCGCAGGGACTTTGGCTAGGTTGGCGCAGACGACAGGCAGCAACATCTCACTTGGGAAGGAGACAAATTCGTGCTGAGACTATTTGTAACTTTGGGGGCAGGCGCGGCGTTTCTCATGAGCGCAGCTTTCGCTCAGGAAGAAATGACTGAAGAGGCGGCCCCGCCGCCTGAGCCAGTGGCGACGCTTGGAGATTGCGCACTCTACGCCGAAGCGCCGGAGATGCCTGATCCCAAGGAAGCGACCGCGGAAGACCGCGCTGCGACTATTGACGGCATTAAAGGTTTTCAGGCTGCGCTCGGTGAATATCGCGCATGCCTAGACACTATCTCAGGCAATGAAGAGCTTGAGGTCGATGCCCGTCAGGCGGCGCTCGATGAATTCAACCGTACGGTGGAAATGGAAACCGATATGGTCAAGGACTGGCAGAAGTTCAGCAAGAAATACGACAAAGCCAACAAATAGGCTTTTGTGTATTTCAGCACACTGATTGAAAAAGCGCCGTTATTTGCAACGGCGCTTTTTTTCATGCCGGGTTAAGCAGGCGCGACCTTCTTGAGGCCGTGGCCGGTCATGACAAAGGCGCCGGCGAATAGCAGCGAAAAGACCGGGCCGAGATAACAGAAGACGGCCCACGGCAATAAATCGAGTGTGGCGACGCCAAGCGTCCCGGCCATGAACAGTCCTGACACGGTCCACGGCATCAAGGGTTCTGTCACGGTGACGGAGTCCTCGATAGCGCGGGAAAGGTTTTCCGGCGCCAGATCACGATCAGCGTAAGATTTTTTGAAAAGCCCGCCCACAATCAGCGATGTGACGCCGCCATGGCTGGTGACGGCGATCATGACGAGACCCGCGGTCATGGTCGCCGCGATCAGACCGAATGCTGAGCGCACCGCCGACAGCAATGCTTGAAGCAGAGTCTTCATGGCGCCCGAAACCTCCATCGTCGCGGCGAGTAGAAACGCCGCGATGACGAACATCAGCGTATAGGACATCGACATAACGCCGCCGCGATTGAGCAGGTTTTTCAGGCTTTCCGTGGCGAGGCCGTTCGCGTCCGGTTGAACAAGTGCAAGATTGAAGCCGTTGACCAGCGTGCCCGCGGCGGTTTCAACCGGAAAGCCTTGTGCGAAGACGCCAATGAAAATCGCAATAACAGAGGATGTCATGATTACCAGCGCGGGCGGGCGTTGCAGGGCGATGCCGCCAATAGCGACAAAGAGTGGAATGGCGGCCACAAGGTTTAAGTGAAAAATCGATTGCAACGCCGCTTTGATCTCGGCAGCGCCTGTTAATGCGGCGCCGTCCGCATGGACCCCGAGAAAACCGATGCCTGCATAGATGAGCGCGGCGATGAGCGCGGGGGGCAGGCTTGTCCACAACATATGGCGAATATGATCATAGAGTTTTGCACCGGCCCCGATAGCGGCGATGTTGGTCATGTCGGAAAGCGGCGACAGCTTGTCGCCGAAATAGGCGCCGGAGACGACGGCGCCTGCAACTGGCGCCAGCGGCAGTCCCATGGCGCCGGCTGCGCCCATGAGTGCGACGCCGATGGTTCCCGCCGCGCCCCATGACGTGCCTGAAATTGTCGACATCAGGGCGGTGGCGGCGAAGGCGGTCAAGGCCATGAAGCTTGGATGGATCAAATCGACGCCGAGCGTCACCATCAACGGGATCGTGCCGGAAAACATCCAGCTCGACAGCAGGGCGCCGATGGAGAGGAGGATGAGAATCGCCGGCAGCGCTTCGGCGATGCGTCTTCCGGCTTCAGCTTGAATGCCGGCCCAGTTGCGGCCCTGACGCATAGCGACCGCGCCGCCCGACGCAGCGGCGATCAGAATTGAAACGAGCAGCAGATCGCTTGAAAATCCAATGGTGACGACACCGGCGACAATAGCGCCGAAGAGAACGATCAATGGCGCAACCGCGAGCCATAAAGGCAGGCGGGGCGTTGGCGTTTGCGCATTTGTCACGATAAAGCCTGCTCCAGATCGGCGATCAAATTATCTGCGCCTTCAAGGCCTATGGAAAACCGCAAGAGCGTGGCGGGAAGGCGCGTTGCGCGGCCCGCCGGGTCAGCTTTGTGACCGCAGATGACGAGGCTTTCCGCGCCGCCCCAGCTGACCGCACGGCCGAAAAGGGTGAGGCGGTCCGCAATCGCGAGCGTTTCATCGTAACTCGTATCTTTCAGCGCGACGGAGAACAGCCCGGAAGCGCCCAGCATTTGTTTTTTGAAAAGCGCGGCGTCTTCGTTGCAGAAAGCCGGATGATGAATACCGCCGATGCGCGGATGATCTTGAAGAAAATTTGCAATCGCAAGCGCGTCTTCATGGTGACGCAGCATCCGGTCAGGCAAGGTCATTAGCCCACGCAGCAACAAAAAGGCGTCGAGCGGCGCCATCACCGATCCGAGCAACATATAGCTTTTATAGAAAAGGCGTTCGATCAGCTCCCGCGAGCCCATCACCGCGCCGCCGATGACATCGCTATGACCGCCGATATATTTTGAACAGGAATGGATCGCCAGATCGGCGCCGAACGCAAGCGGTTTTTGCAGGAGCGGGGTCGCCACAGTGTTGTCAATGACGGTGATGGCGCCGCGCGCCTTCGCCATGGCGCAAACCTGTGCGATCGGCAGCAGGCGGAACAGCATGGAGCCGGGGCTTTCCATGTAAACCAGTCTTGTTGTGTCGCGCATTTCCGCTGTGATCGCGTCAATATCTCGCGCATAAGTATGCGACCAGGAGACGCCGAAATCTTCAAGCCGCGCCGCAAGCTCCAGCGTTGGGCCGTAAATATCGTTGAGGAAGAGAACATGGTCTCCAGCTTTCAAAAGGCCGAAGAGAACCGCGCTGACGGCGCCCATGCCTGACCCGAAACATTTGCAGGCCTCTGCGCGCTCAAGTTTTGCCAGCGTGTCTTCGAGGACTTTCACCGTCGGGTTGGTTCCGCGAGAGTAAACATTGGCGGAGTGTTCGCGCGAAAGTCCGTCAAGCAATTCCTTCATGGTCCGCTTGCGATAGAGAGACGCCTGGGAGATCGGCGGCAGGACGGCGCCATGATGATCGTCTGCCGCTTCGCCTGCGCGCAGGCAAATCAGACGGTCATCGGCGTCAAGTGTGATCATAGGACCGCCTCAACGCGCGCTGTCGCCATTTGTTTCAAGCGCAAGATAAACCGCGCCAAGCGCGCCGGCGTCGCCGCCCAGTCCGGGAGTGACAATGTAAGTGTCTGCATGATCCGCCTCCGCGCGAACCGTATAACCATTTGTGCGTTCCACAAACTGTGCGCGGATCATGTCCATCAGGATGGCGCGTTTCATCACGCCGCCGCCGAGAATGATCCGTTGCGGCGCAAGGAGATAGGCGATGGAGACGCAAAGTTGCGCCAGTGCATCGGCGACCAGCGGCCATGCTTCATGATCGTCGGGCAGGAGATGCGAGGCGTCGCCCCAGCGCGCGGCGATTGCGGTGGCCGAAGCTAGACCTTCAACGCAGTCGCGGTGATAGGGACAGCTTCCGGCAAAGGCCTCGCGGTCGCGGTCTGTGCGCGCAGGATTTATGTGGCCGAACTCGGTGTGGCCGGGTGCGCCGACAAGATTTCCGGCGACCATCGCGGCCCCGCCGACCCCGGCGCCGACAGTGATGTAAACGACATCGGAAAGTTCTTTTCCGGCGCCCCACGCGGCCTCGGCGAGAAGGGCGGCGTTGACGTCGGTGTCAAGCGTGCAGGGAAGGCCGGTCGCCTCTTCAAGCATGCGCAATGGATTGGCCCCGCGCCAGCCCGGTTTCGGCGTCTTCCCGATCAGGCCGTAAGTTCGGGATTTGCGGTTGCGGTCGACGGGGCCGAAACTGGCGAGGCCAATGGTTTCGATGGAACAGCCTTCACCACGCAACTTGCCGAGCCAGTCCGCTGCAGCGGCCACGGTTTCCTCTGGCGTCGTTGTGGGGATCGTCGCGCGCGCGAGAACACCGCCCGGGCCTTTTGCGGCGATGAGCTTCCAGCTCGTCCCGCCAGCGTCGATCCCGGCGACGATCACGATCGATCGGCCAGGTGAAACGTTGACTTGATGTCCGGTTCGCCGTCGCAGACGACAGAGCCATTGCGCACGAGCCGGATCAGATGGGCAAGGACGTTCAGCGCCGCGGCGCCGTGCAGTCGCTTGTCCACATCGGCGTAAAGGGCCGCCGTGATGTCCTTGATGTTGTCACGGCCCCGTTTCAGCTGCTCGATAATTTGCGCATCGCGCATCAGGCGATGGGTTTTGACCGCGCGCACAAAACGCTTGGGATTGTGAATAGGCGCGCCATGGGTCGGGAAATAAATTTCGTCTTCGCGCGCGAGGAGTTTATCGAGGCTTTGGATATAAGCGCTCATATCGCCGTCGGGCGGCGCCACCACCGTGGTCGCCCAACCCATCATGTGATCGCCGGTGAACAGCGCCTTTTGGTCGGGCAGGGCGAAGCAGAGATGATTGGAGAGATGGCCGGGCGTGTGGACAGCTTCAATGCGCCAATTCGGGCCTTCAATTACGGCGCCGTCGCCGATGGTCTCATCCGGCGCGTATGAGTAGTCGGCGCCTTCGTCGAGCGCCGGCGCGTCATGTTTTTTATCGCGCACCGGATGAGCGCCGAAACCGATGAGCGGAGCGCCGGTCGCCGCCGCGAACTTCATCGCAAGGCCGCAATGGTCGAGATGGGTGTGGGTGATGAGGATATGGGTCACCCGCTCGCCGTCGATTGTTTTCATCAAGGCTTCTAGATGCGCGTCGTCATTGGGGCCCGGATCGATGACCGCAATGTCGCCCTCACCGATGATATAGGTCCCGCTGCCTGTGTAGGTGTAGGGGCCCGGATTGTTGGCGATGACGCGGCGGACCCCGGGCGCGACCCTATCGGCGACGCCGGGCGTGAAATGAATATCTTTGACGAAAGGGATTGCAGCCATGACGACTGTCTAGTCCGATCTTTCACAAAAGGCGAAAGATTCTCTGCTACTCGGCGAGTTTGGCGTCAATGGCGGCGGCGAACGCCTCGGCCAGAGCGCGCATGGCGGTAAGCTTGTCCTGGCCGCGCATGGCGGCGGGCGGGCCCATATCGGTTTTGTTGGCGTCAACGATATAGATGCGCCCGTCATGGCGGTCGCGCAGGATATCGAGCCCGCCATAATCGAGATGCATGGCGGCGGCGAAGGCGGCGATCTTTTCCTGCTCAGTGCGCGATAGCATGGCGTCAATCGGCGCCAGATCGACCCGGTGATTGTCATTGGTGAAGCGCAGCGCCCGGGTGCGCTTCTTCAAAAAGACATACGGTGTGGTGCGCCCGCCGACGACCGGCGTTCTGATGTCTACATGTTCCTTGCCGTCAAAGGTATTCTCGATGATGCGTTGATAGACGTAACCGGGTTTCGCCGCTGTGATCGGGCCCTCGATCTTTCGCCCGTCATGCTTGCCGTTGAGTTCGGATTTCTCAACCATCACGCCGCGATGCGTTGTCGGGTCGACTTCGAGGCTGTAGCCGAAGACTTCTTCGAAAATGCGAGCCACGACGCTTTTGCGAATGTCGAAGCAATTCACATTAAAGGCGGGTTTGGCCGTCGGGATCGTACGCGGCGCGGTCAGGAATTCGCAGTCCTCAAAATAGAAATGGAGGTCGGCGTCAGCCGGATCGTCGACGATCTTTACATCCGCAAGCTGACATACCGGCCAGATGGCGTAATAGGAGCGCGGCTTTTTCGGGAAGAAAGAAATTTTCGCCCGTGGCTCGCGTCCGCGCACCATGCGCGTGGCGCGCAGGGCGTTCACGAACCAGACAAAGCTGGCGATGCGAAACGCGTCTCTGGCGAAATCGCCATTCAACGGAATCTGCGCGCCCGTCTCGGTGGCGACCAGCTGATTACCGTTAATTTTGAACTCGCCGAAAATGGACATTGCGTTCCGCCCGAACCGCCCCAACCGCGGCACTGAACATGGCTTTTCCTGTGATGACAAGGAAATAACATGGCTGTGAGGCGCAGAAATCGTGATCTTTCGATAAACGGCGCGGCTTTTGCGACGGGTCGCGCATGTGTGCCGTTCGTAAACAGATCGTTAATTTCATCGCCGCAGGTCTCATGGCCGGGTTTACCCTGCCAGCTGCGGCGCAGGGCGACGCTCATAGCGCCGGCGCCGTCACCATTGGCGACGGGTCAGGCGGGGTGACGGATCGCGCCTTTGTTGCTGCGCCGCCGAACTATCTCTATGTGGTCGAAAAAGAGCGGGGCAGTTTTCTCGACTGCGGCGAAGGCCAGGACGGCCGCGCTACCGACGAGGATGGCCGGGACATGGCGATTTTGCGCTGCGGCGTTACGCTTACGGAAACCGTCGTCATTCCTGCGGCGGCGACAAGCGCGCGCATCATCATCCACTACTAGTAAACGCTTCAGCTGTTCATCAGGCAGCTGTCTGTTTCCAGCTCGCCTTTATCATCACGGCGCGCATAGACTTTATATTTCTTGCCATAGTCAAACGACACGCCGCACGCATCCTCGCTGATATTATGCCAGACGGGCGTGCGTCCGGAAATGGATGAATCGCTCGATGAGTTGACGTCGAAGATGGTCGCCATTCGGTCCTCGACGGAACGCTTGTCCGCGCCGAGGATGACTTTGGCGTCGATTACAAAACCGCTGAGCGTGACGTCGGGCGAGACGGAAGCAGGACAAGTGCAGTCAGAGAGTTTCTTGACCACTGGCGGCGCGGTGTAAGCATCCGAGCCTTGCACCATCATGGTGAGCGCTAACGCAAAACCAATCATACTGAAGCGTCTTTCTCTTTCGTCTCTATCTATGCGCCGCCGCAAAGGGACTGAAGCGCTGGCGCGTGGCCTGAAATATCGTAACCCGCCGCGGCCGCTTCGGCGATGATCTGTTCCGGCGCCCGGCCCGCCGAGGCCTCGAGATAGGCGCGCAGGATCGTCGACCGGGTTCCGGTCCGGCAAAAGGCCAAGGCTTTGCCGTCGCCATTGTCATCTAACGCTTTTTTGAGGGCGGAAATATGGCTTGGGGTGATGCCGCGTCCATCCACGGGAATGTGAACATAAGAGACCCCTGCGGCGGCGGCGGCGCGGGCGAGGTCGTCGCTTTTCGGCTGGCCTAAAGCCTCACCATCGGGGCGGTTGTTAATGATAAGGCTGACGCCCTCACTTGCTGCGAGGGCGGCGTCGCCGGGGGCGATCTGCTGCGTCACCAGGAACCGGTCCGTGAGGGGAATGAATTTTTCAGTCATTGAGCGCGATGTTTTCCCGTGTAAAAAGTCTTGGCCGCGCGGCGGAAAAGCCCGGCGCGCTTTCGGGAGGTATATAGTCATGACCGCGCCCTTGTTCCACCTCGCGATCCCGGTTGACGATCTTGTCGCAGCTGAGGCGTTTTATGGCGAGGTGTTTGGCTGCCCTCGCGGGCGGCGTTCCGACAGCTGGATCGATTTCGACTTTTTCGGCCATCAGCTGGTGACGCATCTCGCCCCGGAGGAATGCGGGCGCGCCGCCGCCAATCAGGTCGACGGTAAGGATGTGCCGGTGAAGCATTTCGGCGTCATCCTAGACGGAAAGGCCTGGCGGGCGCTGGCGAACAAATTGACGGCGGCGGGAGTCGATTTCGTGATCGACCCCTATGTGCGGTTTGAGGGCGAGCCGGGCGAACAGGGGACGTTCTTTCTTCTCGATCCTGCAGGCAACGCGCTTGAGTTTAAATATTTCGATGACCCGAGCCGGTTGTTCGCAACCTGACGGGTCGCGCCGACGTAAACATGTGCGCGAGCCTTTCGGCTATTTCCCAAGGTTAGTCGTCGTCTCCGATGTCGCCCAGCGACCGGATTGCAACCCATATATTCCAGAGTACGAAGACAACCAGCAGGAAGAAGATCAGAAACTGCCAGAATGTCATAATGTCAAATATATGGGCGTGAAGACGTCCATATACAAATGAAATCGGCTGACGGTTAAGGGGCGCGCGGTTTTGTGAACAATCCACCCAGCAACGCCGGATATGCGCAAGAGGCTGAGGATCTGCTTCAGCGCTATGAGGCTTTTTCTTTTGAGGAGGTGCATGAGCCGGTCATGCATCTTTTGCCCCAGACGCCGCAGCGGGTTCTGGAACTCGGCGCCGGAACCGGCAGGGACGCCGCCGCCTTTGCAAGGCGTGGTCATAAAGTGACGGCGGTGGAGCCTACATCGGCTTTGCGCGTACCTGCGATGGCGTTGCACCGCGAGCCCGGTATTGAGTGGATCGATGACAGTCTGCCTGCGCTGACGGCGTTAAAGGGACGCAGCGGCGCATTCGACCTTGTCATGCTGACAGCGGTATGGATGCACCTCGATGCGAAGGAACGCGCCGAAGGCATGGGCGTGCTTGCGCGGCTTGCGGCCCCCGGCGCCAAGATTATTTTCCTGTTGCGCCACGGGCCGGTTCCCGAAGGACGGCGCATGTTTGATGTTAGCGGCGAGGAAACAGCCGCGCTTGGAGCGCCTTACGGTTTGCGCCCAATCTTGAGCGTGCGTCATGGCGCACTGTCAGAAAGCAATCAAAAGGCTGGAGTGACCTGGACGCGGCTTGCACTGACGAAAGCGTAAGCTGACCGGCTACTCCGCCCGGAAAATGACCTCGCCATCGACGACTGTCATCACAGGCTTCGCGGTGAGGATTTCACTTTCAGGGATGGTCATAAGGTCTTTTGAAAAGACGGTGAAGTCGGCGCGCTTGCCGGGCTCGATGGTGCCGAGCAGGTCTTCCTGAAAAGAGGCGTAGGCGGGCCAGATCGTAAACATCTTCAAGGCTTCGATGCGCGACACGGCCTGGTCCGGGCGCCAGTTCTCGTCCTGATAGCCATTAAGGCCGCGCCGGGCGACGGCGGCGTAAAATTCGATCAACGGATCGCCGCGCTCCACCGGCGCATCGGAGCCGCCGGCAATGATCGAACCGGCGTCAATCAGCGAGCGCCAGGGATAGGCGCCGTCAAGCCGGTCAGTTCCCAGTCGGTCCACGGCGAAGAAGAGGTCGCCAATGGCGTGGCTCGGCTGCATGGACGGGATGACGCCAAGCTCGGCGTAGCGGGGAATATCCTCTGTGCGCAGAATTTGCGTGTGCTCGTCGCGCCAGCGCAGGTCGGTTTTTTCGGGATGTGCGGCGAACGTTTCTTCATACCAGTCGAGGAGAAGCTTGTTGCCGCGATCGCCGATGGCGTGCGTGTTGACCTGAACGCCGGCTTCGATCGCCTTGTTCAAAACCGGCATGGCTTCCTCCTTTTTCATCAGGAGGAGCCCGTTTGTGTCCGGCCGGTCGGAGTAGGGTTCCGACAGCGCAGCCCCGCGCGAGCCGAGCGCGCCGTCCATGTAAAGCTTGATGGCGCGGGTGATCACATGACCGTTGTCGCTGGCGCGCGGCCCGCTTTCGATCAGCGCGTCGAGGCCCGGCGGATCGATGGAATTATAGACCCGCAGCTTCAGGGAGCCGTCGTCGGATAGCGTTTCGATCATGCCTACATTCGCCGGATCGACGGACATGGCGTGAATGCCGGTCCAGCCATGGCTTGTGTAAACTTCCGACGCTTTTGCGTAGCCCTCTCGCTTTTTCGCTTCGCTCGTCTCGCCGAAGAGGTCGCGCACAAGTCCCTGGGCCATGTCGATGAGAATGCCGGTGGCGCGCCCGGCGGCGTCGCGTTCGATCTTGCCGCCGTCCGGGTCAGGCGTCTCATCGGTAATGCCGGCGGCGTCGAGTGCGGCCGAATTGGCGACGAGCGCGTGGCCGTCGGCCCGGGTGAGGAGCACCGGATTGTCGGGACTCACGGGATCGAGGTCGTCGCGCGCAGGCATCCGGCCTTCAGGCCAGCCGGTCTCAATCCAGCCGCGCCCGTAAACCGTTTCGCCTTCGCCGGCTTCCTGCACATTCGCCTCGACGATGGAAACGAGCTCGGCGATTGACGCCACGCCCTCAAGATTGAGTGTGAGTTCGCGCATGCCGATGCCCAGAAGGTGGGCGTGGGCGTCTGTGAAGCCCGGGAACATGGCCGCGCCATCAAGGTCGATTATTTCGGGATTGTCCCCAGCGCCGGCGATCACAAGCTCGTGGGAGCCGACCGCGAGAATGACGCCCTGCGAAATCGCGACCGCTTCCGCCGGGCTTGCGCCGTCAACGCCTGTATAGACTGGCCCCCCGGTAAAGACGGTGATTTTTGCGTCATTAGCGGGAAGCGGAGCGCTTTCGCGCGCGCATCCGGCGAGAAAAAGCGCACACAGTGCAGGAAGCAGGGTGAATATCTGTGGCATGAGAGGGGCTCCTGACAGGAAAATGACCGGTGTGCGAGTGCGCAACAAAGGTCTATCCCGGGTCACTGGGCGCGGCAATCGTCAGGCGTCGAATCGGCCGCCTTCGAAAAGAGCACAACCGGCGAAAAATTCCCAAATTGCAGGTGGTTATGGTTAACGACGGTCGGAAAATACACGCTATAGGGGAATTCTCCAGGCGGAATGCTCTAGCGTGTTGCAATGCAGCACTTTTTTTGGGTTAACCCGTACTAATTCAATTGACAATTTGCATAAAATTGGGAGATTGAGGCCCATCGTTAAAAGAGTTTTAACGATGCGACTTCCGGCGTTTCCCGGATCTAGTTTTGAGTGGGGGACTACACCATGAAAACCCTTCGTTATCTTGCAGCCGCTGCACTGGCTGTGGGCTTTATGGCAGCGCCGGCGAATGCAACAACTTTCGTATTCAAGGGCGATGGCAACAATGTAACTCCTGACAACGTCGCGAACGTCAACAGCACGTGCGCGTCTTCGGGAGACCTTTGCACAATCGATCACGTTGAGGGCTTCGAGTATTCGAAAGACTCAGTGGTCGTCGATGTCTACACCTATGCTGGCGTGACGACGCAGGACGACGCAAATGCGAACAACGCGACGCGTCTTATCCAGGACATCAACCCTGGCGACTCCGGCCTTGGCGCTTGGTCAGAAGACGACACGTCTGACGATCAGACCCAGTTCGATTCACGCGAAGCTATCCGCTTTGTCTTCGACAACTACTACACGATCAACGACGTCGAATTTAACCGCGGCGGCGACACCAACTGCTCGACGCCTGCGAACGAAGGCGATTGCGGTTCGTTCCAGCTGTTCGTTGACGGCGTGGACATGGGCGTCATCGTTCTCGGCAGCGTTGTCGACATGATCCCGAGCCTCGGCTTTGGTAAGGACTTCCTCCTTATCGCTCTGACCGAAGGCAACGGCTTCACGATTGCTCAGCTGACTGTCAGCGACGTACCGGTTCCGGCTGCGCTTCCGCTGCTTCTGTCCGGCCTTGCAGGTCTTGGCTTCGCTTCGCGTCGCCGGAAAACTGCATAACGCACACAGCGTTCTATAGAATTGAAAAAGCCGGCCTTCATGGCCGGCTTTTTTGTGTCCTGTAGTCGGTGCGGTGGTGCTCCCAAAATGATTGCGTCTCGCGCAGATGAACAGCAACGCCGGGTCTACAGTTGTCGAAAGCGTCTAGGCTCCGTCCGGCGCTTCCATATCCGCGATGATCCGGCTCGCGACGGCGAGTGACTTTTCGTTATCAACGTCGATCGGGGATTCCGGGAACGGCATCTCGACGACGCTGATGCTGGCGCCAAACCTCCGCCCAAGGACGTTGAACGCGTCGTCAAGCGTGTACCACGCGGTTTTGTAGGCGATGGCGTTCAGGAGGCCAAACGTCCTGATGGCGCGCAGGGGCGAGCTCTTGAGGAACTGGCCGCCGGTGCGAAAGACCTCCGCCGCACTCACCGCCTGCCGGTTCATCAGCGCGAAGGTGTTGCAATTGGTGTATTCCCCGTCCTTGAAACGATGAAAACGCGGCTGCCCCTCCGGATATTTGGACAGCAGGACCTCTTTGTTGCACAGCGCCAGGGAGGCGTCGGACCGGCCCGCGCGCTCGGCGAAATAGCGGTACATTTCCGCATTGAACAGAACATTGTCGGCGGTCGTGATGATCGCGGGCAGATCGCCGTCATCAGCGAGGGCGGCGGCGACGCTGTCAAACAGATTGTCGGTGGCTTTCACGAAGCGAATAAACCCGGCGTCCATCAATCCGCGTACATAGTCATCGCTTTTTAGGGGCGCGTCGTCTTCGATGGAAACACTGACGCGGCGCGCAAGCCCGCTTGAGATGATATGCGCCAATGTGCGTTCGAGCAGAGATTTCCCGTCAATCTCAACAAGACATTTGTGGCTGACGCCCGCGGCGGCGGCCAGGGCATTGACGACGCCTGCGCGTTGCGCGGCCATGATAACGAAATGATATTGCTTTGGACTATTATTATTCATGGGATGTCGTTCATGTCATCGCGGTTGAGGACGCATAGGTGATGGAGCATTCGGGCGCAACAAATCCTGGCGGCGGCGCCCGTTAGCGGGCGGTTAGAATCTTTTCGACCGTTTCGAGATCAGAAAGCTTGTCCACATCGATGGCGGCGTTTGCGAAAGGCAGGATGATGGCGTGCGCGGGACACTGGAAGACTTTTCCGGCCCTCAGAAACGCCGCATCTATAGAAAACAGTTTGAAGACAAAGCCCAGCAGGTTCACCGGTCCAAAGGCCGCTGCGAGACGCCATGGCGATTTTCGATTGGCCTCGGTCTTCTCCCAGAAACGGACGGCCTTAAGCCCTGACCGGTCGTTGATTGCAAACAGATTGGCGCCGGAGACCTCCATGTCCTGAAACTTCACATATGTCCGCTGCATCTGCGGATAAGCAGCTTCGATGGTTTTGCGGCAGACCACGGCGACGCAGGCGCCCGGCTTGGCGCGTGAGGAAGCAATAAACTCGTTGACGATCTCCGGCGTCAGCAGAGGGTGGTCGGCGGTGGCAATCAAAAACCGCGTGTCGTCTTTACGCAATGTGATCGCTGCCGCAACGCTCGCGCTGATGGTGGGGGCTGCGCATACGCGCTCGACCGGAATGCGCGATTTTGCGTCCGAAACGCCGGGAATTTCATCAAAGGGCCCGAGCGCGTCCTCTGTCACCAGAACGATGCGCGAGACCGAGGGCGATTTCGACAGGGCGTCGAGAACCCATGCAACCATTGCACGGCCATTGGTCTCAACCAGCGCTTTGTATACATGGCCTCGCGCCGCTGCGACCGGATTGACGCCCGGCCGTTTACCGGTGATCACAATCGCCGTGTAACCGTCCTTGCAGGCGGTTTTGTCTGCCGCGGTCTTGTCTGTCACGACCGCGCCTCCAGCGCTGTCCATGAACAGACAGTCCATCCCGCCTGCCGCGCATGGGCGTGCAACGCCGCCTTCGGATTGACGACATAGGGTGTCTCGACAGCCTGAAGCAGCGGCAGATCGGAAATATGGTCCGTATAGAAAGAAAGGTGCAGCGCGTTCCGGTCAGCGCCATAGAAAGCGTCGAGACGCGCGGCGACCATTTCACGTTTGGCGTCGCCATAGCAGTTCTCTCCAACGATCTGCGGCGGCGTCTCGCCTGAGGCGAAGCCTGTTGCTGTGGCGATGCATTCATCGAGCCCGAGTCGTTCGGCGATCAGTCGCGCATAAAAGTCGACGCTGGCGGTGGCGAGGATGATCCTGTCGCCATCGGCGCGGTGACGCGCAATCGCGGCAAGCGCATCGGTATAGAGGCCGCCAGCCATGATGCGGGTGACGAAATGGTCCGCAAGCTCGGCGATGCGGGCGTGATCGAGGCCGGAAAGCGCCATCGACAGCATCCGGTTCTTCAAGGTCTTGCGGCTGATACGGCCCGCCTTGTAAAGGGCCATGTGAGGCACAAAGCGGGCGAAGAGGGCGTAGCGCTCTGGGTCGTCCGGTCTGGTGGACAAAAGGAAAGGCGTGAAGGTGCCGACCCGCGTGATGGTGCGGTCAAGATCGAAGATGGCGGCGCGGCGCATGCCGTTCCGGTCCGTTGGGCGATTGACGTCCCGGTTTTCAAGCATTCTCGCAAAGCCCCTGGAATCACTCCTACTCCTAAGGCCGCTTGATCTCTCCATGCAAGCGGGAAAGCGCCATACATTGATCTGGCGCGCGGAGTGGGCTTAGAGCGGGGACTGAAAACGCACTGTTCGGCGTATCTGGAGCAAGAATGACGGAGATGAAAGCAGCAACGGCCAAACCGGCGGGACCGGTTGCGCGCATATTGAAGAATGCGCGCGCGCTCGTCTCCGGCAAGGCGGTGGGCGGGGTGTTGAGCCTTGCCTATCTGGCGATCGCCGCACGCGGGCTGGGCCCGGAAGGGATGGGCGCGCTTGTTCTCGCTCACGCCTACGCCACAGTGATTGCTGGCGTCGCGCGGTTCCAGTCCTGGCAGGCGGTGATCCGCTTCGGGGCGCCCATGGTCCGCGACGGGGATGACGCGCGCTTTCGCGATCTTCTGCGCTATACGATCCGCCTCGACATTTTGAGCGCTGTCGTTTCAATCGTGGTTGCGCTTGGGCTCGCGCCGGTCGCCGCCCGGGTGTTCGGCTGGTCCGATGACATCCGTGGGTTGATCACCGTCTATTGTTTCGCAACGCCGTTCCTGATCGCCGCGACGCCGACCGGCGTTCTGCGCCTCTATGACAAGTTCAACCTGCTTGGCTGGCAACTCACCCTGATGCCGTCAATCCGGTTTGTCGGCGCCATCTTTCTCTGGCTGACCGAGGCGAGCGTCGGGGCGTTTCTCGCGGTCTGGATCGCCAGCGTGTTTGTGCATGGAAGCAGTCTCTGGATTCTCGGCTGGCGTGAGCTGCAAAAGAAAAACCTCACGCCGGATGTGGTTGGAAAAGCCGACCGCCCGGCGGACAAGGCGTGGCTGCCCTTCATGATTAAAACGAACTTGTCGAGCTCCATCACGTTGATGCACGACAATGTTCCCTTGTTGATTGTCGGCGGCGTCTTGGGGCCCGCGGCGGCGGGTCTTTTCAAGCTTGCCTATAATCTTGCGAATGTGCTCGCCCAGCCCGTGAGCATGTTCAATCAGGCGAGCTTTCCGGAGCTGTCAAAAATCGAAGCGGACAAGGGCGTGCGCGCCATGGCGAGAGTCGCGTTCCAGTCCATCGGCACGGCAATCCTGATTGCGCTTCCCGTGGTCGCCGTTTTCTTTCTGTTGCGCCGCCAGCTTGCGGTCGGTGTCGGCGGGGAAGAATTCGCCGCCGCCGCGCCGCTGATAGCGTTGATGGCGTTTGCGCAGCTCTTTCAGATCGCCTCGCTCGGTCTTGAGTCAGCGGTGCTCGCGCGCGGGCGCGCCGGATGGGCGCTCACCGGGCAAATCGCGGCGGCTGTGGCGCATCTAGGCTTTTTATCTTTGATGCTGACGGCCATCGGCGTCATCGCCGCGCCCGTCGCGATCATGACGGGGTGGAGTGTGCTAATTGCGGTGTTGTTGGTTGCTTTGTTGAAAGAATGACGGGCTAAATTTTTATTTTTTTGCGACGAGTTTTTCGAGTTTTGCCAATAATTCCATTTCAAGTTTCGCAGTGGCGGCACGCATTTGTTTGCGCGTGTAATGGCCGTTTTCGACTTCGTCAGAAACTGTTTTGCCCGTAGGGCGGTGGGTGAGAGTAATTCTTGTTGATGTGACCGCCGAGCGGCGAGAAACGCGCGCGCTTGCGCTTCCGCCGCTTCTGGATGACACATAGCCTACATCTACATCCGCTTTGTCTAGCAAATTTTAAGCCCCAGCCTTCACCGCAAAGCTCCACGCCAGCGCGGCGAGAGGTTTGACATTCTCGCCCATCTGTTTCGCGGCGGGAGAGGAGGCGTTGCCCTGAAGCGAGCGCGCATAAACGCCCTGAATGATCGAGGCGAGGCGGAACATATTATAGGCGAGGCAGAAATTAACATCGGGAACGCCGTCGCGGCCGGTGTGCGCGGAATAACGCTCCACCGCTTCTTCAATGGTCGGAATGCCGAGCGCGTTGAGATCGGCGCCGAGCAACCCGCCGCGCACGCTTGCGGGCATGTGCCAGACCATCAGGAAATAAGTGAAGTCGGCGAGGGGGTGGCCGAGCGTCGATAGCTCCCAGTCGAGCATGGCCAGAACCTTTGGCTCGGTCGGGTGCATGATGGCGTTGTCGAAACGATAATCGCCGTGCACGATGGAGGTGGCGTCATCGGACGGGATGGCGGTGGGCAGCCACTTCATGAGATTGTCCATCTCTTCGATGGTTCCGGTTTCCGCCGCTGCATATTGTTTCGACCAGCGCCCAATCTGACGTTCGAAATAATTGCCGGGCTTGCCATAGTCGCCGAGGCCAGCCTTCTCGTAATCCACATTGTGAAGATCGGCGAGCGTGTCGATCAGTGCGTGATAAAGCGGCGCCCGGGCTTCCTTTTCGACCTCCGGCAGGCTCGCGTCCCAGAAGATGCGGCCTTCGACAAAATCCATAATGAAAAACGCGGTGCCAACGACGCTTTCGTCCTCGCACAGCGCATAGGTTTTCGGCACAGGGAAATTTTGCGTTCCAAGCGCCGTCATTACTTTATATTCACGGTCGACAGCATGCGCGGAGGGAAGAAGCTTGCCTGGCGGCTTGCGGCGCAGGACATATTTTTTCGCCGGTGTCGTGATCAGATAGGTCGGGTTCGACTGGCCGCCCTTGAATTTTTTCACGGTCAGCGGACCGGCATAGCCCTCGACATTCTCGCGCATATAAGCGTCGAGCGCGGCTTCGTCGAATTTCAGATGCTCCGGCGTGTCAGCGAAACCGGTGAATTCATCTGCTGCGCTCGTCATGGCGTTTCCTTTTTTTCTGAAGCCTTATCCGGCCCTGTAATGATCGAGGATCATGAGCGCGCCGATAATAACAAATCCTGCTCCGGCGATAAGCTTCAATGGCAGCGCTGAGAGCCATTTATCCGCGGCCGCGCCTGCGATCACTGCAAGGCCGGTGGAGGCGACAAGGGCGAGCGCGGCGGCGGTGAAGACCATCAGTTTCGACTTCCCGCCGTCGCTGGCGAACAGGACCGTTGCGAGCTGGGTCTTGTCGCCCAGTTCGGCGAGGAAAACGGTGATGAAAATCGACAGGAAGGCGGTCATGCGGAAAGGGTCCTTAGCTTACGGTGGAAATCGAAAAAGGCTGACAGAACGCGTTCCGGCGCCTCTGTCTGCGGATAATGGCCGATGTCTTCGAACAATACGGCGTCTGCGTTTGGAACCTGTTCAAGATAATAGTGGTAAAGATGCTTGCCTGAGACCGGGTCCGCGCCGCCATTGATGAGGCGCAACGGGACGGCGGTGTCCTGGAGCGCGCCGACCCAGCGCGAGCGCATCACTTTGCGCTCGGGGATATATTGCAAAAGCTTGTGAAAAACCTTTTGGCCCTTGTTCTCGCTCATCAGCGACCAGTGGCCGTCTATTTCTTCATCGGAGGCTTTCGTCTTCGGTCCGAAAATCTGGTCGAAGGTCGCGCGTAATTTGTCGCGCGTCAGCATCATGCCGAGAAGCGGCCCAAGCGGCGTCAGCCCGAGTTTCTGGATCGGTCTTGCGCGGTGCTGTTCCGGAAAAAGTCCGCCATTGAGGAAGACAAGAGATTTCAGGGAAAAGCTCAGTGTGCGGTCATTATGACGAGCGAGCAGTTCCTGGCCGACGCTGTCGCCATAGTCATGTACAAGAAGATGCGCCTCGCTGACGCCAAGATGTTCGAGCAGCGCTTCCTGCAAATCCGCCTGGTTGAGCAAGGAGTAACGGATCGCCGCCGGTTTGTCGGACAGGCCAAACCCCAGCATGTCTAACGCGGCGAGGTTGAATTGGGACTCAAGCGCCAACCACATCGCCGACCAGTCCCAGGAGGAGGTGGGAAATCCGTGAACGAGCAGAAGCCATGTCTTTTGCGGGTCGGGCTGGTCGGGCGCCCAATAGGCGATGCGGTGCCCCGCGCAGTTAAAGCCGCGCGCCGCTTTACGCCATTCTTCCAGTGCGATCACTTAGCGCGCCCCGTAACGTCGCGGTCAAGGGCGCGCCAGCCAATGTCCTTGCGATAGAATCCGCCCAGCCAGTCGATGGCCTCAACCCCGGCATAGGCGCGCGTCACTGCTTCGCGGATATCCTTGCCCATTGCGGTGACGTTCAACACCCGCCCGCCATTGGAAACGAGTTCGCCGTCCTGTTCCTTTGTTCCTGCATGGAAAACGAATATGCCGGGGAGCGCATTGGCGTCATCTACGCCCTTAATCACCGATCCTTTATTGTAAGCGCCGGGATAGCCGTCAGCGGCGAGCACGACGAGCGCCGCAGCCTCTTCGGACCAGTCGAGCGTCACGCCTTTCAATGCGCCGGTCGCGGCTTTGTATAAAACAGGCAGCACATCGCTATTCATGCGTCGCATCAAGATCTGGCATTCTGGGTCGCCGAAACGCGCATTGAATTCAATCAGGCGGGGTTTTTCATCCTCAATCATCAAACCGGCGTAAAGAACGCCCACATAGGGCGCGCCGCGCCTTTTCATTTCGGCGACGACGGGTTCGATGATTTCCGTCATTGTTCGTTCACGGACGATATCGGTGAAGACCGGCGCCGGGGAATAGGCGCCCATCCCGCCGGTGTTCGGGCCTTTATCGCCGTCATAGGCGCGCTTGTGATCTTGCGCGTCGATCAGCGGCAGAATGGTTTCGCCGTCGGTAATGGCGAAGAAACTCGCTTCCTCGCCGCGCATGAATTCCTCAATGACGATGGCTTCACTCGCCTCGCCAAAACGCCCGCCGAGCATCTCTTCAATGGCGGCGTCGGCGTCTTTGATAGTTTCGGCGATCACAACGCCCTTGCCGGCGGCGAGGCCGTCCGCCTTGATCACATATGGCGCGGTCTGGTCACGCAGGAAGGCTTTCGCGGGGGCTATCTCCTCGAAGCGGCCATAAGCGGCTGTGGGGGCGCCCGCAGCGCTGGAGACCTCTTTCATGAAACTTTTGGAGGATTCGAGCGCGGCGGCCGCCTTTGTCGGCCCGAAACAGGGAACGCCCTTCACCTTCAGGAGATCGGCCAGCCCGGCGGCCAGCGGCGCTTCGGGACCAACCACAACGAGGTCAATGGCGTTTTCGGCGGCGAAATCAGCAATCGCCTCAATATCGCCGTCTCCGAAGGACAATTTTTCGCCAAGATGATTGAGCCCCGCGCTTCCAGGCGCCAGATAGAGCTTTGACAATTCCGGGCTTTGCGCGATTTTCCAGCCCAGCGCATGTTCTCTGCCGCCGCCGCCAACCAACAGGACTTTCACTTGGCCGTTCTCCTTGCTTCGCATCGTGGATTTAAGCGGCGGCGTTCTCGCGATCAATATTCCGGCGATCAGCGCCGACCTGATCACCGCCAAACCCACGACCACCTTGTCGCATGACGGAAGACCCGAAGACACAGCATGCGGGAAAAAAACCGCCGTCCGGCGCATGGTTGCGCACAGGGCTGATTCGCCTCCGGGCGGGCTGGGGAAAGATTTACGGTCCCTGGGGGCGGGCGAGTGGGCGCTTCCTCGATTATCTCGGCGCGACGGACAAACGCCGCCGGCGGGCCTCGATCACGCTGGCCATCGCCATCAACCTCATCGTCCTGACGCTCCTCTCGACCTTCGCGAAAGTCCGAATCTGGATCCCCAATGCGCCGAGCGATTTCATTCAGGTGACGCTAGTGGAGCCTTTGCCTCTCGATCTGCCCCTGCGCGATCCCGATCTTGACCCCCAGCCGGAACCGGAGCCCGAACCAGAGCCGGAGCCTGAAACTGTTGAGGAGCCGGAACCAGAACCGGCGCCGGAGCCTATCGAAGAGCCAGAACCGGAACCTGAGCCCGAGCCAGAACCAGAACCGGAACCTGAAATTGTCGAGGAGCCGGAACCAGAACCCGAGCCTGAGCCGGAAATCGTTGAGGCGTTTGAGCCTGAACCGGTTCCCGAGGCGCTGCCCGAACTCAATCTCGATCTGGAGCCGCAATTCGCGCCGCCGGCGGAAGACCCGGAGCCGTTTATTCCCGATCCCGTGCCGACCGCGCGGGACGACGTTTTGGCGCCTGCGCCCGAGGAGGAGCCGCTTCAACCTGAGCCTGAATCCGATCAGCCGCTGGTTGAGGTTGAGCCGGAAACGGAGCCAGTCGCAGGCCTCGACGAAATCATTGGCGAAGAAGAGGGCGAAGGTCTCGACGACAGCGAAACTGAAGCCGAGGGTGAAGAGGCGGAGCCTGAAGATGCAGAGCCGGTGCTCGCCGAGGAGGCGCCGGCCAATGACGACATGTTCGATGAAGAGCCGGTCTTTGGACGCCGGACCTTCACCATGCCCCGCGTTGCGCTTCCCGGTATGGAAGGGGGCGCTGAATTGCCTGAAGGCGCCGCGGCTATTTTGCCTGGCGATTCCGGAGTGGTCGCCATCTTCTGTCCCGAAGAGTTCGATAATGAAGACAAGCAGGCCGAATGCGCGGGCCGCACCGAAATCCGTTCCGGATGGCGGCCGGGCGCCAGCGGTGAGGATTGGAGCCGCGCGACCGAGCTGTTGAAGGGCGACCGTCAGCGCGGCGTAGCCGGGCCAACAGCCGGGCCTGTCGTGAGAACGCTGCGTGAGCAGCGTGATTACGGTGAGATGGAGGCGCTGCAGGATTTCCGCCGCACCCAGGACAGCGTCAACAATTTGCCTGACGCCGGCGACGACAATCTTATGCGCGGGGTCGAGGGCAACCGGCCTGGCATCGGCCCGAAAGCGTTCGAGCCATCCTGGACGCTGCGTGAGAATGGTGAATATTCCCAGAAAGAACTCGACGAAATTGGCGAGCAAATTCGTGAGGACGACGAGGATTAAGGCCCGCAGAAACAATTCGTGATTGGCGGGCGGCGGTGCGCCTCCCCAATTTCCCGACAGCATTATTTTTGCGGAGTTTGCAATGCTGGAAAAAATCGGGATCGCCGCTCTTGTTGTGTTGGTGGCGTCGGAGAGTTTCGCCTTTTCAGAGGCGATTTTATGGGCGAGCGCTGCGGCTGCTCATCTTGGCGCGGCCATGCAGAACGGAACATTTGTCGTTTCCGCCTTGCTCGGCACCGCCGCCGGGTTCTGGATCTTGCGATCAGCGCTGGTGCAAAAGGCGGAATGATTAGTCGCTGAATTCCCGCGACAGGTAATCGAGAATCTCCGCCCGCGTTTCCGCTGGCGGTTCGGCCATGCCCTGTTTGTCCACCATCCAGTGCAGCAAGTAATCCCAGCCGTCGCGGCTTTGGCGTTGCTGCATCACAATTTGCAGGGTGTGACAGGCGCTGCACCAGGCGGCGACGCTTTCGGCGCCTACGCTCCGGGGGAGACCCCAATACTCCTCATTTGGATCGAAAACAGACGCGGCCGTTGAGGCTGTAATATCCGCATAGGGATTAAGCGCTGCATAGGCGGGCGCATAGTTTATCTCACCGGTCCATACCTCTTCCACACTTTCCTCCATCACGCTGTTTGCCGTGATGTCGGGTTCAGGTAACGGCTCCGCCGTCGGCGGTTTTTCATCGCTGAACAGCCGTACAAGAATGACGACGGCGCATATCATCGCGGCGATGCTGGCCATGCGCGCGAGCATGTTTTTTGCGGATGTCACAGCGCGAAGACCGCAATGCGATGCATTAGATTGTTGAGATAACCGCGCGGATTCCAGCCCGGTTGTGTCGCCGGCTGCATCCGGCCTTCATTGTCGGTCGCGCGCGCCCACACTTCGTAGTAGCCATGTTGCGGCAGGGTAAGCTCGGCCCGCCAGTGCTGCCAGGCATAGCGATTGACGGGGCGGGTTAAGTCCGCGCGCGCCCAGGTGGCGCCGAAATCGATGGAAACATCCATCGCCGCAACATCATTGTCGCCGGCCCAGGCGTGGCCATGCGCTTCGAAAACATCGCCAGCCTGGACGCGATGGCCCGTCTGCGGCGCGGTGATAATCGATTTCACCGGCATGGATTCGATGACCTTCATATCGGCGTCGGCGACTTCGGTGCCCGGCGCCACCGGTGTTTTCGGAATGCGATAGGACTGGCCAGTCATTTTCTCGCCGTCATGTTCATGATCGAGAACGACAATGCGCGTCAGCCATTTTTGCGAACATGATCCCGGCCATCCCGGTGCGATCACCCGCAAGGGATGTCCGTTAAGCAGGGGGATGTCGTCGCCATTCATGGCGTGGGCGATGATGGTGTGCGGCTCCATCGCTTTTTCGATCGGAACGCCGCGGGAGATCGCGTGTTTTGCCGGATCGCCCGAGAGGTGAGGGTCGGCGCTGTAGTGACCGGTATAGACCGCCGAGCGTTTGAGGCCGGCGCGGCTCAGCACATCGCTTAAACGCACGCCCGTCCATTCCGCGCAGGATACGGCGCCGAAACTCCATTGATTGCCGCGCGCCGCCGGCGTCATGAATTTGCGTCCATTGCCGCCGCATTCAATCTGAAGCTGCAAGGTCACTTGCTGGAAGTCGCTGCGCAGATCGTCGAGGGACAAGGTTAGCGGTCTGTCGACCTCTCCATCGATTGATAATGTCCAGTTCGCGATGTCTTCATCGCTCAGCGATGGCGTCAGGCCGTTATTGCGCACGAACATATGCGCGGCGAGCGTGACATTTTCATCGAGCAGATGCACCGGCGTTTCGGCGTTGAGCGGCCGGTCGCCGAGAATGGTCAGTCCTTCCTTGCCGCTGAGCCCGTCCTGAGCCAGCGCCACTGGCGTCAGCCCTTGCGGCAGGAACCGGGCGAACGGAATGGGCATGCCAAGCGCTGCGGCAAAGGCGGCGGATCCAGCGCCGGTGAACAGCGCACGCCGGGACATGTCGCGCTGAGGCAAGGCGCCTGACGGATGGCTCATAAAAAATCACTCCAAACTCCGGGTTGGAGTTTGGAGTGATCGCAGGATCCGCGCGAGGGGCAAAAGAGCGCGGACTGAGGGATTTTTTAAAGGTCAGCGACGCCCGGATAGGACTTTTTGCCGCCGATCCATGCGTCCTTGAAGAGGGCGGTCGCATATTTCGCGGCGTTCTTGTCGCCCTGGGCCTTGTAGCTTTCCGCGAGGCCAAAAAGCACCCAGGCGTTGTTCGGGCTTTCCGAGAGCGTTTCAATGAAAAGCTGCTCGGCGCGTTCCGCCTGTCCGTCCTGTAGCAGATATCCGGCAAGGGATTGCGCGGAAGGGTAATACCACCAGGGCGGCTCCATATAGGGAATGTTTTCCTGAATGGCGACGGCTTCTTCCATGGCTTCGATTGCGCTGGCGAGATCGTCCTGGGCGGCGCTCGCCCGTGCGATCACGGTGAGGCGCGCAATGTTGAGAACCTCGACCGCCGGGACAGCGCCGTTGATCAGCGGCGACAGGTCAGCCTCGGTGACGATCGCGCTGATCGCCTCTGCTTCTTTCATGGCGGCGTCCGCGTCACCCATCTTTGCATAAGCTTCGCCGCGCGCGTAACGCCATGCGCCTTGCAGGAACGGCATGGCTTCGCCCGGATCCTCCAGTGCGAGAATTTCTTCGGGCGCTGCAAACTGCACCATGGCGTAATAGGGCGCGGCTTTGATAGGCTGCACGAAAGGCGCAGCGCTCGCCATTTCCACCGGGAGCTTTTCGTCGAGTTTTTTCGCCATGGCGAGCGCGGTGGCGTCATCGCCGGCCATCTGCGCCGAGGTCAGGGCGAAATGAATATTGTGGGTGAAGTACCCATATTCATACATCACCGAGGCGTCGGCGCTGTCGAGATAAGCTTCATCCGCGGCAACCGCGTCGATATTTTGCTCCAGCGATTCCTTGAACCGTCCGACGACATAATAGGTGTGCGACGGCATGTGGATGAGATGGCCGAGGCCGGGCGCCAGACCGGCGAGACGTTTCGCATGAGCCACAGCGCGATAGGGGTCGCGGGAGGCTTCTGTCATGTGAATGTAAAGATGGATCGCCGCCGGGTGATCGGGATTGCGCGCGAGGACGCCTTCGATCAGAGAGACCGTGCGGGCGGTCCGGCCTTTCGGCGTGCGCCCGCCATCGGCCCAGTAATCCCAGGCCTGCGTGTCCATATTCGCTTCGGCCGCCAGCGCGGCGATAAAGTCGTCATCAGGGTAATCCGTCGCGACCTGGTCCATGGCGTCGGCGAACGCGTTGTCGAGTTTTGAGCGGTCATCCGGCTGGACTTCGGAATAGCGATAGTGAAGCGCATTGATGATCGCCCGTTCTTTTTCACTCGCTTCGCTGCGCAGGGACATCGCCTTTTGCAGCGCTGCATATGCAGGCGCGACCGCTTCCTCGCTCATCGGCGCGTTGATGTTCGGGCCGAGCGCAAAAGCTTCGCCCCAATAACACATGGCGCAATCGGGATCGATTTCCTGCGCGCGTTTGAAGGCGTTGATCGCCTCGCCATGGTTGAAGTTGTAGGTGTAGGCGAGACCTTGATCGAACCAGGCCTGCGCTTCCGGTTTCGATGTCGTCACGTCATAGGAAATGGCGTCGAGGCCGGAACGCAACATGGCGCTTGTATCGGCTTCTTCGGCTTGCGCGGCATAGGCGTTTGCGGCGCGGATGAAAAAGGCGCGGCGTTTGGAAAGCTCACCTTTTTCTTCGCCGCAGGCGGCGCGTGCGATCAGGAGCGGATGCAGGAAGGGCGCGGCGGCCATTTCCTCTTCACCGGAAAAGTAGCGGCTGTTGACGCCAAGACCGCCAAGCGCAATGGCGGCTGCGGCTGCGCCGATCAGAAATTTCTTATTCATAATCTCTCTCCCCCTCTCGGGATAATTCATCATTCGTTTTCGCCGGGGTCGGCACGGTCGAGCTGCCTAGGGGACAGCCTCGTTTAATGATACTGACTTTGGTTAGGGCCCCGAACCCGAAATGGCGCCGGATAGACGCCCGAATTCGGAAAGCCAACACTCGTTGCGCCCTGTACTCGACATACGCTTTACAGGACTGTGATCTGCAACACAGAAAAGGGTGCGGAAAAACAATTTATTGCAGTGAGTTTTCGCGGCGCCGCCACCCTTATCCCGTCGCGAAAAACATGCTTTAACATGAAATGATGAGCGATAGAACTCCCGGCAATTTGCACGAATATAGTGTTTCGGAACTGTCCGGCGCCGTAAAGCGCACCATTGAAGACGCTTTCGGGCTTGTTCGTGTCAAAGGTGAGCTTGGACGCTGCACCAGGGCGGCGTCGGGGCACATGTATCTCGACCTGAAAGATGAAAAATCTGTCATTTCCGGCGTTATGTGGAAAGGCAACGCCGCGCGTCTATCCATCAATCCGGAGCAGGGGATGGAGGTCGTCGCCACCGGCCGGATGAGCACCTTCCCCGGCCAGTCACGTTATCAGCTGATCATTGATTCGCTTGAGCCCGCCGGCGTCGGCGCGCTGATGGCGCTTTTTGAAGAGCGCAAGAAAAAACTCGGCGCTGAGGGGCTGTTTGCGCCGGAACGAAAAAAACCGCTGCCTTTCCTGCCCGAGGTCATCGGCGTTGTGACCTCGCCCTCGGGCGCCGTTATTCGCGATATTCTCCACCGCCTGCGCGAGCGTTTTCCGCGCCATGTGATTGTCTGGCCGACACTGGTGCAGGGCAGGGGCGCGGAAGAAAAAATTGCGGAGGCGATCCGCGGCTTTAATGCGCTGTCACCCGACGGCGATGTTCCGCGTCCGGATGTTTTGATCGTCGCGCGCGGCGGCGGCTCGCTGGAAGATTTGTGGTGCTTCAACGAGGAAGTTGTCGCCCGCGCCGCAGCGGCGAGTGAGATTCCATTGATCTCGGCGGTGGGGCATGAAACCGACACGACGCTGATTGATTATGTGTCGGACAAGCGCGCGCCAACGCCGACGGCGGCGGCGGAGTTCGCGGTGCCGGTGCGATCGGAACTGTTGAGCGAGGTTTTGAATAAAGAGCGCCGGTTTACAGGCGCCGTTGAACGGGTTTTTGAAACGCGGCGTTCGGCGCTGTTGTCTGCGGCGCGCGGTCTTGGCCGCCCGGAAGATATTCTCGGCGCGGCGACGCAGCGGCTTGATCGCGCGTCTGACGGCTTGCGCTCCGGATTGCGCGCGCGGCTCGACACGGCGCTCACCTCGCTGGCGCGAACCAGCGGCCGGTTGACGCCGAACCTGCTCGCGCACGGATTTGCGACACGGGAGAACAGGGTTGCGACACTCTGGTCGCGCATTGCTGACCGCACCGACCGGATTATCGTC
This sequence comes from Alphaproteobacteria bacterium, assembly GCA_030426465.1. Lineage (GTDB taxonomy): Bacteria > Pseudomonadota > Alphaproteobacteria > Caulobacterales > Parvularculaceae > Hyphococcus. The sequence continues at coordinate 30,225 of JAUHYK010000032.1, forward strand.
GACCGCCGCTCGCGCCTCGCTGCTTCGGCGCGGGTGCTCGCGGCCGTCTCCTACCAGAATGTGCTCGACCGGGGTTTCGCGCTGGTGCGCGGGGCCGATGGGGCCCTGATCCGCCGGGCCGGCGAAGCGGCCTCCGGCGCGGGCGGTGAAATCCAGTTCGCAGACGGCGTCCGTGCAATCCGGTTCGAGGGCGAGGCGCGGACCGAGAGCGCTGGCGGGAGCCCTCAAAAAACCGCAAAGAAATCAGAGAAAAAAACACCGGCGGCGGGACCGGGGCCGCGCCAGCCCCGGCTTTTTGACTAGGCCAGGCCGCCGATCCGGCCTTTGCCCAGCCTTTGACTAACGGCGCGGCGGCGCGGTATTGATGGCCCCTGGCAAGAACGCCAGATCATGATCGGCCCAGTTGTGAGCGGAACAGTGAACCCATTTGACTCCTTTAGCGCCGAAGACGAAGCCGTCATCGAATATGACGATGCGGAATTTCATGTGGTTAAGCCTGGCGCTTTCGTCATCTGTGCTGTGACCGGCGCGCGCATTCCGCTGCGCGCCTTGCGCTACTGGAATGTGGACAAGCAGGAGGCTTACGCCGACGCTGCTGCGTCAATGGTCGGATTCGGCCTTAAAGGAGCCGCCAAATGAAACCCCTGTTCGTATTGATCGCCGCCGCATTGACGCTTCCCGCCTTCGCACAGGAAGAGCCCAAGGGCCTTCCCGAAAAGCCGTCGACGAAAATCTTCAATGTGGAAGAGGACGACGGCAAGGATGATCTCGCCCGGCGCGCCAATTACGCCGAAGCCATGAATGATGTGGCCGAGCGCCAGAAAGTCTTCGCAGGCGCGCCCGAACATTTCTCGCTCGCCGGTTCTTATGCGCAAGGCGGCATTCTTTTCGGCCAGACCGAAATCGGCGCCAAAGTGAAGCTCGACGGCGACGACGTCATGGTTGACGATGACGGACGATTTCTTCTGGGCTTCGGACGCGACAGCGCGCTGACGGCGCTGGTCGTGGTGACGCTTCCCGACGGAACCGTGGAGCGCCGCTCCATTAATATTGAAGATCGCGAATTTCCGGTTCAGCGCATTGACGGCCTCGATCAGTCCAAGGTCTCCGGCTTTACCGAAGAACAGCTCGCCAAGATCGCTGTCGATACGGCGCTCAAAAAAGCCGCCCGCAAGGAAACTCAAAGCCTCGCCGACTGGTCATTGGGGTTCGACTGGCCGGTGACGGGGCGAATTTCCGGCGTCTTCGGCTCGCAGCGGATTTTGAATGGCGAGCCCAAGCGGCCCCATTCCGGGCTCGATATCGCCGCGCCCACGGGCACGCCCATCCACGCGCCGGCGCCGGGCATCGTCCGGCTTGCTGAGGACGACATGTATTTTGAGGGCGGGCTCGTTCTCCTGGATCACGGGCATTGGCTCGAAAGCGCTTTCCTGCATATGTCCCGGATTGATGTAGAGCCGGGCCAGCGGGTGGAAAAAGGCGATATTATTGGCGCTGTGGGGGCGACTGGCCGGGTGACCGGCCCGCATCTCCACTGGTCCATGAAATGGGCCGGACGGCTCGTGGACCCGCAGCTGACCCTCGACCCAATGTCCCCGGTCACGGCCGTCAAGGCGGACACTTCGGGCGGCGAATAGCTTTACGCTTTGTTATTGACAATCATTCTTAACTGACCCATCTTTCATGGGCCAGGCGGGCTTTTTCGCCGGCGTTCAAGGGATGCGGCGAAACCCGATGTATGTGTGTATCTGCAATGCGCTCAAAGACCGTCAGCTTGCGGCTGCAAGCCATGGCGCACGCAATGTCGCCGAGGTCTTCCGCCGCTGCGGACGCCGTCCGCAATGCGGCAAATGCCTGCCTGACGTCGCGCAATTCATCGAAAAGACGCGTGACGAAGATGATGGCGCAATGAAACTCGCCGCTGAGTAAAAGTTCCAGCGAAATTCAGAAATTTTTCTGCGCGAGTGATAGTCGCTTGCAAAGAAAAGCCTTTCGTGCGCGCACACGATCTTTATTTTGTCCCAAGGAATCAAAAGGAGAGGCGCCCTATGAAAGGCGACCAAAAGGTCATCGATTATCTCAACAAGGCTCTGCGGCTCGAGCTGACAACGGTCAACCAGTATTTCCTGCATGCGCGCATGTTCAAGAACTGGGGCTTTGAGCGTCTCGCCAAGGTTGAGTATGAAGAATCCATCGATGAGATGAAACATGCGGACGAGTTGATCGAGCGCATCTTGTTTCTCGACGGCCTCCCGAATGTTCAGGATCTCGACAAGGTCTATATCGGCGAAACGGTGAAGGAGGCGCTAGAATGCGATCTTCAGGCTGAACAACGCGCCCATCCGTTATACAAGGAAGCGATCGCCTATTTCGAGAGCGTCAAGGATTATGTCTCACGGGCGCTGCTCGTGCGTATTCTGGAATCCGAGGAAGAGCATATTGATCATCTCGAAACCCAGCTCGACCTCATCACCAAAGTCGGCGAGCAGAATTATCTGCAATCGCAAATGCATAAAGGCGACGATTAATGCGCGCGCTGGCGGGTATCATCTTTTTCCTGCTGGCCGCCTGCGCCGCTACGAGCGAATCTGACAGCGGCGGCGCAGAAAACACCGCTCCCGCGCCGGGCGCGACCGGCGGCATGTGCGGTGGAATCGCCGGGTTCCAGTGTGACGCCGAAGGTGACTATTGCGCCATGGAGCTGGGCGCCTGCAAAAACATCGCTGACGCGGCGGGCATGTGCAAAGCCAAACCGCAAATCTGCACGCGCGAATACCGCCCGGTCTGCGGCTGCGATGACAGAACCTATTCGAACGCTTGTTCTGCGGCTGCTGCGGGCGTCAATGTCGCCTATGTCGGCATGTGCATGGATTGATCAATATAATTCTTTCGGCCAGCGGCGATGAAACCATAACCACTGGCCGGGATTTGCGCGGATTTGCGCTTCAAGCGCTTCATTGATTTTGACCGTCAGCGCTTCCACGTCAGCGGCGGCATCGCCGGTCGGCTCGAACGCTAGCGGATCATGCACCGTCAAGCGGAAATGCGCGCCTTTGAGCCTGACAATACTGACCTGCACCAGCGGCGCATTATATTTCAGGGAAAGGCGCGCTGGCGCCGGCGCCGTCATGGCGGGAACCCCCAGAAAAGGAACGGATATGCCGCTGTTCAGTTTCTGATCGACGACCATGGCGAGCGACCGGCCGCCCTTCAGCGCATCCACGAGCATGCGCCCGCCGCGTTTTCCTTTCGGGATTTGGTGATGGGTCATGGAGCGCGCGCGCACCTTGATAATATATTCATCTGTTAACGGATTATTTGCGGCGCGATAGACAAACGCATATTTCAGGCCGAGCCGTTGAAGGACGGAGGCGCATAGCTCCCAATTGGCGAGATGCCCTGAAAAGAAGATTACAGGCTTGCCGCTGTCGCGGATGGCCTCAAGCTTTTCCTTGCCGACGATCTCAAGGCGGGGATTGTCCTCAGGCTCCCGCAGCGCTTTAAGATGCGTGAATTCCGCTGCGGTGCGGCCCACATTCTCCCAGACGTCTTTTACGGCGGCGCGAATTTGCGCTTGTGACCAGTCGGGATAGACAAGGGCGAAATTGCGCTCAGCCTTGCGGGAGACAGGGCGGATGAGCGGCCCTGTATAGCGCATGAATTTCCCCGCGACTAAGGAAGAAAGACCGAGCCCCAGCAAGCTGAAAAGCCCGTCAAGCGCTGTAACGACGCCAAGCTCCACGCGGTGCAAGAGCGTTACGGGACGATCGCGCCGCTCCGGAAGTGTGATCTCTTCAATATCGCTCTCTTCAATATTGTTCGCAGCTCGCGCCATTATCGGCTCGCTTCGCTTTTCGGACTGCCGTTGATAACGGCCATGAGGCGGCTCTTCAATGCAGACGGGTCGTCGACGCGCATTGTGACAGGCAGGGTGAGTAGATCCGCACGAAAATCAGCGGGCAGTTTCACGGCGTCTTTTTCCGTACAGATCAGCCGCGCTTTTTCGCGCCTGGCCTCGCGGGCGAGGAAACGCAGCTCCGCCGGCGCATAGCGGTGGTGATCTGGAAAGCTGAGCCGTTGCACAAGGTCATAGCCTGCGTCTTCGAGTGTTTTGAAGAATTTCTCCGGGCGGCCGATCCCGGCGAAAGCGATGACCCGTTCGGGTGAGGGCGCAACCGGCTCCATCCAGGCGCAAAAATCAGCGCTGTCTTTCTCAGGGCCCATGGCGACGGTGATCTGCGCGCGGACTTTGGCTTCGTCGAGCGGTTCGCGAAAGGGGCCTGCAGGGAAAAGCCCGCGGCCTTGCGTATCTGCAGGCGCGCCGATAAGCAGGATCGACAGATCTTTGCGCAGGCTCGGATTTTGAAAGCCGTCATCCATGATAATGACGTCTGCGCCTTCACGGGAGGCGAGACGGGCGCCGGTCGGTCGGTTGCGCGAGACAATTGTCATGGCCTCGCTTGCGAGCAAGAGCGCCTCGTCGCCCACATCATCCGCATCGTGACGATCAGGGTCCACAAGAACCGGTCCAGCCTCGGCGCCGCCATAGCCGCGCGTCAGGAAGGCGGGGTTCACGCCTTCTTCTTTCAGCAAACGCGCCGCGAGCAAGGCGAAGGGCGTCTTGCCGGTTCCGCCCAGCGTCGCATTGCCGATGCAGATAACCGGAATATCGGCGCGCGCCGGGTTGGTGAGGGCGAGGCGCGCTTTGTATCCTGCCTGATAGATAGAGGCCGCGGGAGCGAGGGCTGCGCGGATGGCGCGGCCCGCGAATGTTTCGCTGCGCCAGAACCACGGGGACGACCCGGATTTGAGCATCAATGCGCAGTCTCGATAGGGAGCGCGGGTTCGATCTTGCCGCAGACGTCACCAAGAATGCGCTCCGCGCCGGCTTCGGCGGCCTTGCGGGCGGCGTCAGTCATCGCCGCGCGAGTTTTGGCGTCCGAGAAAAGCCGTGTCGCCGCCGATGCAATCTCACGTTCATTGCGGGTCAGGGCGGCGCCGCCGGTCCGCCGCATTTCGCGATAGGTTTCAACGAAGTTGAACACATGAGGCCCGTGCAGGATCGCAGCGCCAAGGCGCGCGGGCTCCAGCGGATTGTGGCCGCCTTTATCCACCAGACTGCCGCCGACAAAACTGACATCGCAAAGCCGATAAAAGAGGCCGAGCTCGCCCAGCGTGTCGGCGATGTAAACATTCGTTTCCGGCGTGATGGTTTCGTTTTTCGAGCGCAGCGCGCAGGATAACCCGTGTTCTGCGCAGAGCGCCGCCACTTCCTCGCCTCGGCCGGGGTGGCGCGGCGTCACGATGGTGAGGAGGCGCGGAAACACAGCGTTCAGAATTTTCGCCGCCTTCAAAACAGAGTCTTCCTCGCCGGGATGCGTGCTCGCCGCGAGCCAGCGGCGGCGGTTTCCGATTTGGGCCTTCAACGCATCAAGCGCCGCCTCATCGCCGGGAAGCGCAGGCGCGGCGTATTTCAGATTGCCATATGTTTCGATGCTGCGGCCCGAGAGCGCGGAAAGGCGCTCGGCGTTTTGCGGGTCCTGCGCAATGATGAGATCGAAAGACGAGAGTATGAACTTGATCGCATTGGGCTGGCGGCGCCAGTCCTCGAAAGATCGCGGCGAGACGCGGCCATTTACAAGCCCCATGAATTTTGCGTGCTGACGCGCGGCCAGAATCAAATTCGGCCAGAATTCCGATTCCACAAACAGCGCCGCATCAGGCCGCCAGTGATCGAAAAACGCCTCTACATAATCGGGATGGTCGAGAGGAATGAACTGGTGAAACGCATCCTTGGGCAGGCGCTCCTCCATCAGCTTCGCCGACGTCACGGTGCCGGTGGTGACGAGAAAATTATAATCGGGCCGATCAGTTTTGAGCCGCTCAACCAGAGGAATGACGGAGAGCGATTCGCCGACGCTGGCGCCATGGATCCAGACCAGCGGGCCTTCGGGGCGTGGGCGTCCAGCTTCGCCGCGGCGCTCGCCAATGCGGTCCGCATCTTCCTTGCCGGCCTTTAGACGCTGTTTCAGCGCAAAGGACGCCACGGGCGCACCGGCGCGGCTCACCGTGCGGTAGATTTTCAGGCCCAGCGGCTCGCGAAGCGATCTCGTCATCCGGCGTGTCTAGTCTTCTTCTGTTTGTCTTCGTCTTCTGCTTTGGGCGCGAATATCTGCGTCACGGGTCACAGCGATCAGCGCGGTCTCGACATCGGCGCGGATATGCTCCAGCGCTTCGCCGCTCGCCTCCGTAGGGACCGTGATGGGCGCGCCCGCCACGTAATAGCCTTTCGAGAAGGGCGCGGCCAGCAGGAAGCGGTCCCAGGTGGAAAGCCGGATGCCGCGGCTCACTGAATAGGCGGCGGGGATGATCGGCGCGCCGCTCATCTGGGCGAGGCGGATGACGCCGGGTTTCAGATTTTCACCGGGCCCGCGCGGCCCGTCCGGGGTGAAGCCGACAATCGCGTTCTGTTCCAGGGCGGTGACCATCTGGGCGATGGCGGAGGCGCCGCTTTTATTCTTTCCCGGCTTTTTCGGGTTGGCGGCGGAGCCGCGAATGAACTCGACCCCGAAGCGGGAGACGCCGTTGGCGATGATCTCGCCGTCGCGATGGGCGGAAATCAGCATGAAAACCCGCGAGTCGGTATGCCGCCTGACGGCGGCGGTCATCAGCAGGCGTCCATGCCAGAAAGCGAGGATGACGCCTTTGCCGTCCTTGAGGGCCTCCTCCACATGGGCTTGGCCCTCGATCGTCCAGCGCGATGTGGCGTAGACGAAGCCGATATAGGACCCGATCAGGCTCGCGGCCGCCCGCATGACCAAAGGGCTTCTGAGAAGGCGTTTCAGCATAGCTCCGGGGTTCCTCAATTTCCGCGCCGGGTCAATAGCTTGCTTCCATTCGCGGCGCTCGCGACAATAGGTGTTCAGGAAAGGAAGCTCCTTTGGCCGATCAATCGACTGTTTCGCTCGCCCGGCGTCTGTGGCGGGATTATCTCCAGCGCTACTGGCCGAGGCTCGCCCTCGCGCTCGCCGGCATGGCGGTCTATTCAGGCGCGAACGCCGCGATTGCTTTTGGAGTGGAGTGGGTGTTCGCCGGGCTCTCCGGCGCGGGTGATGATCCGGCGCCGTTGGGGCGCGTTGCTTCGTTCGGACCGCTGGCGATTGTCGCGCTCGGGCTTGTCTATGCCGGTGCGCTTTACGCCATCAGCCGACTGAACGCCGGGGCGGCGCTTTCGGCGCTCCGCGACATTCAAAATGACATGTTCGAGAAAATGACCGCGCTCGATTTCGCTCAATTGCGCGGCGAGGTCTCCGGCCAGTTCATGGCGCGGTTCACCAATGACATCACCGTTTTAAGGGAAACCCTGAACCGCCTCGCCAATGGCGTGCGCGACGCGCTGACCTTCGCCGGGCTTTGCATCGCCATGCTGTGGTTCGACGCAATTCTGTTTGCGATCGTGATCGTCATCTATGCGATTGTCGGCGTTTTCGTGGCGCGCATCGGCAAGATGCTGCGCGGCGCCTCGCGCAAGGCGCAGGAGCAGGCGGGCGACCTGACCGCGCTGATCGGCGAGAGCGTTTCCGGCGCCCGCATGGTGAAGACCTATCAGATCGAGCCGCTGGAGCGCGCGCGGGCGAGCGACGCCTTTGACGAACGTATGGGCGTGTTGAAGAAAATGGCTTATGCGCGCGCCCTGAACGAGCCGGTGATTTTTATTGCAGGCTCCGCCGCCGTCGCCGTTATCATCGGCGTTGTCGCCTGGCGGATTTCATCCGGCGCAACGACATTCTCTGAATTCACCGGCTTCATGACGGCGCTTTTGTTGTTGTCGCAACCGGCGCGGGGGCTTGGCACCCTGAACGCCGTGATGCAGGAAGGCTTCGGCGCTTTTGAGCGGATGCTGTCGCTGATCGACGCCAAGCCAACAATCAAAAACGCCGAGGGCGCATTCGATCTGCCGCCGGGCCCCGGCGCAATCCGGTTTGACAATGTTTCATTTGCGTATGGCGATGGGAGCAACGCCGTTGAGGGCGTCACGCTCGACATTCAGGCGGGCCAGATGGTGGCGCTGGTCGGCGCGTCCGGCGGCGGCAAATCGACCTTGATGAACTTGCTGCCGCGTCTTTACGAACCGGCGTCGGGCCGCATCTTGATAGACGGCGAAGATATCACACAGGTGACGCTGCGTTCCCTGCGCGCGCGTATGGCGCTCGTCAGCCAGGAAGCGGTGTTGTTCAACATGTCGGCGCTGGAAAACATTGCCTTTGGGCGGCCGGGGGCGAGCCGCGCGGAAATTATTCAGGCGGCGGAAAATGCGGCGGCGAACGAGTTTCTTGCGCAATTGCCGAACGCTTATGACACCGTGCTGGGAGAGGGGGGCGCCAATTTGTCTGGCGGTCAACGCCAGCGCGTTGCGCTTGCGCGCGCGTTTTTGAAAGATGCGCCGATCTTGTTGCTTGACGAAGCGACATCAGCGCTAGACGCCGAATCCGAAGCGAAAGTTCAGGACGCGTTGAAGCGGCTAACTGCGGGCCGTACAACGTTTGTGATTGCGCATCGTTTGTCCACCGTTAAAGACGCCGACATGATTGTGGTGATGGACAATGGCCGCATCATTGAAACGGGCACGCATGATGAGCTTGTTGAAAATGGCGGCGCCTATGCGCGTCAGGCTGCGTTGCAATTAGTTTGACCAGTGTGTTTTCAAATTTCCTAAACAGATTTTCTTACCACTATCGCTTGCGACTATCGCGTGTGCTGCTTCACAATCAAGAAGTTCGTTCTGGACAGTCGTTCGCGGATGATCCCTGTTTGGCTGTTGAGCAACGCGAAGGGAAAAAGATAGTCGTTGCAATTGGCCGCGAAGCATTAGCCTTGAACGGGGCGCCAAATACGGAAGTCTTGCATCCATTTGATAGCAAAATTTATGAGCCTGAAAAGGTCGACGCGATTGCGGCGCTAATAAATCATAGTGTGTATGAGATTTCTTCTAGATTGCCAAAAAAACCTTTTGCCCCAAGTCTGACGCTAATTTCAGAGGAAGAAATTTTTTTCAAGCCCAATACACAAAGAGAAATTATGCAGCGCTGTGGTTTTCGGAAAATAACGGTCGCGAGAGACGCGTAGGAAACTCAACGAAAGGTCATGCTGCGCTGCAAATGGCCTAACGCAGAAAAACTTGATATGCTGCGGCATGGACAAGTCGCAAGAATATAAAAAACGCGGACATGTCAGCCTGGAGGAACTGCTCGCGCCGGAAGTGGCGCACGCCTATCTCGGCATTATGCAAAAGGCCATGGGTGACACGCCGGAATTGCAAAAACGGTTTTACAAGGACGCGCTCGCTGTTTCGCGGCGCTCGCTGGAGCTTTACAGCCAGTTTTTTCCGTTTTCGCTGGCCCTCTTATGGGGACTGACCCCGACAATGGAAGATGTTGTCGGCGCCAAGCTGCTGCCGGCTTACGCCTATGGCCGGGTCTATGCGCGCGGCGCGCAGTTACTCGTTCACAATGATCGCGTTTCAAACGAGCACAGCATGACGCTGACGCTCGGCTATGCTGATGATCGTGTCTGGGATTTTTATATCGACAAGAACCGGTTGCCGGACAGTGAAGCAAAAAATCCGACGCAGCCTTGGGTTTTCAATGAAGATGAGTATCGCTGCGTCAAGATGCAGCCAGGCGATGCGGTTGCATATCAGGGCGTTCACTATCTGCACGCCCGGCCTGCGCCAAATCCGAATGAATGGTCAGCGCATATCTTCCTTGGCTGGGTTAATCGGGACGGTCCATATAAAGACTCCGCATTTGACGGGCTGTCCCTGCCGCCGAAGCCGACATTTTATTTCGGCTGACCTATTCCCGCCGCAAGATCACTTCCGTCAGTAAATCGCCCCAGCCCTTTGAGCGGAAGGTGGCTTTGACTTCGGCCGGGTCATACACAGTGTCGACCCACTCGAAAAACGCGCCGACATCGGCAAGGGAAATGTCCTTCTCTTTCGCATGGGCGATGTAACGAGCGAAAGCGGCGTCGATCACGCCCGTCTTGCCCGCTTTCACATGACCATATTTGAACGACAATTGGTCGAGTGCAGCGTCGAGCGGAACGCCTTCATGAAAGAACAGGAACAGCGTCGCCATTACGCCCGCCCGGTCTGCGCCGGATTTGCAATGCATGATCGCGGGATATTCGATCTCGTCAAACAGCTTTCGCGCGCCGTGCAGGATTTCCTTTGACGGCGCTTCGCGCGAATAGACACGGAAATTGACGAGAGTCAGTCCCAATCGCGCGCAGGCTTCTTCTTCAAGGAAAAGCTGGCCTGAGGGTTTGGGGCCGCGCAGATTGAGAACGGTTTTAACGCCTTTCGCCGCCCAGTTTTCGAGATGTTTGGGCGACGGCTGATAGGTGCGCCACATTTTTCCCGGCGCGAGCTCGTGGGAGTTGTCATAGATCGTGCGCAAAACCCCGTGATCACGCAGCATCAAGTCACGAAAGGCGCGCTTGCGGCCTTCCGGCGTGTTGAACTCTTCGCGGGTGAAGGGCGCAGCCACGCGGGGGCTAGAACTTCCCGTCGCCGTCGGGATCGAGCATCTTGTGCATGTGGACGATGAAATAACGCATATGCGCGTTGTCCACGGTCTGTTGCGCCTTGGCGCGCCAGGCTTTTTCAGCGGCGGCGTAATTCGGGTAGACGCCGACAATATCGAGCTTGTCGAGATCGCGGAATTTGACCTCTTCGAGATTTTCAAGTTCGCCGCCAAAGACGAGATGCAGCAATTGTTTGTCGCTCATGTGACGCTCCGTATATTTCTTTAGTCGCCCGCGATGGTCATGGCCGCAACGAGAACGCTTGGCGCATTGGTCGACCCGCGGATTTCAAGATCGTTGGCGGGAATAAGGCCCGCATACATTTCAAGGATATTGCCGGCGATAGTGATCTCACTCACCGGATAGGCGATGGCGCCATTTTCAACCCAGAAGCCGGAACAGCCGACGGAATAATCGCCGGTGTTGGGGTTCACCTGGGGGCCGAACATGTCGGTGAGATAGAGCGCATCTTTCGCGTCTTTTAACAGGTCGTCAAAAGAGAGCGGCCCCGGCTGCAACGTCAGATTGGTCGAGCCTGATCCCGGCGCGCCGCCTGTGCCGCGCGTGGCGCGCGCATTGGTTTCAAGACCGAGTTGCGCGGCCTGCGATGCATTCAACAGCCACGCGGTCAACACGCCGTTCTTGATGAGGTCGATGCGGGCATTGGCGACCCCTTCGCCGTCAAAGGGACGCGAGCCCGCGCCGCGAGCCACATGGGGGTCGTCGACGATGTTGATTGCGTCCGCGAAAATTTTCTCGCCCATTTTATTTTTGAGGAAACTGACGCCGCGGGTGATCGCTGCGCCATTGGCGGCGCCAGCCAGTTGCGAAACGAGGGAGCTGGCCAGGCGATTGTCGAAAATAACCGGCGCGGTGCGGCTCTTGAGTTTCTTCGGCGAGAGGCGGCGCACGGTGCGCTCGCCTGCGTTTTTTCCGACCTCGGCGGCGCTTTTCAGATCGCTGAGATGGGTTTTTGAATCATAGTCGTAATCGGTCTCCATGCCGTTGTCGTCCTTGCCGACGACGCTGACAGAGACGGAGTGGTTGGACCCGCCCGACTGGCCGAAAAAGCCGTGGCTCGTCATCAGCCATTTCCAGCCCTCGCCATAGCCGGCCCCGGCGCCGGAGGAATTGACGATCCCTTTGACGGCAAGCGCGGCTTCTTCGCATTCGGCGGCGCGCGATTTCAGGACGTCGGTCGAGGGTTCGGCGAAATCACCGAGATCAAGCTCGGGGAACGGGGCTTTGGCCAGCCGGTCCGCCGGGGCGAGGCCGCACCACGGGTCTTCCGGGGCGGCTTTGGCCATGGCGACACAGCGCTCGGCAAGCTCCTGAAGGCCCGCAGCGGAATGGTCGGTGGTCGAGACCGAGGCCTGACGCTTGCCGATCAGGACGCGCAGGCCGAGATCGGCGGCCTCTGACCGCTCCACATCTTCAAGGTTGCCCATGCGCCAGGAGACGCCCGAGGAGACCGAATGGAACAGCACCGCGTCGGCGGCCTCGGCCCCTTCGGCTCTGGCGTCGGCGATCAGGCGTTCGAGAATGGCTTGTGCTTCTGTTGTTTGCATCTGCGAGGGGATAATCGGTTGCAGCCGGGGAGGCAAGACAGGCAGCCAATCAACCTCCTCTGTTGGAGGAGGCCGGGCATGATCCTAATCAGCCGCCGCCAACTCAGCCTTTGCGCCCTCGCCCCATTTTTTCATGGAAGGCAGCGCGATGATCATGTCGCGATAGGCGCTCGCCTCCGGTGACAGGCTCAGCGGGCCATAGGTGACGAAGCGCGAGACCACCGGCGCATACATGGCGTCGGCGATGGAAAACTGGCCGAACAGGAAGTCGCCGTCTTTACGGTACGCCTTGCGGCACATGGTCCAAAGTTCATTGATGCGGTCGACGTCCTTTTGAACGCCGCCGGAGGTGGTGTGGGCGAGACCTTCGCGCAGGAACATCATGGGCCACACGGTTCTGAGCGCGCTGTAGCCTGAATGCATTTCCGACGCGATTGCGCGGGCCATGGCGCGCGCTTGTCTGTCTTCAGGCCAGAGCTTTTTTTCAGGAAACAAGTCGTTGAGATATTCCGCAATCGCCAGCGAGTCCCAGATTTGAACACCGTCATGAGTAAGAAAAGGCACAAGGCCGGACGGCGATTTTTCCGAAAGCTCTTTCCGTGACGTTGGGCGATCAAGCTTGATGTTTTCCTCCGTAAACGGAATGCCGGCCTGCGTCATCAGGAACCATGGCCGCAATGACCAGGAAGAAAGGTTTTTATCACCAATGGTGAGAGTGAGGTCGCTCATACGTCACCTTGCATATTGCAGAAAGAAATTCGCGATCCACTTGCCCATGAGCTCGCGGTCCGAACGGTTCTTGTAACTGGCGATGCCGGGATCGGCGCGGTCGGCGGGAATGCGGCCTTTTCGAAAGCGGAGCAGCGTCTCGCCATAGTCATGGGCGAATTCGGGATGCTGCTGAAAGGAGATCGCCGGGCCTTGCGCGAATTCCAGAACGCCCATGGGGCAAAATTCGCTGCCGCCGAGAATGCGCGCGCCTTCGGGGAGTTCGATTACCTGATCCTGGTGCGAGACTGCGCAGGCGAGGTGGTTCGAGGGCGGGTTCATCCAGTCGGTCTGCGCCTCGATCGTGTAATCATGGACGCCGACGCCCCAGCCCTTGTCAGACTTCTCCGCCTTGCCGCCCAGCGCATCCGCCATCAGCTGATGACCGAAACAGATGCCGACCTGCGGTTTGCCGGCTTTCGCGGTCTGGCGGACAAGCTCCGCGCAGGGCTCGATCCAGTCCAATCCATCATAGACCCCGGCGGGCGAGCCGGTGATCAGCAATCCGTCGAACTCCGACAGCGCGGGCATCGCCTCACCCTCATGGGCGCGCGTCGTGGAGAAGGAAAAACTGGAAGAATGCGGCGCCAAAAGCCGTTGAAACATGACGAAATAATCGCCGAACTGGCTTTTCAGGGGCTCTGGCGGTTCGCCGGTCTCGAGAATGCGGATATGCATGGGAGATGTCACTTTTCTACAGGGTTTAATTGTGGACTGTTAAGCTCGGG
>JAUHYK010000033.1 GCA_030426465.1 Alphaproteobacteria bacterium
GTCCGGAGCGGGCCGGCGGATAAGGTGCGCTGACCTCCGTTACAGCTTTTGCCGCAGCAGCGGGGTTGATTAAGGCTGAGGCGGCGAATTGAGCGGCGACCGGGCTCATGGCCACGCCCTTGATCAGGTCTCTGCGCTCTATGACGGAGGGAGACTCAATCGGGTTCTTTTTCATAAGGAAACTACTTTTGTGGCGACTAGAAGGAAAATTCCCAGCAAATGACGCGGCCTTCGCAAGCGGCGCCCTGCGCGGTGGTAAATGTCTTGTCCGTGAAGTCAAAAAGTGAGTGAAAACATAGAGCCGAACAAGGTGATTTTTTCACGTCATTGGTGTTGAATTCTCACCATTTGGGCGAGCAGTTTTAATTGACGGAGAAAGAGTAAATACGCGACATTCTTCTAAGGGAAAGCGGCTGCACAGGATCCTTGGCGTTCAATCGCTTGGCAGTGGGCGGATAAACGCAAAATTCGCCGCATGACGCCGCATGGTCTCGGCGCGAGAAAACAGATTGGGGTTAATGGTGATATCTAAAAAGTTGTCGCAGTTGGCGATGCTTTCATTTTCCTTGGTGGCATTTGCATCGTTTCCGAAAGTTTCCGCTCAAGAAGTCCAACAGTCCTGCAGCGAGGATGAGAATTTCAGGCAACAGGATTTCACGCTTGGGCATTGGGATGTTTTTAGCGGAAAAGATAAAGTCGCTGAAGTCCTGATGGAGCCAGTGCTTAAAGATTGCGCCATTTTTGAAACGTGGACGACTGTTGGGGGGCGCCCAGGCAATGGGCTCGGCCTTTTCACCTATTCGAGGCTGTTGGGAGATTGGGGATATTTTTGGGCCGCAGATACCGGATCCGCGACATCGTTCAGGGGGCACTCCCCTGAACCAGGTGAGATGTTGTTCATCACCTACAAGCCGGCGCCTGACGGGGCGCGTCATTTGCGGCATTGGACATTGTCACTGCAGCCAGATGGCGCTGTCCGTGAGTTATCTCGGCGGACCGAAGATCAGGGGAAATCGTGGGTTACCGAATATGACCTCATGTGGGTGAAGAAGCAGGGCGAATAAGAACAGGCAGCAAGTTAAGGGGAAGGGGAGCGTTGGGTATGGGCGAGGTGCGCGCCTGCTGCGGCATGCCCTGCGCTCAGTGTAGTAGCGAAAGCCAAGCTATGGGAGCGGTAAGGTTACGCCGCCAAGGCTATCCAGTAAAAAGCGGGATATCAAAGAATAATGGGAAATAAAGGTTACGAGGATTCGAGGCGGGACGCGTCTGATCGGGCGCTAGGAATGTTTACGAACATATCGCGCCGAGACGTTGTTGTCGGCGGCGCAGCTGCCGGTGTTGTTGCATCAGGCGCGCCAAGCTTCAGTCAAGCGGCTGTCAGCGCCGGTGAGCAATCGGCAAGCTTGTATCCTCCTGCAAAAACCGGGATGCGCGGCAGTCATCCCGGGTCATTTGAGCAGGCGCACTTGCTCCGCGACGGCTCTTTAGAGTTGGGGGCGGCCCGTTCAACCGGCGAGACTTACGACTGCGTTATAGTGGGCGGTGGGCTGAGCGGACTTGCCGCAGCGCATTTCTTCCTCAAACGGGCCGGCGCTGATGCGCGTGTGTTGATTCTGGAAAATCACGATGATTTTGGCGGTCATGCAAAGCGGAATGAATTTACTGTTGATGGCAGGAAGGTGGTTCTTAACGGCGGTACACTGAATATCGAATCGCCGCAGCGATACAACCGCTGGGCGCGTCAGATTCTAGATGACATCGGGATAGACATATCCCGTTTTGAAAAGGCGAATGCCGACACTTCAGGGCTATATAAATCTTATGGACTGACGGGCGGTTTTTTTCTCGACAAGGAATCATGGGGTAATGATAAGCTTGTCGTAAGCGGAAAAGGCGGATACGGATTTTCTGAAGACCTCATAGCATCCATTCCATTTTCCGACAAAGCACGCCAGGACGCGGTGCGATTATTTTCCGCCAAGCAGCCAGATTACTTGGCGGGCATGTCGCTTGCGGAAAAGAAACAGTATCTCGCAACAACTTCTTATCGTGACTATTTAATCGGGAAGGTCGGCGTAGACGAACAGGTTGTTTGGTTTTTACAGTCGATGGGGTGGGGGAGTTTTTGCGTCGGCGCGGACGCCACCCCCGCTTTCTTCGCATGGATGGACGGATATCCTGGTTTCTCAAGCCTTCATCTCGGTGAAGCGCCGAAAGACCTGCTTGCAGATTTGCCAGGCGGGCAGCATGGGCGCCAGCAAATAGACTACAAGGCCATACATTTCCCTGATGGCAATGCAACACTGGCGCGTTTGTTGGTCAATGGCCTGATCCCGGACGCTGTTGAGGGCGACAGTCAGGAGGATATGGGGCTTGCGCTTGTCGACTACGGAAAACTCGATCGGAAGAATCAGCCAGCGCGCATAAGGTTGAGCAGCATCGTGGTCAATGTGCGCCATGACGGGGATCCGGAGAGGGCGTCTGAGGCAGTCGTCAGTTATATCAAAAACCAAAAACTACAATCGGTTCGAGCAAAATCCGTTATATTGGCTTGTTGGCACGCGGTGATACCACACATAGCGCCCGAGCTGCCTCAGGAACAAGGCGAAGCGCTGGCTTACGCAATCAAAGCGCCTCTCGTCTATACGAATGTCGCTCTCCGCAATTGGCGAGCATTCGAAAAGCTCGGAATCGCTCGTATTGAATCGCCGTCGATGTTTCATCAAAGCGTCTCGTTGGCAGAATCCGTTGATCTCGGCGACTTGCGACATTCGCGAAGCCCGGATCAACCAGTGGCCGTACAGCTTATAAAATACGCGAATGAGCCAGGCCTTCCGAAGAGAGACCAGCATCGAATCGGTCGCGCGAAATTGCTTGCGACGAGTTTTGAGACCTTTGAGCGGGAAACGCGAAGCCAGCTAGCACGCATATTGTCGGCTGGCGGATTTGATCCTGCACGTGATATCGCTGGCATTACCGTCAACCGTTGGCCTCACGGCTATGCATATACTTATAATAGTTTGCAGGATCCGCTGGAATGGGTTTTTACATCGAGTTCGGGTCGGCCTTGCGTGAAAGCGCGCAAGCCGTATGGCCTAATCGCAATCGCGAATTCGGACGCGGCGGCGAGTCCTCACACCGACGCAGCGTTTGGGGAGGCCCACAGAGCCGTGAATGAGGTATTGGAGCGATTAACTTATCCATTCCTTGATAGAACCTAGAGCGCCATAGGCTTAGCATCTTGGTTATAATGGATTTTGCACTGCCATTTCTGCTATGAAGTCCAAGTTGCACTGTCCCATCCAGAGTAAATTTTAGCGACCGGTCTCCAAACGGGTGGAGACTGAAAGGGAAAAGGATAATGCGTAAAAAAATTGAGGCCTGGAAAAGTCCTGCGAGAAATGAAGCAATTAGGCTTCTGCAATTAAAGAGGGCGGTTCTGGCCGGCTTGGCGCTTTGTTCCTATGCTACAGTAAGTAACTGCTCTCCGAAGGACGAAGAGTCGGCGAAGGGCGGCCAGGAGCAACCGAAATCTACCGAAATGTCGACTGCGCAACTTGAGCCGAGCCTCTCAGGTTCCTCAGATTCTGTTGCTCAGCGCGTAGCTGTAACGGATGGCGCAGGCCAAGAAGGAGCGTCAGGGAGGGAATTGCCTCCTGTGTTGCCGATTGAAGAGAGTGATGTGATTGTGCTTCCACCGGCCGGGCCCCATCGCGTCTTAATTCACAGCGGATTTTCAGGCACTGGCGCCACGATTATCGATGGCGACGACGAGGGGCTGAAGACCATAGGCACAGTGCCAACAGGCAACGGTGTCTTCGCTATGTCCGACGATGGCGGAAAGATTTACGTTGCGGAAACCTATTGGACGCGAGGCAATAGAGGCGATCGCGATGACCTGCTATCCATCTATGACGGTCAAACTCTTAACCTGACAAAGGAAATAGACGTTCCCGGCCGATTGCTGGTCGCGCCGAAACTGCACCTTCTTTCGCTGAGCAGCGATGGTGCTCTTGCCTACATCTATGATTTCTCACCGGCTTCATCAGTGCATGTGGTTGACCTTAAGACGTCAGAGGTGAAGACATCCATCGATATACCAGGTTGCGCAATTGCTGCGTCCGTTGGGAAGAAAAGTTTTGCGTCACTTTGCGGCGACGGCACGATTGGTTTTACGACCCTGGGGGCCGGCGAAACGCCGGAAATGATCTATACTGACCCTCTTTTTGACGCCGATCTCGATCCGATTTTCGAAAACAGTGTTGTAAACAGCGATACCGGCGAAGCTTGGTTCCTTTCGTATAGCGGCAGTATCTATCCCGTCTCCTTCGGAAGTGGTGTTTCACTTGGAGAAAAATGGTCTATCACGCAAGCCGCCGGTATGGGGAAGACCGGGGTTGGCGTTCAGGAACTGGCTTGGCGTCCTGGCGGTCGTTATTTGATGACAATGCATTATGCGACAAACCGCATATTTGTTCTTATGCATCGTGGTACTCATTGGACGCATAAGGAGCCCGGAGAGGAGATCTGGGTTCTGGATGCTGAAGCCAAAACGCTGGTGCGGCGAATCCCGCTGGACGGGCCGGCATCCAGTATTACAGTGACGCAGGACGCTGATCCGGTTTTATTTGTTGCTGGCGGCGGATTTGGCGGCGGCGGTGGGTATCTGGCAGCGGTTAGCCCGGAAACAGGCAAGGTGTTGCGCAAGCGCCAGCTGGAGGGTGGCGGCATGATTTTGGTCCCCGAGCTATGATGTTGGATACGCTTTCAGCTGCGTCGCCGATAATTGTCGTCGCCTCGCGGACGTTCGGCGCGCTGCTTTTCATTCTGGCGTTAGCCGGCAAGCTTCGCGCTGTCGAGGAATTTATAGGAGTAGTCTCAAATTATCGTATTGTGCCGGAATTTATGGTGCGGCCGTTGTCATTTGGTGTAATGGCGCTGGAGGGACTGATTGCCCTTTCACTCGTGAGCGGCTTTTTTTGGGAGTTGGGAATCGCGACAGGAAGTCTGTTGTTGCTGATTTTCGCACTTGTTATCGCCACGAACATCTTCCGCGGCAATACAAACATAGATTGTGGATGTTTTAGGGGCGCTGGGGGCGCGCGATTAACCTACGCCCTGGTCGTGCGAAATGTATTTATGGCGGCGTTCTTGTCTTTAGCGCTGAATGGGACTTCGGCCAAACTCGACACATTTTCAGTTTTAAACGGAGTTATGGGCGGAGCGGCCTTCTTGGTGCTATGCTTAGCGTTTACGTTGATTGTCGAGTTGCGCGAGAGAACCGTCCAGCTCAATCGGAGATTTTCGTGATGCTGATGGTCTCTCAGTTATTCCTTTGGGTCGCCGTGGTGCTCCTTGGGTTGGCCGTGTTCGCTTTGGCGCGTCAGGTAGGAGTTTTGCATGAACGGATTGCACCGGTGGGTGCCTTGAGGCTGGGGCAGGACATAAAAGTTGGCGCACCAGCCCCGATTGTTTCCACGCATGCTTTGAATGGTGAAGGGTTAACCGTTGGGGGCAGTCTCCCAAACAACAAAAAGACTCAACTGCTATTTTTCGTGTCGCCTACATGTCCTGTGTGCAAACAGCTACTTCCCACGCTTATGAGGTTTGTACGAGACGAGAGCCTTGATCTTGTTGTTGTTGGCGACGGGGAGATTTCAGCCCAACGCAAACTGGCGAGTGATCATGCAATCCCAGAAGGCCGTTTTGTAAATGGCCCGGAAGTCGGTCAAGCCTTCAGCGTGGGCAAGCTTCCCTATGCCGTAATCATAGGACCTGCTGGCACGATCCTGGCGCATGGTCTGGTGAACACTCGGGAGCACCTCGAAAGTCTCGTGACAGCGCAGGGCAGCCAATATGAAACAGTGCAGGAATACTTAGCCGCTCGGTCGAAATCCGACACTAGAGAAAAAAAGGAGATGAGCGCCCATGGGTGAGTTTACCCCCGATAGTCTTGCGGAGAAATTTGTCCGCAATGTCGCCCGCCGAAGTTCCAGACGAGGGTTTCTATCCAGGGTAGGGAGCGCGTTGGTTGCGGCGCCATTCTTTCCCTTGCTACCTGTAGCGAGAGCGTCGACGTCCAATAAATTGACAGATTTTGAGCGAAACGCACAAACGTCTGATCCGAATAGATGTGATTATTGGCGGCACTGTGCAATTGACGGCATTTTATGCGGTTGTTGTGGCGGCGGCGTTCATAGTTGCCCCCCAGGTTCGACGCCATCGCCAACGGCTTGGGTGGGAACCTGCTTAAATCCCGACGATGGACGAAGCTACCTCATTGCCTATCGCGACTGCTGCGGTATGGGGCCGTGCGCCGCAAGCGGTGAGGATTGCTTTTGCGACGGCACGGATCGTGAATTGCCGATCTATCGGCCCCAGTCGAACAATCAGATCATCTGGTGTTTTGGAGATTCCTCGATGGAGTATCATTGCTCAACAGCCGCGCTGGTTGGATTAGCGGAGTAGCGGCGTGCTGAGTGACCGGCTGTCAGCGACTGCGGCGATCTTTTCCGTCCTGATTTTGGTTTCCGTCATGGTCCGCGCAGCTGCGGCGCTTGAATCTGGCGTCGCGCCGAGACTATCGCCAGGGCAAATTCATTACACAGAGGGTTGTGGCGGATGTCATGGCCTGCTGGGGAGATCGTCGAGAAAAGATGTACCCCAGATTGAAGGTGAAGTTGGCTACTATCTATGCACCCAAGAGGGCCGCGAATATATAGTTCAACTTCCCAATGTCGCCTTTGCCAACATGAATGATGTCGAGCTTGCTCAAGCAATGAATTTCACTGTGTTTTCTCTTGGTGGTGCAAGTGTGCCTGCGGGTGCGAAAACCTTTACTCCGGATGAGGTCGGCCGACTGCGACAGTTTCCGCTGAAGAGCCGCGATCTCGTGCGGATGCGTGCGGAGATTCTTGGTCGGGCGATTACAGCATGCAATGAGATGGCGGAAACGCAAGCTTTCGAGGGTGAGTTTTAAGTTAACCGAAAGGTGATTGCTCATTCGAGGGCCGTTTAACAGGTATTGTTTGAGTTGTCGTTGTGAAAAGGGAGACCACATGAAAGATAAATTGGTGGCGGCTGCGATATTTTCAGCGGGTTTACTGACGGTGGGCGCCTGCGCTGAAGAAGCGAAGGGCCCCGAAGGAGTGGTGGGGTCGCCGGAAGCCGGAGAAAAACAATTTCGACAAAAATGCATGATGTGCCACACCGTAACGGATGGCGGAAAGAGTATCGTCGCCCCTAATCTCTATGGACTGATGGGAAGGGATAGCGGTGCGGATCCGAATTTTCGCTATTCAAGCGCCTTGGCCGGGGCGGGAATTCAGTGGACGCCGCAATCACTAGACGAGTTTCTCAAGGCGCCGAACACGGTTGTTCCCGGCACGCGCATGGTGACCCCGGTTCCAAATGATCAACAGCGTTCAGACATTATCGCGTATTTGGCGTCGCTTCATGAATAGCATAGCTCCCAATGGCGGGCTTAGGAGGCGCCACTGGGAGTGCACACAGCAGGCTGGTGACGCCGGCGGCGACCTTTAACAGGACATTCAGTGACTTGAGCGCCTGCATAAAATGACATTTTCTTGACAACCGGCTTCCCTCAGGGTCAAATAAACTGTTGATAATTTTAGCATTTGGCTTGGAAGCGTATTGGAATGTCCGGGCGCCCCGAAACTGACGAGGTGGTTGCCTCCGCTGTTGGCCTCACGCCGGAACTCAGGCGCGCCCTGCCACCGTTTGGGGCCATTCGTGCATTTGAGGCTATTGGCACATATGGAGGTGTAAGGCGCGCAGCAGAAGCCTTGTCGCTGGATCATGCTGCAATTAGCCGCCAGCTAAGGGCCATGGAAGATTGGGCGGGGGTTGCGCTTGTTGATCGAACACCGGGCTCCGGCCGAAGGTTAACGCCCGAGGGGATCGTTTTTTACCGGCGTATCGCGAAGGCGCTCCATGAGATCGCGGCGGCCAGCTTAGAACTTACTTTTCAGGAAGACGCCGCCCAGCTTCGCATCTGGAGCTCTCCAGGCATTGCTTCGGAGTGGTTGACAGGAAATATGGGGGAATTTTCCGAACAGAACCCAGATGAACTGACAGAATTGCAGCCAAGTGAAACTCCCCCGGATTTTTCGGCGCATCAAGCGGAAATCTATCTTCATTATGTTTCCGACCATCAGCGCAATCCCTGTGATGGGCCTGGTTTGCGGTCTATGGAAATCGCCCGCCCGCCTGTGCTTGCTGTGGCCACCCCAGAATTTGTGAGAAGTCACCCCCCGGTTCGGACGCCTGCCGATCTTTTCAAGCTGCCATTGTTGCATGAAACAGATGTCACCCAGTGGCAGCGATGGCTTAAGGAACATGGCGTCGAATTCAGCGAAACCATAGCCGGACCCAAGTTGTGGCAAGGTCACTTAACACTGGCGGCGGCGCGTCAATCGCAAGGCGTTGCGCTCGCAAATGCCTTGCTCGTGGGTAAGGATCTGGCTGAGAATACTCTTGTTAAAGTTGGTGATTGGGAACCAGTATATTTAGGCAGCTATTTTTTTACAGCGCGCAAGGAGCGCTGGAATGCGGATGTCATCAGAAAAACGAGAAGCTGGCTAAAAAGGAAAATTTCCTCAGAGCAATGGTTTGACGAGGCGGAAACGCCCGGTGATGTTTGATCACCGCAGCGTCCACTGTCGTCATCTTGTTCAATACCCGATTATTTGTAAACGTCTGTTCAGCATAACCTACATTGGTCCATACCGGTCTCGTTGTTCCCCAGGAAGATTCGATGGCTTTGATTTTCGGCCGGGAGAACGGCAGTGCTCACACGTTGTAACACCCCGAGAATATCTAACCGGCTGAGCAATTCTCTCGGGTATGCGGGGGGGATAGCCGATCGCCGTCAAATTGTGAAATGGCTGGTTATCTCGGCGCTGGCGGGAGGTTGTGAAAGGCCGGGCGCCGACGATGGGGAAATCGTAATCGGGTCGTCGCCGACCGGAGTTCCGTTTAGCTTTGTCGACCCTTGGACAAATCAACTTACAGGCGCCATTGTCGATGTCGCGACCGCCGCAGCGCAAATGGCCGGCTTTCGCCCAGATCTCAAGATCACGCCCTTCTCAGCGCTGATTCCCTCATTGTTGGCGGATAAAATAGACGTAATTGCTGCGGCAATGCTCCGTAATCCGGAGCGCGAAAAGATAGTTGCATTTACTGATCCGGTTTTTGCATATGCCGGAGGGCTTGCCGTTCGCGCGGACAATGGAAATTCTTATCCTGACCTGCAAAGTCTGCGTGAAGTCCGCGTCGGCGCACAAGTTGGGACGCGGTTTCTCGATCAACTTAAAGAAGCTGGCGTTCGGCAAACGCCGACATATGAGAATCTCGGCGACCTCATGCGCGATTTAAAGCATGGGAGAATTGAGGCTGTTTATGGCGACGCGCCAATCATGGCCTATCAATTGCGGGAGGGGCCGAAATTGCCGGTGAGGCTTGCTGAAGAATTTACGCCACCCGTCGCGGAAGATGTCTGTTTGGTTTTGAGGAAAGAGAGTCCCTTGCTCCCAAAATTGAACGAAGCCATTGGAGCGCTTCATAAACGCGCAATTCCCGACATCAAACAAAAATGGGGTCTGAAGTGACAGCATTCTCGGACTTCCTGCACGATACGATAATTTTTTTGCCCGTACTGCTTAAAGGTCTGGGCGTGACGATCTTGCTGACGGGCTGTTCGCTCGTATTCAGTCTGGTTCTTGGCTTGGGCTGGGCGCTCATGACCTTATCCGGGAATGCTTGGTTGTCAGCGATTAGCAAGACAGTCGTCAATGTTATCCGCGGCATACCGATTATCGTACAATTGTTTTACGTATATTTTGTTCTGCCGGAAATCGGCGTGCAGTTAGCGCCTTTTGCGGCTGGGGCGTTCGGACTGGGTTTAGCCTACTCTGCCTATCAGGCGGAAAACTTTCGCGGCGGGTTTGAGGCTGTAGATCGGCAGCTGGTTGAGGCGGGAAGGTCGTTAGGCATGAGTGAGTCAACCATTTTTCGCCGAATTATATTTCCGCTGGGGCTCCGGACAGCGCTTCCTTCTTTTGGCAACACCACAGTGATGATGCTCAAAGATTCTTCAATTGCATCGACTATCACGATCGCGGAGCTTACGCGGGCGGGACAGCTGCTGGCAATCGCCACATTTAAAAATGGGACAGTCTATACGCTGATTGCACTTCTCTATCTGATGGCGAGCTTGCCCCTCGCTGCAGGCGTGCGCGCAATGGAAAGAAAGCTTTCTCGTAGATGATTACTTTAGAAAAAGTCGCCAAGTCCTTCGGAGACCTCCAGGTTCTGAAAGACATAAGCTTCACGGTTGCCCGCGGCGAAGTTGCGTGCTTAATCGGCCCGTCTGGATCAGGTAAATCCACAGCATTGCGATGCATCAACGGACTTGAGGTCTACGACGGAGGCGTCATTCAGGTCGATGGCCAACGCGTTGGCGCTGAGAATTTGCCATCCATTCGTCGGCGCATTGCGATGGTTTTTCAGCGCTTCAATCTTTTCCCCCATCGCACAGTCATCGAGAATATTATAGAAGGCCCGGTTTTTTCTCTGGGAAAGCCGGTAGCGGAAGCGCGTGAAATGGGAATGGACTTGCTGGAAAAGGTCGAGATGGCTGATAAGGCGACCAGCTATCCCGCGGAGTTATCCGGTGGCCAGCAGCAGCGAGTTGGAATCGCCCGCGCGCTGGCAATGCAGCCGGAAGCAATTCTGTTTGACGAACCAACGTCTGCGCTTGACCCGGAGCGGGTGGGCGAAGTTCTGAATGTCATGCGGGAGCTTGCTTCGGATGGCATGACGATGATTGTCGTGACGCATGAAATGAGGTTTGCGAGAGACGTCGCCGATAAGGCGATTTTCATGGCGGATGGTTATGTGGTGGAAAGCGGGCCTGCGGTAGAGGTTCTAACACGTCCGCAGCAGGAGCGTACGCGTCAATTTCTGGATCGTATACTAGCACTCGACTAAGATACACGCCTGTCCGGTGACAAAATCCCACCAAGCGGACAGAATTTTCAACTCTTAATATCGTTCGTATTCATGCACACTTCCGGGCCGATGCAGAATCACGAGAATGCTTATGAGCGTTATAAAATTTAGGCCTGACGAACAATTTGAATCGCTAGGACCTGGTTCGCCTCCGCCTGCGCCTGTTGGCGAGCTGCTTTCAAAAATCAGCTCTCACGCCTTCCCGTCAGAAACGGTTCCGCAAAACCGTTCGGGAGTATGGAGGTGCACCCCAGGGCGATGGCGCCGTCAGGTGAAGCAGGCGGAGTTCTGTTATTTTGTTTCAGGAACATGCGTATTCCAGCCTGACGAGGGAAAGCCCGTAAATATCTCTGCGGGCGACGCTATTTACTTCCCGGCAAATACGGACGGCGTTTGGTCGATTGAAACCGAATGCCAAAAGATCTTTGTTATTTTCGATGAAGCTTGAATCGGCCAGCGCTTTTGAAGCGGATCGTGCAGCAGGCGCCGGCGAGAATTATCGTCAAGTCAGTTATTGGCTTGCTTCTTCGGGAGATGATCTCACGCCCAGGCAGTTTGTCGATAAAGATTATACGGTGGATGTCGCCATTCTTGGCGGCGGGTTTTCCGGATTGTGGACCGCTTATTATCTCCTAGAGCTAGAACCGTCATTGAGCGTCGCTGTTGTTGAGAGAGAAATATGTGGCTTTGGCGCCTCTGGTCGAAATGGCGGCTGGTGCTCGCCGCGGCTTCCAATCGAAACTGCGGCGCTTGTGAAGCAGTGTGGCATAGACGCGGCGCGGTCTGCGCTTTCCGCGCTCAAGGTTGCCGCTGATGATATTGGTCGGGTTTGTGAGCGGGAGTCGATTGATGCTGAATACAGAAAGACAGGGCTGCTCTCTTTGGCAAGATCGCCCTCTCAGCTTAAGAAGGCCGAGCAAGCCTATGATTGTCTCCGATCGCTTGGTCTTAATGACGATCTTGAGCTCTTGGGCAAAGAGGAAGCTGTCGCCTACGTAAACGCAACCAACATTTTTGGCGGTATGAGAACATCGTGGGGCGCCACGGTTCATCCGGGGAAACTGGTGCGCGGACTTGCGCGCGCCGTCGAGCGGAGAGGCGGCAAGATCTTTGAAGGAACTGATGTTCAAAGCTTAGACGCGGGTAGTAGTGCTGCGCTCCATACGCGCTATGGCGCAATACGGGCAAAGCGAGCAGTAGTGGTCGCCGGCGAGGCTTACTTGGCAGAGCGGCCAGAATTCTCGCGGAAGTTGCTTCCTATCTCGTCCATGATTGTTTTGACCGAACCGCTTAGCGCCGAGCAATGGGCGTCTATTGGTTGGCGTGGCGGCGAAAGTCTTTGTTCCTATGTAAATGTAAAGAATTATCTCACGCGCACGAGTGATGGCAGAATTCTCTACGGTAGTCGTGGTGCGCCCTATCTATTTGGCTCAAAACTGTCTGAAGATGCGATAAGGGACCAGCGTATTTTCAGCTGGATGCGTGGATGTCTGAACGAGTGGTGGCCGCAGCTCGAGGATGTCGCCATTACCCATCAATGGGGAGGCTATCTAGGGGTGACGCGAAACTGGATGCCTATCGCAAGTTTTGATCGCACCGCTAAGATCGGACAGCTTTACGGATATGCGGGGCGCGGCGTGGCAACAAGCGCTTTCGC
Organism: Alphaproteobacteria bacterium; assembly: GCA_030426465.1. Taxonomy (GTDB): domain Bacteria; phylum Pseudomonadota; class Alphaproteobacteria; order Caulobacterales; family Parvularculaceae; genus Hyphococcus. The sequence continues at coordinate 12,689 of JAUHYK010000033.1, forward strand.
GGCGAACTTGTTGGCGCAACAGATTGCCAATCCAAACGCAAATACGATTAGCAATTATCCAGTATTTCAGCCAAAGCCTCAGAAATGGGAAATGGAGCCCTTTCGTTGGGCAGGAGTTCGTTACATCCAGAATGCCTACTTTCGAATTGATAAAGCTGATTCTAATGGGCTCCCCCAGCCCATTGATGCGCCGTTTGCGAAACGTCTCGGCGGAATATAGAGTCCGAAGTCGTTCGAGAGGCGCGCGCGCGTGCGCCTTAGTGCTTGCCAGAAAATGAAATGCGCATAGGTACAAAGAGCGGGAGTGCGCTATCAGGAAGTTATGTTTTTGCGGCAGTATATCTTTATTTAACCTAGCAATAAATACTTTGCCGTCGGCAGACTGCTATTTCAGTGAACTTAGATTCAGTGATGGCGACAACAGCCCAATTCAAGCTGCGCCAAATTGCCTGACCCAGAATTTTCTAATTAGTTTGACGGTGATGTTCCAACACCAACTGCGCTCCATTTATTAACTTCCGCAGGCTGCCAGCTAGCAGCAGTATCCACTGACAATCATCGCAACGCGGTGGATATCTGCTACAATGAGGGGTCGATATGATAGGTAATCAAACGCGTAAGAAAAAGCTGTTGCTTGTTGGGGCTTCGCTCTGCGCCATAGGCGTTTCTCAGTTCAATAGCTTTGCACTTGCCCAAGGAGCAAACACTGCTGCAAGCAGCGACGAAATTGTCGTGTCGGCAACGCGGCGCAGTGAGACGCTTGCGGAAGTTCCGCTGAGTGTTACGGCTTATACTCAAGAAAGCATGGATCGTAAGGGCATCGGAAGCGTGCTCGATATCGCCGCGCAAACGCCGGGTGTGGATATTCCCCCGGGTGAAAGATATCAGCGGATATCAATTCGCGGTATAGATTCTAACTCTGGTGCGGCTACGACGGCGGTCTATATCGACGATATCCCAATCCAAGCGCGGAACGCGGCTATCAACTATGCCGGCAGTACGATCCCCTATATTTTCGATCTTGAGCGTATTGAAGTCCTGAGGGGGCCTCAGGGGACTCTATTTGGCGCAAACGCGCAAGGCGGAGCGATCCGGTTTATTACGCCAGCGCCGAGTCTTACAGACTTTACTGGCTACGCGCGGGTGCAGGCTAACGTAGTCGATGGCGGCGGTACGGGGTTCGATGCCGGGTTGGCGATTGGTGGACCGATTGTTGAGGACAAGCTCGGTTTCCGTCTCAGTGGATACCGCCGGGAGACCGGTGGCTGGGTTAACCGTCAAAGCTGGCAAGATCCGCTGGATAAAGAGGAGGACGCCAATACCGCTGAAGCGACAATTCTTCGGGCCGCGCTATTGTGGCAAGTAAACGATTGGCTCTCCGTCTCACCAAGCGCTTACTACCAATATAGTCGCGAAAACGATCGAGGTGGATCCCTGTTATATACTCGTTGCCCTAGCGCAACTCCTCTAGATCCCACGCTTGACCCGTGCCCTTTGGGGGCATCAGACCCTAATGATGGGGAGTTCCTGAATTATGCGTCGTTGGCGCAACCAAGCGAAGACAAGTTTGTTGTTCCTTCGCTCAAGTTTGTGGCAAGCGGCGCTGACATTGAGGTTACGTCCGTGACATCATATCTCTATAGAAAAGTGTCTCAGATCAATGATGCCACGCATAACAACGACAGAGTCTCTTTGGGCGCCGAGTGGTTATTCCCCATTGTGCCAGGCTGGGATAATGCAATCACTTGGCAAGAGCCTACGGCGACGCAGAAATTGTTCACACAAGAAATGCGCGTCGCCAATATTGATTCTGAAGCGCGTATTAAGTGGACTTTAGGCGCATATTTTTCGAATAGTAAACTTCATTCCGATACACCCATTGCATCGCCGCATTACCCAGATTCTTATTTTGCTGATAAAGGCGTGCCGTTGTCCAATCCCCAAGACATGGTCGACGGAATATACCGTTATTATGGTATAGAAGACACAAAAGAACAGTCGATTTCCTTTTTTGGCAATATTGATTTTGAAGTCATTGATGACCTGACGTTGAGTTTTGGCGCTCGTTATGGCTTCGAAAAACTCGATTACGATATTGTGGAGCGAGGCGTTTCCTATGCCGGCGGCATTGCGACGGCGCAGGGCAAGCTAAAGGAGAAACCGTTTACGCCACGAGTCGCTCTTTCCTGGCAGGCGACGCCGGACAACCTTTTCTATGCGTCTTATGCAAAGGGTTATCGGCCAGGAGGAACAAATAAAGCTGTGCCCGATCTTTGTGCCGCGGATTTGGCCGTTCTAGGAATTCCAGGCGGGGAGACATATAGCTCTGACACGACTGCAAGTTATGAGGTTGGCTGGAAAGCGCGCCCATTGGAAGGTTTATCCTTCCAGGCAAGCGCATTTCGCACGAAGTGGGATGACATTCAACAACGCTTCCGGCTCCCCTGCGCATTCAGCTTGGTTGCAAACACGGCCACTGCTGTAAGTAAAGGTGTTGATTTAAGCCTGTCTTATCGCCCGGTTGAGCGTTTCGTCCTAACGGGGGCGGTAGGTTACACAGATGCTGAGTATACAGAGACCGTTATTGTCGGGACGGCCCCCATCGTCTCGGAAGGTGAAACGCTCGGCGCGTCTCCGCTCACACTGAACGTGGCTGCTGAATATTATTTTGATTTGTTAGGAGCCGAAGATGGCTTCTTGCGCCTTCAATACAATCATCGGCAGGCAAATGATGGGCCTTATGCTTATCAAATCCCTGCTTCTTCGCTTTATGATCCAACGCGTTCTCCTGGAGCGGATCAAAAGCAACTTGATATCCGGATCGGGTGGGATGTGACTAGTCAGTTAACATTAGAGGCAATTGCTGAGAATGTTTTGAACTATACTGATTTGCTCGGGGAGGAGCCTACTTATATCGGAGGCCCTCTTTGGTTCGGATACACGCAGCGGCCGAGGATGTTCGCGCTCCAAGCATCTTTACGGTTTTGATGCCAAATATCGCCAACTCGGTGGAGCTAATTAGCGATCGTCGAGTTGGCGACCAATGTTAAATGCTAATGTCATTGCGTGCTGTGCGGAATTATCCAGTCATGGCGTCGGCGCAAACAGGGAGATGCTTGTAATGGTGGTTAAACCGAATACGACGAAACTATGCATAGCAGTCGCTTCTGCGATTTTGGTTTTCTTAGTGAGCCCCGCTCATGCCGAAAAAATGACTAGACCCTATGCGGATTTAATGCTGGTAAATGGCAAAATCATCACTGTGGATGAAGAGGAGAGCATAACAGAATCCGTCGCGGTCATCGGTAACAAGATCTATGCGGTAGGTTCAACAAAAGAGCTGGCGTCACTGAAAGGGAGATATACGAAGGTTATCGATTTGGCAGGAAAGTCTGTCTTGCCTGGGTTTATCGACGCGCACACTCATATTGCGCCGATGGCAAATGTTGAAACCTTTAGCGTAAATATTCAATCCCCTCCGCTTGCTGGCGCTGAAGAGATCGTTGAGGTTCTTGTCAGGCATGCGAAAACAGTCCCGGCAGGAACTTGGATTTGGGGGCAGGGAACGTACAATCAGGTGATGCCCACGCGAGAGCAACTTGATGCTGCGCTTCCGGATCATCCGGTTCGTTTGGATTGGAGCGCTCACGATACGATTATCAATCACAAAGCGGCACAGGTTATGGGATTGGATGCAGACTATCCAGACCCTGACGGTGTCGGCCGTTTAGAGAGAACGCCAGACGGGGAAGTGATGATTATTCGCGACGCGCCTGTTCCATGGCCAAAGCGCGAGAAGCTTGAGGGCGACGCACTAAAGAATGGCGTGCGTATGATCCTACATGACTTTTTTTTGGAGAAAGGTGTAACGACTGTCCAAGATCACGTTGATAAAGAAACGGCACGTGTTCTTCAGGAGTTGCGCGAAGATGACCAACTGCCGATCAGGGTTCGTTTAAGTTCATTTGTTCGTCCTGCTGGGGACAAAGTGCATGCGCAGGGTGATCGGCGTATACTTCAAAATTGGGAACAGACCGGCTTTGGCGATGATTGGTTGTACGTGGGGGCCGTAAAGATTGGCGTCGACGGTGTCTGGGGTACTACAGCTTACACATATGAGCCGGCTTGGAATGGCTCTGGCACGACGTGGTTTCCGGACAACCATGGCGGAACAGGTTGGTCCCAGAAAGATCTTAACGAGCTCGTGCTAACGGCTCAGGAGGAAGGGTGGCAAATACAAACTCACGCCAATGGCGATCGAGCTCAAGATATGGTCCTGGATGCTTATGAATACGCTCAGTCAGTGCATGAAGTTGATGATCCGCGCTTCAGGATCGAACACTTTGGTCATTTCCTTCAGCAGGATGAGCGATCACCGGTTCGCTTGAAAAGAATGAGACAGCTAGGAGTGATTCCCTCCAGTCAAATTGCCTTCCTTTGGAGGCTAACCGACACAAACGTTCAAGAGCCGAACCTGTGGTTTTTTCCTTTGAGACTTTTGATCGATGAGGGATTCCATGTGGCAGGCGGTGTTGACACGATTGGCACGCAAAACTTTGCAACGTCGCCATTTTTCTCTATCGCACGAGCGGTTTTGCGCGATACGAAATATGGAACAATCGTTCAGCCAGAGCAAAGCATCACTCCGATGGAAGCTATAAAAATGTTCACGATCTGGTCCGCAGAGGCTGGGTTCGTTGAGGACACGCTAGGCAGCATTGAGCCTGGAAAGCTTGCGGATTTAATAGTTCTTTCCGCGGACCCTCTTACAGTTCCTCATAAATCATTGGGGGACATCGAAGTCGATGTAACGATCATTGATGGGCGCGTAGTTTACGAGCGGTAAGGCCCGAAAAGTGGAATAACACTTCTTTCTATTGAAATTAGTGCTCTCATTGCTGAATCACATGCCAGTGCGGCCGCGCCCATCTGAGATGGCCTGCGTAATAGTAAGTCTTGTTCAGGAATTTCAGGTCTACTCTCAACTGGAGACGCAGATTAGATGGTCGCTAGATGTGGTGCTTTTCCTAGGCATTCAGGCTTATGTATCCGCATGACGAATTACATGACACGGAATTCGAACATTGAAGTGCTTTTTGCATGCGAAGGTGTAAAGGCGAAGGACTGGCTTAGCGCCTTTGCAAATATACGAGGTGATTTGAATATTCAGGTCTCGCCAGATGTAGGTGCGTGCGAAAGTATCCAGTTCGGCGTTGCATGGAATAATCCGCGTGGCTTCTGGCGGCGATTCCCGAATCTTCGCGCAATTTTTTCATTAGGCGCTGGCGTCGATGGCCTCTTGTCGGATCCAGAGCTTCCGGTCGACATCCCTATAGTGCGCATGCTCGACGGAGCGTTAGCGGATGAAATGGCGGAATTCGTGATGGCCCGCGTCATTCATCATCACCGCCTATTACATCGTTACGAGGTGCAGCAAAGCAAGAATTCCTGGTCCGTCCACAGGCCACCAATGGCGAACCAAAGAGTCGTCGGGATAATGGGGTTGGGCGCTCTTGGGTCTCGGTGCGCAAATGAGCTCAAACAAAGGGGTTTTCATGTTAGAGGGTGGGCGCGAACATGCAAAGAACTGTCCGATATAGATATTTTCTACGGATGGGATCGGCTAGCTGATTTTGTGACGGGGTGCGAAATTCTGGTTTGCTTGTTGCCACGGACGCTGGAGACTGAAGGGATCTTAAGCTCACGGTTGTTTTCGCGTCTTGCGCCTGGCGCCTGTTTGATAAATGTAGGGCGGGGTGCGCATTTGGTGGAGAGTGATTTGCTGGACGCAATCGACCGCGGTTTCATAGAAGCTGCAACGTTGGATGTTTTTCATGATGAGCCGCTCCCAGAAACTCATCCCTTTTGGACCTGTTCTGCAATTCGCATTTTTCCGCATGTGGCCGCATTTACTCGCCCTGAAACTGCGTCGAAAGTAATTAGCGACAACATAGATCGAATTTTGTCTGGGAAGAGCCCGGTGGGAGTTGTTGAGCGTGTTTTGGGATATTAAGTGCATGGTGTGCTCGCCACGGTAAGGTGTTTGTATATGCGCCGGGCTAGACCCTGCGATATGAACAGACTGCTGCGTAAAGGCGGATAGAAATGGTAATGCTGAATTGCGTCGAGCGGTTTGTCGAAAGGCGAGATATTGCAAACGCCAGCGCGGAAAGGGTCGCGGAGGCCCTGCGGTGCATAGACATGGCGCCCGGGCGAGCGGACTTAGATCAGGAGCTGGTGACGACCGAAAGCAGCCGCGCCATCCCGGAGGCGCCGCGCCGCCGGGTCGATATCTTCGTCGATTACTGATCGCGCGGCCACGCGGCTCAGCCGCCGCCTGGCGATCCGACGGCACCGCGCGCCTTGATAAGGAGGGAGAGCAGCTGCTCCTGTTCCTTCGCACTCAAGGCGCTGAAAAGCTCGTCCTTGTGATTCGCCATGATCCGTCGGATGGTTTCCGCCGCCGCGGCGCCTTTCGGCGTGCAGGCGAACCATAGGATCGTCCGTCGCTGACCGTGTGGGCGATGAGGCCCTCATTTTCGAGACGTGCGATCAGAGGCGCGATGTTGGCGCGCTGGATTTCTAGCGCCCGTCCGATCCGCGCTTGGGCTTCGCCGGGGTTCGCCTCGTTCATCAAGAGCATAGTGCCGGCTGCGGGAGAGAGACACTGTCCCTATAGGGCGCTGGCGAAATGCGCCATTGATGCGGCGGAAACGCTCCGGAGCTGGTAGCCCAGAAACTCTTCCAGCGGATCGATAATCTCCGCGCCTTTAGTCAGCTCGCTCATGCTGTCACGCTATTGCTATTGCCCATGGCAATCAAGACCACTATGCTTCATAGCAATAATGCCCAACAGGGAGGAAACTTTGGAATTCGAACGCAAAAATCCGCTTACCGGTGAAACTGCGAGCAAGGCTCCAGCCATGAAGCCGGGAGATATTCCAGCTGTCGCGGAAAAGGCCGCCGCCGCGTTTCCCGCCTGGGCCGGCATGGGGCCGAACGCCCGCCGGGCTGTTCTGATGAAGGCCGCTGCGGCGCTTGAGGCGCGGGCCGGCCAATTTGTCGACGCCATGATGGGCGAGATCGGCGCGACGGAAGGCTGGGCGCGGTTCAATCTGATGCTCGCGGCGTCGATGGTGCGCGAGGCGGCGGCGATCACGACGCAGATCAGCGGCGAGGTCATTCCGTCGGACAAGCCGGGCTGTCTCGCCATGGCGCTGAAGGAACCGGTCGGCGTCATTCTCGGCATCGCGCCGTGGAACGCGCCGATCATTCTCGGCGTGCGCGCGATTGTGGTTCCGCTTGCCTGCGGCAACGCAGTTATCCTGAAAGCATCGGAGAGCTGTCCGCGCACCCATGCGCTCATCATCGAGGCGTTCGCCGAAGCCGGTTTCCCGGACGGCGTCGTCAATGTCGTCACCAACGCGCCGGAAGACGCCAGCGATGTCGTCGGCGCGCTCATCGATCATCCGGCGGTGAAGCGCATCAACTTCACCGGCTCGACAGCGGTCGGCAGGATCATTGCGAAGCGCGCCGCAGAACATCTGAAGCCGGTGCTGCTTGAGCTTGGCGGCAAGGCGCCCCTGATCGTGCTTGAAGACGCCGATCTCGACGAGGCGGTGAAGGCCGCGGCTTTCGGCGCTTTCATGAACCAGGGCCAGATCTGCATGTCGACGGAACGGATCATCGTTGTCGATGCGGTGGCCGATGCGTTCGCGGAAAAATTCGCCGCCAAGGCGAAATCCCTTGCGACCGGCGACCCGCGCGAAGGCAAGACGCCGCTGGGCGCGGTCGTCGACCAGAAAACCGTGCAGAACGTGAACGCGCTGATCGAGGATGCGTCGTCGAAAGGCGCCAACATTCTCGCCGGCGGCAAAGCGGAAAGCGTTCTGATGCCGGCGACTGTAGTCGACGGCGTGACGGCGGAAATGAAAATCTATCGCGACGAAAGTTTCGGTCCGGTGGTTGGAATCATCCGCGCCAAGGACGAACCCGACGCCGTCCGTCTCGCTAACGATAGCGAATATGGGCTTTCAGCCGCGGTCTTCACCCGCGATACGGCGCGCGGTCTGAAAGTGGCGCGCAAAATTCATTCCGGCATCTGTCACGTCAACGGCCCGACCGTTCATGACGAGGCGCAAATGCCGTTCGGCGGCGTCGGCGCCTCCGGTTACGGCCGTTTCGGCGGTAAGGCCGGTATCGACAGCTTTACCGAGCTGCGCTGGATCACGGTTGAAACCGAAGCCGGCCATTTCCCGATTTAATCCTTATACGAACAGAATTCCGGAGACATGAAGATGACCGAACGCAGCGAAGAAGATACCGTGGCCTACGAGATTGTGGATCGTGTGGCGTGGGTGAAGTTCAACCGCCCCGAGAAGCGCAACTGCATGAGCCCGAAGCTCAACCGCCAGATGCTGCGCGTCCTCGACAAGCTCGAATTCGACGACAATGTCGGTGTGCTGGTCTTGACCGGCGAGGGGGCGGCGTGGTCGGCGGGCATGGATCTCAAGGAATATTTCCGCGAGACCGAAGCGCAAGGGCTCGCCGGCACCCGCGGCGCGCAGCGCGAGGCCTACACCTGGTGGAAGCGCCTGCGGTTTTATCAGAAGCCGACCATCGCCATGGTCAATGGCTGGTGCTTCGGCGGCGGTTACGGCCCGCTTTACGCCTGCGATCTGGCGTATGCGGATGAAGAGGCGCAGTTCGGCCTGTCGGAAGTGAACTGGGGCATCCTGCCGGGCGGCGGCGCGACGAAAGTCGCGTTCGAGCTGATGCCGTTCCGCAAGGCGATGTATCACGCGATGCTCGGCGAGAACCTGACCGGCAAGGAAGCGGCGGAGGCGGGGCTCGTCAACGAGGCGCTGCCGGCGGGCAAGCTGAAGGCGCGCGTTGCGGAAGTCGCGAACAAGCTGCTCGAGAAAAATCCGTGGACTATTAAAGCGACGAAAGATGCGATGCGCCGGGTCGGCGAGATGACTTATGAGAACGCGGAAGACTATCTCATCCGCGCGCAGGAGGCGCTGAATTTCTTCGACGGCGAGGCGCGCAAGGAAGGCATGAAGCAGTTCCTCGACGACAAGACCTACAAGCCAGGCCTCGGAACCTACGACACCTCCAAGCAGAAGAAGTAGGCGGAGGCGCTTATGGCGTCCTCAATTGACGATGTCGGCATGCAGGCGCGGCTGCGCCCTAATGCGCTCGCCGTCGCGGACCTGACGTCGGATCGCCGCTGGACTTATGCGGAATTCGACGACGCCGTCGCGCGCTGCGCCGGCGTGCTCGCCGCACGCGGCGTGATGGCGGGCGACCGCATCGCGGCGCTCGCGAAGAACTGCGCCGAACTTATCATGCTGCATCTCGCCTGTGCGCGGATCGGGGCGATATACGTTCCACTCAACTGGCGTCTTGCGGCGGACGAACTGCAATGGCTGATCGGCGACGCCGAACCGAAGCTGCTTATTCTTGATACTGCGCTCGGCTCTTCCTTTGAAGGCGTTTCTTTTGAAGTCTTGCGCGCGGAGATCGAGGCCGCTGCGCCTTATCGCGGCGGCCCGATCGACCCGGACAGGCCGTCGCTCATTCTTTATACTTCGGGAACGTCAGGCAAACCGAAAGGCGCGCTCCTCAGCGAACGCAACCTTGCCGAGACGGCGATCAATTTCTCCATACTGGGCGAGGTCACGGCGGACAGCGTATTCCTCTGTGACTCGCCGATGTTCCATATTATCGGGCTCGTCACCAATGTGCGGCCGCCAATGATGCGCGGCGGCGCGGTTTTTATTTCAGACGGCTTCGTCCCGGCGCGCACGCTGGCGCGGCTCGGAGATCCGGCGCTCAAAGTCACCCATTATTTCGGCGTGCCCCAGATGGCGCAGGTCTTGCGCGCCGATCCGGCCTATAATCCCGCAAAGCTCCGGGGGCTGACGGCGCTCTTCACCGGCGGCGCGCCGCATCCGGCGGCGAATATTCGCGCCTGGCTTGCGGATGGCGTACCCGTCCTCGACGGCTTCGGCATGAGCGAAGCTGGCACCGTCTTCGGCATGCCCACGGACCTTGAGCTGATCGACCGTTATGCGGGCTCGGTCGGCGTCGCGACGTCCCGCATTTCGGCGCGCATCGTCGATGCGGACGGCGCCGATGTTGCGGCGGGCGAAACCGGAGAACTCCTGCTCAAAGGCGACAACATCACGAATGGCTACTGGCGGCGCGAGAAGGAAACGAAGGAAGCCTTCACCGCCGACGGCTGGTTCCGCACCGGCGACATCGCGTGGATGAACGAGGAAGGCTTTTACTGGCTCGTCGACCGGCGCAAGGACATGTTCATCTCCGGCGGCGAGAACGTCTATCCGGCGGAAATCGAAGCGGTGGTCGCGGGCGTCGAAGGCGTGAAGGAAGCCGCCGTCGTCGGCGTGCCCGATGGGCAATGGGGGGAGGTCGGGCATCTTTTCTGGGTCGCCCGCGAGGGCGCCGCTATTGACCGGTGCGACCTTGAAGACGCGTTCAACGCGAAGCTCGCGCGCTACAAAATTCCGAAACATTATTCGCTGATCGACGCTCTGCCGCGCAACGGCGCCGGCAAGATCCTGAAAACCATGCTGCGCGACATGGCGGCGAAAGAAACATCCGCGAAGGCCGAGTAATCAGCCGCGGCGGCGGCTGTCGAGCCGGTAGCGGCGCGGGGTGACGCCGGTGAGCCGCTTGAAGAAGCGCGAGAAATAAGCCGGATCCTGAAAACCGAGATCGAGGCCGATCTGCGCCGCCGTCGCTTCCGTGTAGTGAAGGTTGCGCTGCGCCTCGAGCAGGAGCCGCGCGTTGATGAGCGCCGCCGGCGACTGGCCGGTCACGCGCTTGATCGTGCGCGAGAGCTGCGACTGGCTGACGGCGAGGGCGCCGGCGTAGCGGTCGATGCTCCAGTGTTCGCGGAACCGCCTGTTGACGAGATCGCGGAACCCGGCGGCGAGGCGCGCGCCGTCCGGCGCATCCCCGCCCCCCGTTCTTTCCGGCGCCTCGCGCAGCATCAGAACGAGAAGGGCGCTCGTAAGACTGTCGAGCATCGCGCCGCGCCCTTCTTTCGCATCGAAAAATTCCTCGTGCAGCCGGCAGAACAGGAAATTGACGTCGCGGTCCTTCGCTGCCGTCAGGTCGAGCTTCGCCACGCCGAAGCCCCGCTGCGCGATGAGCCTTTGCACGGGTGCGAAGGCGGGCGTTTCGAAGAGGCGGGTTTCGACAGAGAGAACCCAGCCCAGCGTCTCGCGCTCGAAGGCGAAGCCATGAACGACGCCGTCGGGAATTGCGAGAACGCTGCGGGGGCCGAGAGCGATGCGCGCGTCCTCAAGGGTCGCCTCCGCGCCGCCCTTCGCGACATAGATGAATTGCCGCATCTCGCGGTGGGAGTGGGGCGTGATCGTCCAGTCATAGAGCCGGGCGCGGGACCGGATGTCCTCAATATGAATGAGCTCGAGCTCGGACTCGCCGGGAAGCTCGCCGTAAAGGGCGAAGCGCGCCGGCGCGGCGGGGTGGAGGATCGGTGCTTGAGATAGGACGGTCATGCCCGGAAAGTACAATAAATTTGCCGGATCGTCCATTTATAAGCCGGTTTTACGCCCGCAATATGCAATTCATAAAATAACGGAGGATACGGGCGATGAAAACGCAGGTTGTGATTATCGGGTCGGGGCCGTCCGGGCTGATGCTCGGCCATCTCCTGCGCCAGGCCGGTCTCGACGCTGTCATCATAGAGCGCCAGACGAGGGACCATGTTCTCTCCCGCATCCGCGCCGGCGTCCTCGAGACCGTGACGACCGACATTCTCGAAGACCTCGACATTGCGGACCGGATGCGCGTGGAAGGATTGCCCCATGACGGGTTCAACCTCGCTGACGACGAGCGGCTGATCCGCATCGATCTGAAGTCGCTCGTCGGCAAGCATGTGATGGTCTACGGCCAGACCGAACTGACAAAGGATCTGATCGACGCGGCGCCGTCGCGCGGGCTCGAGATCATCTGGCAGGCCGAAGACACGGCGCTGCATGATGTCGAGAGCGACGCACCCTATGTCACCTATCGCAAGGACGGCGCCGAGCACCGCATCGACGCGCGCTTCATCGCCGGCTGCGACGGCTATCACGGGCCGTCGCGCAAGGCGGTTCCGGCTTCGGCGGGCAGGGAGTTTGAAAAAGTCTATCCGTTCGGCTGGCTCGGCATTCTCGCTGACGTGCCGCCCTGCAATCACGAGCTGATCTACGCCAATCATGAGCGTGGATTTGCGCTCGCGTCGATGCGCTCGCAAACGCGCAGTCGCTACTACATTCAGGTCCCGCTTACGGACAAGGTCGAAGATTGGCCTGATGACAAGCTCTGGGACGAGCTATGTAGGCGCCTGCCACCGGAAGCGGCGGCGAAAGTCGTCAGGGGCGAGGCGCTGGAGAAATCCATTGCGCCTTTGCGCTCATTCGTATTTGAGCCGATGCGTCATGGTTCAGTGTTTTTGGCCGGGGATGCGGCGCATATTGTTCCGCCGACCGGCGCGAAAGGGCTTAATCTCGCTGCTTCGGATGTGCGTTATCTCTCACGCGCTTTGATCTCTTGGTTTAAAAAGAACGATAATGATGCTGTCGCGACTTATTCTGAGAAGGCGCTTGCGCGAGTATGGAAATCCGAACGTTTCTCCTGGCAACTCACTATGCTGATGCATCGCTTTCCATCAGACGGGGCTTTTGATCGCCGGGTGCAGGTGGCCGAACTCGACTATATCGCGTCGTCGGAAGCCGCGCAGCGTACGATTGCAGAAAATTACGTTGGGCTCCCGCTATGATTCTATTTCTGTACTTTACTTTTTAAGTAATGTTGTTGGCCATTTTCGTTGAATATGGTGTCTACAATATTTGTTTTAACGTAAGCTGCGTTAGCCTGTTTTCTTTGGGCTGTTATTCCGATCTTCTGTCTGATCTAAATAATTATAGATTGTGTGACGGGTGGCGCCGAGGCGATTGGCTACTAGTTCGACCGATCCGCGAATGAGGAATAGGCCGCGACTTTTCATCTTGGCGACGGCCGCCATTTTCTCGTCCTTGGTCATCCTTTTCGGCGATGAGTTGAACTCGGCAAGCGAGGTGTCGATGATCTCGTTGATCAGCTCCTCCATGGTCAGTTCGCTGTCGTCACCGCCGTTTTTCAAGGCTTCATGAGGTGCGGCTTCGGATTGCGAGAGGGGCAGCATGGATTCTTCGAACTGCCGGAAGGTCCGGCGCAAGTTGTCTCGATCTACATTGATGCAAAAAGCGGTTGCCGGATTTCCGTCCGCATCATTGACGATGACTGAGGTCGAATAAAGTTTGCGTCCGTCGCGGGTGCTTGTCTGATAGTCCTGAATGGTGGTCACGCCATAGGGCACGGCCGGCACTTCGCTTGAGACGAAAGCGGTGAAGCCCTTGTCATTCGACAGTACCGTCAAAATGGACTGGCCTTCCTTGCGGCCGCTGACCTCGCCATTAATGATGTTCTTGATGGAATTCTCAGGACGCAGAAGGTCGTGGACGACAAGTTCGGTATGGGTGTTCACCACATCGGAAAGCGCGTCGGCGATGCCCGACAAAATATCGACAAGCTGCTGATCTTCTCCGTGCGCCGGCCCCGGACAGGGCGCGGCGGATTTGCCGGCGCCGTTCTTGGCGCGGGGTTTGGTCGATGATTTGGCGCTGCTCACACTGGGCCCCCGTTTAACAATCTTGACACATTACACAAAATGTTGTCTGCATATACAAATTGTATATATCCAGTTCGCGAAATTTCTCCAAATCGGCTCTACGGTATTGAGTTTATTGGGGTTTTCGCGAGGCGCCAAGGCGGCGTAATTGTAGGAGGGGTAAGTGAAAGGCATCAAGCTAACGTTTCTCTGCACGACGGTTCTCGCGACGATTCCGGCGGCTGTCATGGCGCAAAGCGGAGGCGACACGATTGTCGTGACCGCGCAAAAACGCGAACAGCGGCTTCTGGACGTTCCGGTGCCGGTGACCGCAGTTTCCGCCGAGGATCTGGCCGAACAGAACCTCGTTCAACTGAAAGACATATACAACAGAATCCCCGGATTCCAGTATGGCGGCCCGCGCGCAGCGGATTTGTCCCTGCGCGGCATCACGACCGGCGGCCAGACCAACCCGACGCTGGCCTTCCTGATTGACGACATTCCCTTCGGCGGCACCACCAACGCCTCGCAGCCGGTCATTCCCGATTTCGATCCGGGCACGATCGAGCGCGTTGAAGTGCTGCGCGGCCCGCAGGGCACGCTCTACGGCGCGGCCAGCCTTGGCGGCCTGATCAAATATGTGACCCGCACGCCGAGCACGACGGATTTCTACGGACGTCTCGAAGTCGGCGCCAACACGGTCAAAGACGGCGAAATGGGGTATTCTGGCCGCGGTTCGGTCAATGTTCCGCTGATGGAAGATTTTGCGGCGCTGTCTGTCAGTGGCTTCTACAGAACCAACCCTGCTTACCTCGACAACGTGCGCGCAGGCTTCGAGGAAGAGGACGTCAATGAGCACGAATCCTGGGGTGGACGCGCAGCGCTTTTGCTGACGCCGACTGACAGGCTTAAGGTCACCCTGTCGGCTTTGCGTCAGGAAGTCTCGACCGAATATAGCGATCTCAGCTATTCGAGCGGCGCCATCCGGGTTTGTCCGGACTGCATCGCCGATCCCAGCACCGTGACGACCTTCGGTCCGTTTTATGAAGACCGCACGACGCTGAGTACGCTTCCTTCTTTTGGCGATCAGACCTTCGCGCTCTATTCCGGTCGGGTCGATCTGGACCTCGACTGGGCGGAACTGACCTCGATCACCTCCTGGGGCAAGGTCGACAACCTGCTGTCAAATGACGTAACCGCGGTGTTCGGCGGTCTGCTGGGCGGGCTCTATTCGGCGCCTCCGGGCTTTGCGGTAACGATCGCCAATGGCGGCTCTTCCGACAAGTGGACGCAGGAGCTGCGGCTTTCCTCGCAAGGCGACAAAATCGACTGGCTTGCGGGCTTCTTTTATATGGATGAGAGCGCGACGCTTGAGCAGACTCTCTTCCTGCTCGATTCCGGCGGCGCCCTTCTGGCGACGCCCTATATCGGCGCCGGTCCGCAGTCCTACAAGGAATATGCAGGCTTCGCTTCCGCCACCTACCATGTGACAGAGAAGTTCGACATTCAGGTCGGCGGCCGTTTCGCCAAGAACAAGCAAAGTTCTGACGAAAACTTGATCATTGATGGTCCTGCCGAGGCCGCGTTCGGGGAGAGCACGTCAGTGACGACGCCGTCTAAGGACGATGCGTTCACTTGGCTGGTCTCGCCAAGCTATCACTTCACGCCGGACATCATGGGCTATGCTCGCGTTGCGAGCGGGTACCGTCCGGGCGGCCCGAACACCTCTGTCGCGCCGCAATCGTCTTTCGGTTCCGACTCCGTGATCAACTATGAGCTCGGGCTTAAGGGTGAAGTGGTTCCCGATCAGCTGACCGTCGACATTTCGGTGTTCCAGATCGACTGGAAAGACATCCAGCTTCAAAATACGGACTCGATTTCCCAGTTCACCTATCTAACCAATGGCGGCAAGGCGCGTAGCCGCGGCGTTGAATTCGCCGGCGTCTGGACGCCCTTCGAAAGCTTCGAAGTCTCCGGCAACTTCGCCTACACGGACGCGAAACTCACAGAGGACCTGCCGGCTTTCCCGGGCGTTGACACCCTTGAGGGATATGACGGCGATCGCTTGCCGTTTACGGCGAAATTCGCCGGCACCATCTCGGCGCGCCAGTCGGTCGAGTTGTCTGCGAACCTGCTTGGTTATGTGGGCCTCTCTTTCACCCATGTGGGCGACCGCCCGAGCGCCTTCAAAACCAACGGCGCCGGGTCTACCCGTCCGCGTTTCACGCTGCCGTCCTACAACCTCGTGGATATGCAGGCGGGCTTTGAATATGACGAAGTCTGGAATCTCAACTTCTATATTCGCAACCTAACTAACGAGGAGGGCGTGATCGCCGCCACCAACCGGAATGGCACCAACGTCCCACAAGCTGTGTTCACGCAGCCGCGCACCATCGGCTTTACGGTGTCGCGCGACTTCTAAAGTTTGCCCCTGCGGGCCGGCGCTTCTTAGCATGGGCGCCGGCTCGTATTTTATTTTCCAGTATTGCGCCATGACGATGGCTTGTTTGCGAGGTTTGTTAATCCAGTGATGATGCGTGTCGCCAAGCTGTTATTCATTCTCTGTCTTGCGGTCATGCCGGCCGCTCAGGCCCGGGACGCAGATCCGCAGGTCTTCTCCAGCGGCAAGGAAGCGGTGATCGAGGGCGCGCCCGTCGCCTATCGCGCCGAAATGCGCGCATTTACGATCAAGGACGGCGAGGGCCGCGATGCGCTGAACCTGTTCGCCACATCCTATGTGCGGACCGATGTCAGCGACCGCGTCTCGCGCCCGGTGCTTTTCGTGTTCAATGGCGGGCCAAGCGCGGCGGCGCTCGGGCTGCACACCGAGTGGGGGCCCAAACGGCCGACGGACGCATCCAGGGCCGCATTCGCGAACGGGGACGCAAGCAAGATCGATATTGCCGACAATGGCCAGAGCCTGCTTGATGTCGCCGATCTCGTGATCTTTGATCCCGCTGAAACCGGCTTCAGCCGCATCACGCGCGAGGAGAGCCGGGAATATTTCTATTCGGTCGACGGCGACGCGGATTCGCTGGTTCAGCTGATCGAAGGCTGGACGAGGCTGCACAAGCGCGAAAAGTCGCCGCTGTTTCTGCTCGGAGAGAGTTACGGCTCCATCCGTCAGGTCGTGGCGGGCGCGAAGCTGCAGGCAAAAGGAATTCGCCTGAACGGACAGATCATCTTCGGCGACTCCATATTTCTGATGGAGACCTCCCGCAGGTCGCACAATATCATCAGCACGGCGACAAGCCTGCCGATGCTCGCGTTGTCGGCGGCCTATCACGGCAAAGCGGACGCGCATGGAAAGCCGCCCTTGGAATTTCTTGATGAAGTCTACGATTACGCCATGGGCGATTATCTCCTGGCGCTCGCCAAGGGATATTCGGCCTCTGATCGCGAGCGCGGGAAGGTAGCCAAACAGCTCGAGCGCTATACCGGCATTTCAGCGCAGTACTATCTCGACCACGATCTCGCCATCGCCAAGCATGTCTTCAACACGGAGCTTCTGCCGGGCAAGACGCTGAACGCCAACGATACGCGCATCGCCGAGGAGCCGGCGGGCGACCGCGCGGAAGCGCGCGCCCATGCCTACGCCTTCGAAGAAGCGACGCTGCGCCAATATATGCGCGACGACCTTCATGTTGACCTGCCAAAAATTGAGTATCGCCTGTTTGCGCCCGACTCCTTCAGCAGTTGGGAATGGGGCCAGGGCTGCAGCGATTATCTTGCGCCAGCCGGGCTCTGCAGCGCCGAATGGGGCAAGCGCACGCCCTTCGTCGATTATGACTGGCCGGATCAGCTGAAGGGACAGTTCTCCGATCCCGCGTTCCATGTGATGATTGTCTCGGGAATTTACGACGGCCTTTCGAGCGCCGGGACGCACCGTTACCTCGAATCGCAGCTCGGTTTTCCTGAAGATCGTTTTGAGCTTCATGAATATGAAGCCGGGCATGCCGCCGCCGCCGACAACAAGGTGCGTCCGAAGATCAAGGCCGACATTCGCGCTTTCCTGGAACAGGCGATTGCTGCGCAATAGGCGCCGCGCGGGAACGCGAAGGCGGGGACAGTTTCGAAGCCGCTATCCAGAGGATGCGGCGCAAGGAGATTGCTGGATGTTGAAACGGTTTATCGGCGAGGCCCGGATTTGTGTCGCGCTTGTCGCCTCCCTTGCGACCCTGTGCGGGCCCGTGACGGCGAAGGAGGTCAAGACCTTCACCGTAATGGCGGGCGGCGAAAAAGTCGGCTCGCTGAGGGCGTCGATAGACGGCGACGTCACGGAAATCGATTATCTCGTTCGCAATAATGGCCGCGGCCCCAAAGGCCGCGAGCGGATCGTCACCGATAAAAAGGGGCGCGTGCTCGAGTGGAAGATCGACGGCGAAACGCTTTTCGGCGGCGGCATCGACGAACATTACACGTGGCGCGATGGTCGCGCCGAGTGGCGCAGCGAAGCAGACAGCGGCGAGACCGAAGCGCCGACGCCGGGGCTTTATATCGCCAATGATGCCAGTCCGTGGGAAAACGGGGTTTACGCCAAGGCGCTGATCAAGGCGGGCCTCGACGAGGCGCCGGTCCTGCCGGGCGGCGTCATCCGCCTGAAGAAACTCGGCAAGGACAGCCTTGGCTCTGGGCGCGGCGCGATCCCGGTGGAGATCTACGCCATCAGCGGGCTCGACCTGCAGCCGAATTTTTTCATGCTCGACCGCGAGGGCGATCTCGCAGCAGAAATCTCCGGCGGCGGCCCCGGCGGAGCGGTCGCCATTCGCGAAGGTTTCGAAGACGAAGCCCCGCGTCTTGCTGCGCTGGCCAAGAAACTGAACCGCGAGATCGTTGAGAGTCTCGAAGCCGATCTCGCGCATAAATATGACGCGCCGATCCATTACCAGAACGTCCGGATTTTCGATCCGAAAAAAGGCGCGACCTCAGCGCCGGCGCGCGTGACGGTGTTCGAGGGCCGGATCGCGGCGATCGACTACGAAAACCCCGCCGGCAAGGCGCTCGAAGGCGAAGTGGTCGTCGATGGCGAGGGCGGCGTGCTGGTCCCGGGTCTGCACGACATGCATTCCCATTCGTCCATCTGGTCGGGGCTTTACTACCTTGCGGCGGGCGTCACCGGCACGCGTGATCAGGGCAATAATCCTCAGGAGATCATCGACCTGGCTGCGGACATCGAAGCCGGCGTGCTGCCGGGACCGCGCATCGTCCGCAACGGATTTATCGAAGGCCGCAGTCCTTATTCATCGCGCACCGCCTATATCGCCGACACGCTGGAGCAGGCGCTCTCTTATGTGCGCTGGTACGCCGACCGCGGCTTCTACCAGATCAAGCTCTATAATTCGATCAAGCCGGAATGGGTGAAGCCGCTCGCCGCTGAGGCCCACCGGCTCGGCCTGAAAGTCACCGGCCATGTGCCCGCTTTCATGTCTCCCGACGACGCTATCCGCGACGGCTATGACGACATCGCCCATATGAACCAGCTTGTTCTGGGGTGGCTTCTGAACGAAGGAGAGGACACGCGAACGACCCTGCGGCTGACGGCGCTGCCGCGCGCCGCTGATCTCGACCTCAACGCGCCGGAAGTGACAAACACCATCAAGCTGATGAAGGAGCACAACGTCGCGCTTGATACGACGGACGTCATCATTGAGCGCATCATGCTCAGCCGCGCAGGCGAGGTGGCGGACGGCGACAAGGCGTATCTGTCCCATGCGCCGATCGGCTATCAGCGTTACCGCAAGCGCAGCTATGTTTCGCTCAAGGGAGCGGAAGACGATCGCGCCTATCGCGACTCCATGAAAAAGATGATCGAGCTGACGGGCGTGTTGCACCGGAACGGAATCACACTGCTTCCGGGCACGGACGACACAACCGGGTTCACGGTTCACCGTGAGCTGGAGCTTTACGCCATGGGCGGCATTCCCAATGCGGATGTCTTGCGGATCGCCACATTGGGTAGCGAAGCCTACCTGAACAATGATGAGGACGCGGGCTCCATTGAAACAGGCAAAGTCGCCGACTTCTTCCTCGTGCCGAACGATCCCATCGAAGACATCAGCAATGTGCGCGATGTCCGTCTCGTCTCCCGGGGAGACCGGATTTACTATCCGAGCGAAATTTATGACGCGCTGGCGTTCAAGCCCTTCGCAGCGCCGCCCAAAGTTGAGATCCGCTGAATGTATCTGATTGACAGCAAGTTCGTGCACGAAAACCTTGCCTACAAGGATTGCATCCCCGCTATGCGCGAGGCGATGATTGCGCTCTCCGCCGGGCGCACGCGCCAGCTTCTGCGGTCGATCCTCGATCTCGGGGAGGGGGCCTTGTTCGGCGTCATGCCGGGCGGCATGAGCGAGGCGGGCGTTTTCGGCGCAAAGCTGGTCAGCGTCCTTCCCGGCAATTTCGCCAAGGGGCGCTCGTCGCATCAGGGCTTGGTTGTTCTCTTTGAATCGGAGACAGGCGCGCCTGTCTGCGTCGCCGACGCTGGCGCAATCACTGCGATCAGAACCGCGGCCGCCAGCGCCGCGGCGACGGATGCGATGGCGCGGCCCGACGCCTCAAGCCTCGCGCTGCTCGGCTATGGCGAGCAGGCTTACACTCATGCCGAGGCCATGCGCGAAATTCGCGACATAAAGGACGTGCGCGTCTGGGGACGATCGCGCGATCGCGCCATAAGCTTTGCGCAGCGTCTTAAAACGGATTTCGACATGGCGGCTGTTGCCGCGCAAAGTGTGGCCGATGCAGTGCGCGGCGCCGACATCATCTGCACAGTCACCGCGGCGCAGGATCCAATTCTCGAGCGGCGCTGGGTCAGCGCGGGCGCCCATGTCAACGTGGTGGGATCGAGTTTCGCGGGGCCTGCGGAGATCGACAATGAACTGGTGAAGGACGCCCGCTTCATCGCCGATTCAAGAGAAGGCGTGGTGTCGCAAGGCGGCGAGTTCCTGCGCGCCAAAGCCGCCGGACTAGTGGACGAGACGCATGTGGCCGCCGAGATCGGCGAAGTTTTCGCCGGCAAGGCGCAGGGACGGCGTTCTGCGGACGAAATTACCTTGTATAAATCCCTAGGCCATATCGTGCAGGACCTCACAGCCGCCGCCCTGCTGAAAGAGAAAATGGAGGCCCGCTCGTTTACCGCAAAGCTTGCGGGCGGCGTGCAATAATCAATATCCAGCGGCGCTTATTTGGAGCGGGAATGCCGACGCCATCTGACATCCCCATGAACAACAATGTGAGCGCCATCGGCGACACCTATGCGGGCTCGATGCGCAAGGTTCTCAAAATCATGGCGCAGGATGGCGACGCCATTTCCTTACTGAGCAGCTCTGTGGCTGAGCCGCGCGCGCTCATGCGAGAACTTGTGGCCCGGTGTTTCGGCCAGGCGATCACCGACCGCTATCAGAGCGTCATGATCGGGAATAATCCATATCTGGAAAAAGCACTCGCCCGGCGCTACGGCGTCAATGAGCGCAATATTCTCTGCAATGCGGGCGTCACCGGCGGCATCGAATTTCTTTACAAAGCGCTGGTCAATCCCGGCGAGACGGTGCTCGTCGAGCGACCGGGCTTCGACATCTTCTGGGATTTCGCGCGCGCGCAAGGGGTGAATGTCGATTACTTCTCCCGCGCGGCGCCGCTTTTCGAAATCAATGTCGATGATGTTCTGGCGAAGATCACGCCCAAGACGCGGCTGATCATGGTCTCGAACCTTCATAATCCGAGCGGGATGAAGGTCTCCGAAGAGGTTCTTCTGCGCCTCGCCAAAGGCGCGCGCGAGCGGGGCGTCATTGTCGTCGTGGACGAGGTCTACCGCGATTATGCGGGTCTCCCCGACAGCAAGGTTTGGTCGCCGAGTAAAGCGCCGAATGTTATTCGTCTCGGCAGCCTAACCAAGGTCTATGGGCTCTCCGGGTTGCGGTGCGGCTGGATCATCGCCGCCGATGCGATGTTGGACGCGCTCGTGCCGGTCTTTATGAAACTCGATTTCAACGCATCCAAGCTCGGCCACGCCGTCGGGGCGGCGCTGCTTGAGGCTCCAGCGGAATTCGATGCGTTCGTCGAGGCGGAAATCGGCCGGTCGCGTCCGGCCGCTGTCGAGGCGTTGTCGCGGCTTAAATCGCAAGGCGTGATCGACATTGAGATCCCCGAATACGGATGCATCTGCTTTCCGAAGATCGTCGGCGTTGAGAACACCAAGGCGCTCGCGCAATGGCTGATGGAAGAACGCAACGTATATGTCGTCGCTGGAGACTATTTCGGTGCGCCGGGATATTTGCGCCTCGGTTTCGCCATCGACCCCGGCCAGATGAACGCCAGCATGGAACGGCTTGCCGAGGGCGTCGAGATCTTTCGTCGCCGCGGCGCCGGGTAATTTCCTGCGGCGAGAGGGTCGCCGGACATTTAACCAGCGCCTTTGCGCCTCAACAGAATGAGTGAAAGTCTATGTCCAGTCACGACGCCGAACTGAAAAAGGACGTTCGTCTGCTGGACATCGTTTCCATTGGGCTGGGGACGGCTGTCGGCGTGTCGATTTTCTCGGTGGTCGCGCCCACGGCGGGCCTTGCCGGACCGGGCATGATGATCGCTATGGCCGCCTCGACAGCGCCGATGATCGTCTTCGCGATTGTTTATTCCTTCCTCGGGTCGGCGGCGCCGGTTTCGGGCGCTTCCTATGAATGGTCGCGCCGGTTCATCCATCCATTTGTCGGCTTTTTCATCAGCTGGCTGCGGATCGCGGGCAGCACCGCCGCCATGGTCGTGCTCACCATGGTGCTGGTTTCCTATCTCGGCATGATCGTGCCATTGCCGCTCAAGCCTGCGATGTTCGCGATCTTCACGGTGGTGTTCGTCGCGAACCTGCTCGGCGTGTCGGTGGCGGCGAAAGGGCAGAGCGTGATGCTGATCATTCTGCTTGTCACCTGCGCCGTTTTCGTCGCCATATGCGCGCCCGATATCGATTTCGACAATTACACGCCGGTCTTGAGCAAGGGCTGGACAGGGGTCGTTGCGGCCTTGCCGCTGATGATCACGCTGTTTCTCGGCATTGAATCGGCGACGGAAGTGGGCGGAGAAATCCGCAATCCCGGCCGCAACATCCCGCTCGGCATTCTCATATGCGTCGTCCTGACGACAATTGTGTATTTCGGGGTTGCGGCCTCGGCGCTCGGCGTGCTCGGGGAAGACCGTCTCGCCGCATCTTCCGCCCCCTTGCTCGATGCGGCCGTGGCGGCCGCGGGCGGCGCGGGGAAACCGCTCATCATCGCAAGCGCATTTGTCGCCATTGGAAGCTCTATCAACGCGACCTTCATGGTCTTCACCCGCTTTCTTTACGCCATGGGTAAAACCGGCGTGCTGCCAGCGGCGCTCGGCCGGGTGCACCCGAAATTTCATACGCCGCATATCGGCTGCGTTGTCGCCTACGCCCTGTGTTGCGCGGGGCTGTTGCTGCCGTCCAATCTGGTTTTCCTCTTTCTCGCTGTGAATATTCCGACGCTGCTCAAATACGGGGCGACATGTCTCGCCGCGGCTTTCCTGCTTAAGAAGGAACCGGCGCTTTACGAGAAAGCGTCTTTCCGGCCGGCAAAGAGCCTGATCGTCTTTCTGGCCGTCGCCGGGATTTTTTCCGCGATCGGCATCATTCTGATGGGCCTTTCGGCTGACTGGCGCCCGTACACGGTGATTGCCGGATGGGCGGTGGGTGGCGTTATCTATTACTGGTTCCGCAAGCCATCCCTTGATGCGCAAGGCGCCGGCGGCGATCCCGCCGGATCGCCTCTTTAGAGGTTCGCGGTGAAGGGGATTGCGACAAAACTCCCGGACGCTGTACGCATCGGCGTTTGCGCGGTTTTCGCACTGGCCTGTGCTTCCTGCTCGCCGGCGAATGAAACAGACGTTTCCGCCGTTGCAACGCAGAGCCATCCCGACGCGCTGTATCGCGTGGAAACCAACCACAGTATTGTCATTCGCGGCGAGAGCGTGGACTACAAAGCGATCGCCGGCGAAACGCTGCTCTACGATATGGCGGGCGCCCCCGTCGCCAGTATTTTTTCTTTTTCCTATATCAGGACGAACCCGGCTGACGCTGAGCGCCCGGTGCTGTTCATTTTCAACGGTGGGCCCGGCGCCGCGTCGCTGTGGCTTCACATGGGCGCAGTCGGGCCGCGCCGGCTTGTCCTCGACAGCGAAGTCAATCCCAGCAACGTTCCGCCCTTCGGCGTCGCCGACAATCCCTATAGCGTGCTCGACGTCGCGGACTTGGTTTTCATCGATCCGGTCGGCACAGGATTCAGCAAGGTTGTCGGCGCAGGAAATACCTCCGATTTCTGGGGCGTAGATGAAGACGCCAACGCGGTCGCGCAATTCATCGAGCTCTGGCTCGATGAATATGGGCGATGGAACGCCCCGAAATTTCTGATGGGCGAAAGCTATGGCAGCATTCGCGCCGCCGTGTTGCCCCGCGCGCTCATGGGCGGTCCATTCTATACTGGCGTCATGCGCGGCGTGACGCTCAACGGAATCATTCTGCTTGGAACGATGCTGGAGGCACGGACTGAAACAGGCGCACCGGTTATCGACGCGGCGCTGGGCAATGCGCTGGCCTTGCCTAGCATTGCGGCCACGGCCTGGAGTCATGGCAAGGGCGGCAAACAGGACCTCGAGTTTGACGAGCTTTACGCCGCAGCGCACGCCTTTGCGACAGGGACCTATCTTGAGGCGCTACATGCCGAGGCGGCGGATGGGTTGAGCGATCGGGAGCGGGAGTCGGTCAAGCAACAGCTTGCAGACTATTCGGGGCTCGCGACGGAAGATTTGGGTGAGACCCTGGTCATCACTCCGCGCGACTTCGCTAAGCAGCTCTTGCAGCAGGACGGGCTTGAGGTCGGTATTTACGACAGCCGCTATACGATGCCGCTGGCGAACAGCGGCGGCGATCCGGTGGCGGACGATCCGGTGGCGGACGATCCGGCGATGGGGCGATATGTGCCGGGTTTCGTCGCCGCGTTTCACCAGATGCTACGTGACGATCTGAAAGTCGGCTTGAAGCGTCCTTACGGGGCGATTGTCTGGAAAGACCTTCTCAATGCATGGAACTGGGAGCGGGGCGGCGTCGCCGACGGGCAGAGTTACGCCGTGGATCTGGCCTGGGCCATGCGGCGCAATCCCGACCTGCGCCTGCTGGTCGCCGGCGGCTATTTCGATCTCGCCACGCCGCCATCCATGGCTTTGCATGCGATCGAGGAAGCCGGATTACCGGCGGATCGGGTTGAAATCAAAAACTATGCGTCCGGGCACATGCTCTATCTCGGCGGAACCAGCGAGGCGTTCGCAGACGACGTGCGGTCGCTGATCCTGGCGTCTGGCGGCGAAGCGAACGGACAGGATGCGAGTCCTTAAATGGGCGCGGCGCTTTCGAAAGGAAAACAGATGAAGCTCCCTCTTTCACTTGCCTTGATGCTGTTGGCCGCGCCTGCCATGGCGGACCCGGCGCTGACGATTGAGCTTGAGCCCCATGAAAAGGCCGGAGGGGTTGAGACGGTCAATGTCACGCTCGTATTCGAGGGCGTATCGGCGCAGGCGGGCGCGCCGCTGCTCGAAATGCCGCTGGTCTCCAGCAATGTGGACAGCGTGGCGACCGTGCTCGAGCGTGTTGAGGCGCGCGACGATCAGGGCCCTCTCGCTCTTTCGCAACGCGACGGCGATCTCACCGTGCGCGCCGCGCGCGATGCGGAAATCGGCGGCATGGCGCGAATCTGGTCTGCGGACCGCGCTGTCTCGGGCGCCCTGACCGTTCGTTACGCCGTGCCGGCGGAAGCCTCGTTGCCGCCGCGCGGGCCGGCGCCGCCTTTCGCCTTCAGCAATGACGGTAGTGCGACGTCCGCGGCGGGCCATATTTTTCTGATGCTGCCGCCGGGCGATACAGCCTACGAAACGACAGTGCGCTGGGATTTGTCCGATCTGCCGGAAGGTGCGAAAGGAGTCAGCTCTATCGGGTCAGGCAAGGTGAAATCCCCGACGCCGATGACCGCCAGCCAGTTGCGCATGACTTTCTTCATGGCGGGTGATATCGGTGTCTGGCCGTATCCGACGCCGGCGACCGGTTTCTTTTCCGCTTGGCAGGGCGATCCGCCTTTCGATCCGCACACGCTGATGGAATGGACGCGCACGCTTTACGAGCACTATACGGAATTTTTCGAACAGGAAACCCCGCCGCCTTACGGCGTTTTCCTGCGCTATAATCCGATCAACGCGGGCGGGGGTGTCGGGCTCTATCATTCCTTTGTGACGACCTTTGGGAAAGACGGCGGGCCGGGAAGCGACATCATCGGGCTGAAAATGACTCTGGCCCATGAAATGTTTCACACCTTCTCGCCCTTTATCGAGGAGCCGGCCGGGCTTGAATCCTCATGGTTCGGGGAGGGGCTGGCGACGTTATATATGCGCAAACTGCCTTTCCGCTTCGGCCTGATGACGGCGGATGAGTTCTTGGACGATCTCAATTATTATGTGGGACGGTATTACACCAATATTTATGCGAGCGCGCCGAACAGCGAGGTCCCCAAACGCTTCTGGGAAGACACCCGCATCCGCACGCTGCCCTATGACCGGGGCATGCTCTATTTTGCTGATCTCGACGACAGGATCCGCAAGCATTCAGATGGCAAGCGGTCGCTCGACGATCTGATGCTGGCCATGCGCAAAAAAGATATAGGCGGTGAAACGCTGACGAATGACGATTGGCGCGCGCTGCTCCGCGAAGAGCTGGGCGAGGAAGCGGTCGCCGACTTCGACGCCTTTCTGATGGGCGCTGAGCCGCTGCCGGCTTCCGATGCGTTCGGTCCGTGCTTTCGGCGCACCACCAAACCGCTGCGCCGTTATGAGCTTGGATTCGATCCGGCTGTGCTGATGGAAACCCGCCGCATCGTCAGGGGTCTCAAACCGGGATCGGCGGCGGCGAAAGCCGGGCTGCAAAATGGCGACGAAATCGTGATTCCCGTGCCACAGGACAACATTCAGGGCGAACAGCTGCTCGAACTAAAACTCAGGATCAGGCGCGACGGCAAGGAGTTTGACTTGTCTTACCTGCCGCGGGGAGAAACAGTGAGTGCTTATCAGTGGGAAAAGGTGCCCGGTTTCGATCCTGGCACATGCAGATTCTAGTGAAGGCAGCTTCAGGGCGCATGGAAAGCGTGGCGCTGACTGAGAGTTATGGTTGATTGTGAGAGATCTCCGTCCGAGAAGCATGTTTTCATGATTCCCGTTTACGCGGTTTTGAGGAAGGGCGTCGCTTTCGCACTACAGACTGCTAAACTGCTTTTGCTCTTGGGGCGAGGCAGGCGTTAGCACTCTGAGTTTAAATCATAAGCAGGCTGCCT
Source organism: Alphaproteobacteria bacterium (assembly GCA_030426465.1). Lineage (GTDB taxonomy): Bacteria > Pseudomonadota > Alphaproteobacteria > Caulobacterales > Parvularculaceae > Hyphococcus. The sequence continues at coordinate 39,746 of JAUHYK010000033.1, forward strand.
GACTTAAGGAGGGTCTGGCGCATCTGGGTTGAGTTAAGCAGTTGAAGGCGTCGACCTGTGCTTCAAGGTCTCCCGGCAGGAAGTAGTTTTCCAGCAGGATGCGGTTTTCCAGCGTCAAGTCGGCAACGACCTCCTTCAGATCGCGCATCTCGCGCTTCAGGCCACTCACTTCTCTGGACGCTCCGTGTCGTCCGAGAGCCGCCTTTTACCAGCCTCAAGAAACTCTTCGACCACGTGTAATACAGTCCCCGGGCAATCCCCTCGCGCCGGCACAGCTCGGCAATCTAATACTCTCCGCGCAGGCCTTCCAGCACGATGCGGACTCCTGACGAGACCCCGATCACGCAGCCAGTTTCTATGTAACCATGAGATTGCTTTCGACGGAAGGATGAACTGGCTGGAGCCGTCCAGTAGCGGAAGCCAGGTCGACCGGGAGAATGCTGAGCGGGGCCGGCGGTCTGTAGCCCAGCGATGAATGCGGGCACACTGTGTTGTAATGCCTGCGCCACGTTTCAATGATGGTCTTCGCCTCCATCAGTTTGTTGAACAGCTCGACCTTGAGGCGTTCCTCCCGCAGCCGGCCATTGAAGGATTCATTGTAGCCGTTCTCCCAGGGGCTCCCCGGTTCGATGTAGAGCGTCTTCGCCCCGATGCGCTCGAGCCACTGGCGGACGGCTTTCACCCGGAACTCGCTGCCATTGTCCGAGCGGATGTGATCGGGAACGCCGCGTGCGACCATGAGGTCGCCAGGGACATCAAAGACGTCCTGACTGTTGAGGCGGCGCACAACCCTGATGGCGAGGCATTCGCAGGTGTATTCATCAATGACGGTGAGCATGCGCAGTCTTTTGCCGTCCCGTGTCTGATCCTGGACGAAGTCGTAGGCCCAGACGTGATTGCGATGCTGTGGCCGCAATCGGACGCACGAACCGTCATTAAGCCATAAACGCCCGCGTTTCGGCTGCTTCATCGGCACTTTCAGGCCCTCGCGCCCGCCAGATCCTTGCGACGCGTTTATGGTTCACATGCCAGCCGTCGGTCTTCAGAAGCGCCGCAATCCGCTTGTAGCCGTACCGCGTCGCCAGCTCAATGATGGCGAAGGTCAGCGCATCCTCATCATCAGCGCGCTTCAGCTTGCGCCACTGCGAGGACCGGTGCTGCTTCAACAAACGGCAGGCCTGGCGTTCCGAGACGCCGAGCCGGCCGCAGGCATGGTCTATGAACTCGCGCTTGCGCGAGGGCCCTACCAGTTTCCCTCCGCAGCCTCCTTCAGCATCGCCTTGTCGAGTTCGGCGTCCGCAAGAAGCCGCTTCAGCCGCGCATTCTCCTTCTCAAGGTCTATCAGGCGCTTGGCCTGTTCGACCTTCATCCCGCCATACTCCTGGCGCCACCGGTAATATGTAATCTTGTTGACGCCCAGCCGGCGGATCACTTCCCCTACATCGCTCTTCTCCTTTGATGCAGCCATTTTACTACTTTCAGGCTGCTGCGTTCAAAGGGGCGGGTCACTGATTTCAGCGAAGGTGATGATCCTTACGGCGATCACGACTTCGAGGCTTTCGATGTCGAGCATGTCGGCAAGATCTTCTGGAAGATCAACTACTATGCTGATGACCGACCCGACTCCGGCTCGGAGGATCCGTCCGATCCGGCGAAGTCCTTCCGGGTACTCACCATCATGCTGGCGCAGGAGTATTGATCCGGTCTGAATCGACCGAAACGGCGGCCGTTGCGGGCCGCCGTTCTTTTTTCCTGACAGATCAGTTCTGATCTTTCCCGGGTGTCTTTCGCCGGTGAGTCGGCCTTAGAACCTCTGGGTTAATTGGCGCTTTAGTTCGGCGTGAAACTTGACCGGCGAAGCACGCGATCTATATATAAATGGAAGCTACGTCTTCGCCCTAGGCAGGGTTTGAAGTCCGGGACGGCCCGGCGAATTCCTTGCGGGGGTTATTGTGGCTTGGATTGTTCTTCTAATCGCTGGCTTGTTTGAAATTGTCTGGGCTTTCTCCATGAAGCTCTCGGACGGCTTTACACGTATTTGGCCCAGCATCATAACAGCCAGCGCAATGCTGGTGAGTTTTGCGCTGTTGTCGTGGTCAATGCGTACCTTGCCGCTTGGCACAGCTTACACTGTTTGGACGGGTATTGGTGCTGTGGGGGCGTTCATCGTTGGGATAATCGCACTGGGAGAAGCTGTGACGCCAATGCGGTTGACTGCCGCGATCCTCATCGCTGCAGGTATTGCCATGATGAAATTATCATCGCCAAGCTAAGCACTGCGCTTCCATATTCAGAGGAACTACGGCACACGTTTTGAATAAGAGAAATTATTCCGATCTCTTGAGTCGGGAGCGAATGCAGCTCAGTTCTCCTTTTTCACCGTTCCGGCGCGCCGCAACAAAGTGCCCGCGCAATCTCTCATCCGCCGCGGACAAATACGAGTATCACGCAGAACAGCATCAGGGCGGACATGACGCAGGCAGGGATCAGACAAATCTGTATCCACGCTTCGCGGCCGCTGATGGCGCCCGTAAACGTGTCATGCGGCTCTTCCAGGAATTTCGACCATGAGCTCTTTGTATCGAGCCGCTTCTTTCCGACGCGCGCCATGGCGTAGGGCGTTCCGACATACATGAGGAAGTAGAACGCCGAGATCGCCACCATGAACAGCGCCTCGCCATCGACGCTGAAGGTGAGAAAAAGCGCCGCAAACGCTACGGCGTGAATGGCGATGTAGGATTTGACGACGCCTGGATGAACCAGAGGCTCCTCTGCCGGCGCTGCCTTCGACTCTTCATCCGGAGCGGACGGCGAAAAATTTTGAGAATCCGGCGGTTTTGTCTTGTCCTGCGGGCGGATAAGCGTTTCTGACATGACGATTCCTGAAACATGCATAACAGATACATGTTTTATATTGCGGGATGCGAGAAAAAGCAATATATTACATGCATCTTATAGGAGGGCCCATGCGTCTGAATGTGCAGACCGATTATGCGCTGCGGCTGTTGATGCATCTCGCCGTCAACAAGGATGCGCTCGTAACTATTGCGGAAACGGCCGACCGTTACCGGATTTCCCGCAATCACCTGATGAAAGTCGCCTACATCCTCGGGCGGGAGGGATTCGTTGAAACAGTGCGAGGCCGCTCAGGCGGCCTGCGGCTCGCAAGGCCGGCGCGGGAAATCGGCGTCGGCGATGTCGTCCGGCGCATGGAAGGCGATTTCGCGCTTGTCGAATGTTTTCAGGACGGCAAGGGCGAATGCCTGATCACCCCCGCTTGCAAGCTTAAGGGCGTATTGCACGAAGCGATGGCCGCCTTCATCGCGACGCTTGATCAATACAGCATTCATGATCTGACGGCGCGCAATCCCGGCCTCAAAACCCTGCTTGCTTCCGAGGCCGCCTGATGGAGCGGCAATATTACGCCAGCGCTGAGGAACGCCGCGCCGAAATCCAGGCGCACGCCCATGCCATGGGGATCACTGAAGATTATATCTCAACGCTCGTCGATGCGTTTTACGAGCGCATCCGCGCTCATGAGCTGATCGGGCCCATATTCGAAGAGGCGATTGGCGACGACTGGCCCCCGCATCTCGCCAAGATGAAGCAGTTCTGGAGTTCCGTCGCCCTCAATACCGGCGCTTATTCCGGAAAGCCCGTACCCGCGCACCAGAAGCTATCCCGCGCGCAGCCCTCGCACTTCAATATCTGGCTCGCACTCTTCCGCCAGACCCTCGATGACACCGCGCCGAGCCGCGAAGCCGCCGCCTATTTCATAGAGCGCGCCGAACGCATCGCGCAGAGCCTGCAGCTAGCGATGTTCGGCGTGCCCGGCATTCCGCCGAGGCGCGAATGAGCGGGCCGGTGATCGCTCCGGCGCTGGCGCTTTTGTGGGCGGGGCTTGTGCTCGGCGGCTCGCTGATCGCCGCGCCCGCGAAGTTTCAGGCGCAGAGCTTGATTCTCCCTGTTGCCCTTGAGGTCGGGCG
>JAUHYK010000034.1 GCA_030426465.1 Alphaproteobacteria bacterium
AGCGGCCTTCGGTCGATGTCATCACCGGCACCATCAAGGCGAACTTCCCGACCCGGATCTCGTTCCAGGTGACCTCTAAAATCGATAGCCGGACTATCCTTGGCGAGCCCGGCGCTGAACAGCTTCTCGGTCAGGGCGACATGCTGCATATGGCCGGCGGCGGGCGCCTGCGCCGCGTCCACGGCGCGTTTGTCTCTGATGACGAGGTCGAAAAGATCGTCAGCTTCCTCAAAAAGCAGGGCGCCCCGGATTATGTTCAGGAAGTCACCGAATTGCGCGAGGAAGACAGCGGCGCCTTCGATGGGCTCGATCTCGGCGGCAATACCGGGTCCGGCGATGCGCTTTACGACAAGGCGGTGGCGGTGGTGATCCGCGACCGCAAGGCTTCAACGTCCTATGTTCAGCGGCGGCTTCAGATTGGCTACAACCGGGCCGCGACCCTCATCGAACGGATGGAGGATGAAGGGGTGATCTCGCCTGCGAACCATGCGGGCAAGCGTGACGTTCTTGTGGGCGACGACGCCGCCTGACGTCATTTACGGTCTTGTTGCTGGCGCAATTCGTGCAGTGCGGCGCTATGACCTAGGTGGAAACCCCTCAACAAAGCCCGTTTTTGATAGCCGAAACGATATAGAATGCTCCGCACGCGCCAGTTTTCTCTGCTTTCATTGCGAATCCGAGTTCTAACCATCGGTTTTCCGCAGGAAGCGTGCGTAGAACGTTGTTTTTTACGATTTGTTAGGCATACTCCGAACGAGGGGAGAGTTTTAACTGGGGTGGCGTAATGTCGAAGAGCTACGAGAATCTCCCCGGCGCAGCCGGTAAGGCGCGGTTTTTCCGCCCGAGCCGCTATGAGGCGTCGGCGGTCTTTGCCGGGTCTCCCCCGCGCCTGACCTTTGAAGATGAGGTCTTCGATCTCGACAATATCAGCGCCGCCGGCGCCGGTTGCATCGCCCGTGGTCGCGGGGACGATCTCGGCGCGCCCGCCGGAACATCCGGCGTTCTGCGCCTTACCCAGCATGGCCGTGAACTGTTTTTGGGCGCTGCCCGCAAGGTCCGCCGGCTCGCCGGCGCCAGCGGGGTCAGCGTCGGCTTCGAGCTTGAGGCGAACCGGTTCGACCTCGACTGGCTGATCCGCGAAAACGCGAGCGTGCTTGCACGTGAAGGCCGCGGCGTCGCGCCGGACCTCGAGCCCGACATCCACTACAAATCCTTTTGTGCTGACGCGACGGCTTTTCTCGGCGGCTATCTCCTGCGCATTCAAAAACATGTGGCGCCGATTGAAGACCGCTGCACGGCGGAAGATCTCAATGACATCGCCCGCGATCTCGCCGCCGCCGCGGAGACCGAGTGGCTTGACCTCATCAGCCGGGGTAACGAGCTGACGGCGCAGATCCATAACGACAAGCAAAAACGCATCGCCTACAAATCCTACACCGAACGCACGGTCTCACAGGTTCTAATGGGCGGTCCGGGCTGGGCGCGCTGCTATTACAAGCCGGCGGGCTATCCGGGCGACTACAAGATCATGAATTACGGGTATGACCCGAAGCCGGAAGGTGACACGGTCGCCCAGAAATTCCTGCATCTCCTCGGCATGAGCGCCTCGCGCTTCGTCATCACGCGCATGGAGACGGTCGCGAGCCTGATCGCCGACTATGCCGCGGCGCGCGGTTCCGAGGGCGGCGAGTTTACGGTCACCAGCGTCGGCGCCGGTCCCGCGCGTGAAATTAAAGACCTTTTAGAGCTGACGTCTGAAAACACGCGCTGGCGCATCAATCTCGTCGATCAGGAGCCGGCCGCGCTCGATTTCGCCTTTGACAGCGTCGCGCGCCTTTCGGAACGGGATCGCCTGAGCGTCCGCGGCCTCAACATTTCCTTCCGTGAGATGCTTCGTCCGTCTTCGGACAATACGGTCTTTGTCGGCAATGACGTGATTTATTCCTCGGGTCTTGTTGATTACCTGAACCCGCTGCTTGCGCAACGCTTCGTCAAACGGCTGTATGATTTTGTGAAACCGGGCGGCCAGGTGATCATCGGCAATGTGAATAATCTCGAGACGGGCCGGATCTGGCCGCTCGAATATGTCACCGACTGGAGCCTTTACTTCCGTAATGAGGATGAGATGCGGGCCATGGCCTGCGATATTCCTGGCGCCAAAGTCACGGTCGTGTCCGATCCGCTCGAAGCGATCTACTTCCTCGTCGTCGAGAAACCGACCGAATAAGCCGCGTCTCGTTTCTGATTTAATGGGGGAAGCCCCGGCTCGTCAGGCGCGCCGGGCCTTTTTGGGCTTGGTCTCAGTCTTCGCTTGGGGTGCGTTGAACCTGACGATGGCGCAGGTCCCGGTATGCCCATCCGAGGCGAGCCGGACAGTCGCGTTCTGGTCTTCAAAAATATGTTTCGCGACGGTCAGCCCAAGGCCCAGGCCTTCGCGTGAGCGCACCAGCGCTGACTCGCTCTGGGTGAACGGCTTCATCGCTTTTTCGATTTGCTCCGGCGACATGCCGCGGCCTTCATCGCGAATGGCGAGTTCATAAGCGCCGTCTTCCAGCTTTTGTCCGCTGATATGCAGGGTCGTTCCCGATTCTGACGCATGTATCGCATTCTCGATCAGGTTGTTGATGGCGTAGCAGGTATGGACAATGTCGATATGCAGCGTTGCATCCTTAAGCGCTTCCGTATCGACGCGGATGCCGGCCTTTTCCAGCGATGAACGCATTCGTTCTATCGCGACGTCGACGAGCTCTGTCGCTGATGTATCGACAATTTCATATTTCATTTTGCCGGCGGTGGCGTCGACAAAGCGCAGCATTTTCTGAATGCGTGACAAAAGGATATGAGCCGAGCCGTGAATCTCGTTCAGGTGGCGGGCGTTGTTGCCGGGATCGTTCGCCGCTTTGAAAGAATTGGAGACAACTTCTGCATAGCCAATGATCTGGTGCAGCGGCGTTCTCAGCTCGTGGCTCATCATGGAGAGGAAGTTGATCTTCGACTGGTCGGCGGCGGTCGCCTCGATCAGGAGCTTTTCTATGACTTCATTGTCGCGCTTACGCTGTTCGTCACGCAGCCAGATCATCCGTGAGCGGATCTCCTGCATGTAACTCGTCGCCACAGCGACTGCGGCGATGGACAGCATGAAAAAGTGACCCGAGATGACATCCACATTGGAAAAGGCGGGCCGCAAATTAAGGACCGCCAGATAGACAACCGAGGTGGAAATATAGGCCGCCGCCGCCACCCGAAAGGGAATCCGCATGATGCAGGACGCGGCGACAAAAGTGACAAGAACGCCGATGATGTAGGGCGGCGCGCCTTGCGGCGGGATGATCGCGATCATCCAGATGATGGAGAGGCCCGACAGCCAGATGCCCGCAGCGCTGAGCCAACCGAAATGCGGTTTCACTTTCGGCACGAAGGACAATGGGATCAGGGCGGCGATCGCGCAGGCGATGATCACCCGTGTGGTGAGCACCGTTTGCAGCCCTTCAGAAATGGTCAGGACGTCGAGGATCCAATAGCCAAGATAGGTGAAGACCACCGTGTACCAGAGCAGGCGCTCGGTCGGCAGGGTGGTTTCCACGAGCTTGTGGATATAGCGCCGTTCCGTGTCATCGGCCTTGAAACGGGCCGTCCATGGCGAAATACCGTCTCGTTCCAGTGTCTGCTGGAAGACGGTTAGCGGATTTGGCTTCTTCTGAAGGTCCAATCCGGCGGAATTAAGAGGCGGCGCCATGGGTTTTTACTACCGCAAGAGAGTTAACGAGGCTTTGGCGGCGGCCAGTAAAGACGCGCCCTTTCGATTGATTTTCAGTAGGCTTTTCACAGTGGAAGCGGCTTGCGGGAAGGTAAACAAAGACTTAATATTTACTTATGACAGAAGTTGGATCCCTAGATGCATTTGCGCCCGCCCGTGCGCGACCCGCTGCGCGCGGCGCCGCATGGCCGACCGTGGCGTTCTTCTTTGCGCTGTGGGCGGGTCTTATCGCTTCCGTAACGGCTTCGGTGGGCGGGGCGTTTCCCCTCTGGGCGGGGTGTCTCGTCAATACCGTAATTTTGTATGTGTTGGCGCATGTCAATCACGAGGCCATTCACCGTAATATTTCCGGCGGCAATCCGCGCCTGCGTTGGCTTAACGAAGCTATCGGCCATTATGGCAGCATTTGGTTCTTTTTGCCGTTCCAGGCCTTCAGGGCGGTGCATCTGGCGCATCACCGGGCGCCGAACGATCCGGTGACCGATGGCGATATGTGGGTGGCGAAAGACAATCCGGTGACGGTTTTTCTACGCTGCTCGACCATCCTCTGGGGTTATGAATTGCAGCTCTGGCGGATGATGCGCGAGGGGACGCTGAAGCGCAGCGAAGTCATTTCGATTTACGGCCAGCGTCTTGTTGTTCTCACTGCATGGATCACACTGACGGCGCTTGGATATGGCGCTGAAACATTCTTTCTCTGGATTTTGCCGGCGATGTTGGTGATGCCGGTGCTGGCGATGTTTTTCGCCTACATTGTGCACCGTCCCCATGACGAGACCGACCCCTACCGCTCAAGCAATGTCATTCTTGCGCGCGGTCCGCTGCAATCACTGGTGACGGCGGTTTTCGTTTTCCAGAATTATCACCTCATCCACCATCTGAACCCGCGTATTCCGTTCTATGGTTATGGTGAACATTTCCGCGCCCGCCGCGCTGAGCTTGAAGCCAGGGGCGCCTCGATCACGACGCTCTGACGCGCGCCTCTCTCGCTCAAGATAAGCTTGTAAAATAAGGGAAAGTTGAACGCCGCCGGTGCTTTGCACAGGCGCGTCTCAAACCAGTCTGGCACCGTTCGGCACGGCGCTATCCGGGCCAAACAGGACGATATTTCCGTCATTATCCGGAAAGCCCAGCACCAGCACTTCAGAGAGGAACGGGCCGACCTGACGCGGCGGGAAATTGACCACGGCTGCAACCTGGCGGCCAAGAAGCGCTTCGGGCGTGTAGTGCGCGGTGATCTGCGCTGAACTTTTTTTCACACCAACGCCGTCGCCGAAATCGACCTTCAGCTTGTAGGCGGGCTTGCGCGCCTCGGGGAAAGGCTCTGCGGCGATAACTGTCCCCACCCGGATGTCGACCGCAAGGAAGGCGTCGAAATCGATGTCTTTTGCGGCGTCGGCGGCGGGATCGAATACATTATGCATGAGCGGCTCCAAAGGCTGTCCAGGGCCTGTCTAAAGCGCCATGCGGGAAAGTGGAATCCCGTCTTGCGCCCCGCCGGCGCCGACGGCAGCGCCTTGTATGGAGGGCGCGCGGCCCAGAATGGAAATTCCCTTACGCCGCCAAATTTGACGTATTTCGAAACAAACTCCGGCTGAGAAAACCATTAATGCAATAATATCAATAAATTATAGCTGTTTTGTGAAATTTCCCGGCAGATATGTTTCGTTTTTCGAAATACCCTCTATAACCCCCCGTGATAACCATCATTTTTGCCGGTGTGAGCTGCGTCGAGGCGCTTCTGAGCGTCTTCCGCGTCCCGGCATTTAAAAACCTGCCGGAAAGGCGGGGCAACCAATCCGAGGGGATTACAAGTGAAACAGTACCTGACCGGCGCATCCATGCTCGCCGTTTCCACAGTCTTATCATCCGCTGCATATGCGCAGGTGGACCAGATCGTCGTCACCGCCACCAAGCGCACCGAGAACGCACAGGATATTCCTGTCGCCGTTCAGGCGCTCGGCTCTGACAGCCTCGACGAACTGCGCGTCGATAATTTCTCCGACTACCTGGTTCAGCTTCCGGGCGTCACCGCCGGCGGCAGCGGGCCCGGCCAGAACACGATCTACATTCGCGGCCTTGCCTCAACGACCCCGAACTTGACGACGGCTGGCGTTGCGGGCCTCGCGCCGAACGTTGCGCTGTATCTCGATGAACAGCCTCTGGCGCAGCCGGGCCGCAATCTTGATGTTTATGCGGTTGACCTGGAGCGCGTTGAAGTCCTGCCCGGACCGCAGGGCACCTTGTTCGGCGCAAGCTCCCAGGCCGGCACGATCCGCCTGATCACCAACAAGCCGCGCCTTGGCGAATTGCAGGCGTCGGCCTCTACCGGCGTTTCGACCACGGACGGCGGTGAGATGAGCGCCAAGTTCGAAGGTATGCTGAATGTTCCGGTGACGGACGATTTTGCTGTGCGCGTCGTTGGTTATATTGATGACCGCGGCGGTTATATCGACAACGTGCCGGGCACGCGCAATGCATCTGAGTCCGCGCGCTTCCGTCCGGAAGGAACCGTTCGCGCCAATGGCGTTCCTGTGTCAGCGCAGCGCGCCGGTTTCCAGTCAACGGCGGACCTGTCGGGCGTCACCTTCCTTGATGCTGATAACGCCAATCTTGTCGAGGAAGATTTCAACGACACCAAATACACCGGATTCCGCGCATCGGCGCTTTACGAGATCAATGATGACTGGCGCATCACGGTTGCGCATGCGCGTCAAAAACTCGATTCCGACGGCGTTTTCTTCTCCGACCCTAATCTTGATGAATATGAGATCCAGCGCTTTTCCGAAGATCGTCTGGACGATGACTTCAACAACACGAGCTGGACAATTGAAGGCCGCCTTGGCGCGCTCGAGGCGCTTTACACTGGCGCCTTTACCGATCGCGACACCAATCAGCGCGTTGACTATTCCGACTATCTCTTCGCCGGTCAGTATCTTCCCTATTACATCTGCGACGGCTCGGTGAGCTATCCTGGTATGGCGGACCCGTCAGGAACCTGTCAGGCGCCGAACCTCCTCGTCGATTCCGTTACGGAGACGCAGGTCTTTACCCATGAGCTGCGCTTTAACACCCCGTCGGAAAAACGCCTGCGCGCAACCGTCGGCGGCTTCTACAGCGATCTGACACTGGAAGAGCGCAACGACTTCACCTATCCGGGCTCCGTCCTCGCCGATGTTTTCGGACAGCCGGTTCCGGGGCATCCCAATAACGGTTTTGCACCGAACTTCCCGTTCATGACCGGCTTCACGTCCGATGCTGGTCCGTTCCCGGCGGACGTTATTTTCAGAAACGACATTCGCCGCACGGACAAGCAATTCGGCTTCTTTGGCGAGGCGAGTTTCGAGCTTGTGCCCGATACGCTGACTCTGACCTTCGGCACGCGCTATTACGACATCGAAGTTGATTTCGAAGGCAGCGCCAACTCGTCCTTCTGTAACTCCTTCCAGGCGGACGCGAACGCATTTGGCACCGACATCAGCGACATTTACAATGGCGACGGCCAGGTGACTTTCCGCGGTACTTGCGACACCAGCCGTCACATCACCTACAATCAGGGCCAAACCATCGCCGACATCATGGCGACGGACCCGGCGCTATCGACGGCGCAGGCGACGCAGATTTTCAACGCCCTCAGCGCTCCTGACAAAGCGTCAACCGATGGCTTCATCTTCAAAGGCAATATCAGCTGGACGCCGACCGATGATCTGTTGTTCTACGCAACCTACTCCGAAGGGTTCCGTCCGGGTCTCCTCAACCGTCCCGGCGGCGCCACGAACGGTGCGGGCTACACCGTACCCTTCGCCATCGATTCCGATGAGGTGACCAATTACGAACTTGGCTGGAAAATGCAGCTGTTTGAAAACCAGCTTCAGGTCAACGGCAATGCGTTCTTTGTTGAAATTGAACGCCTGCAAACAACGATCTTCGACCCGAGCATCGTCAATCTCTTCTTCTCCGATAATGCGGCGAATGCTGAGATTCTCGGCGTCGAAGGCGATGTCATCTATGCGCCCGCCGCGGTTGACGGCTTGACGCTTACCGGCGCCTTTTCGGTGCTCGACACCGAGATCAAGGAAGTCCTGATCCCGACCAATGATGTGCTCGTGGGCGGCGATCTCGCCTATGCGCCGAAATTCCAGGGCAATATTCGCGCCCGTTATGAGTGGGATCTCTCATCCGGTCTTCGTGCGCATCTGCAATCGCAGCTTGTTTATTCCGGCTCCTCGTTCAGCGACATCATCGAAATCAACAAGGCGAAGGTGAACGCCTGGACAACGGTGAGCGCCTCTGTCGGGGTTGCTGGCGAAAAATGGTCGATGGAAATTTTCGGCGAAAATCTCGGCAACACTTATGGCGAGCTTGCAAACAATTTCGTCTATGACCGCGATCGCACGACTGTCTTGCGTCCGCGGACCATCGGCGTACGACTCGGCTACACATATTAAGGAAACGGCCGGTGAAAGTCGGTACGTAATCCATCTCATGAAAGCGCCCCTTAGTCAGGGGCGCTTTTTCGTCAAAAGGCGGCGCCCTTGTCGGCAGCGGAAGAAAACACAGAAGTGAAACTTCGCGAAGCGCAGCGGTTGATGACCGCCGGGCGGTTTGAAGATTCGCGCATGATGTTAGCGCTGTTACTCGAAGAAACGCCCGATAATATTGACGCGCTCTATATGAGCGCCGTTTGCGAACGCTATCTGAAGCAGCCCGAAAAAGCGGCGGCCTATTTGCAAAAGTTGAAATCGGTGTCGCCTGATTTTGGCCGCGCTTTTCAGGAAGAAGGTCACCTGGCGCGCTCAATGGGCGACATGGAAAAGGCGCTGTCCGCATATGCGCAAGCGGTGCGCGCTAATCCGGGCCTTGAGGCAAGTTGGCGCGCCCAAGAAGACATATTGCGCGGGTTCGGTCGCGAAGCCGCCGCCGAACAGGCGAAAGCACAAGCCGAAAGACTGGCGGCGCTTCCCCGGGAGTTGCTTGCGGTCACGAATTTCATTCACGAAGGAAAGCTGGTCAAGGCGGAAAATCTTTGCCGCCGGTTCCTTCAACAACATCCCCGCCATGTGGAGGGAATGCGGTTATTGGCCGATGTGGGCGCGCGGCTTGGCGTGCTTGATGACGCCGATTTTCTTCTGGAAAGCGCTATCGCCTTTGAGCCGGACAATGTTCAGCTTCGCCTCGATTACATTCAGTTGTTGCGCAAGCGGCAAAAATTTCAGGCGGCGCTGGATCAGGCGAAGGCGCTTTATGAGCGCGATCCTGACAATCCTCTGTTCCAGTCGCACTATGCTATTGAGAGCCTTCAAACCGGTGACTTTGAAAAGGCGCTTGGCCTGTTTGACAAGGTGCTGGAGACGCTGCCGGCCGATCCGGCGACCCTGACATCGCGCGGTCACGCCTTGAAGACATGGGGGCGCACGGACGAGGCGATCAAGTCCTATCGTGCGGCCTTTGCAGCCAGACCCGATCAGGGCGACGCCTATTACGCCCTCGCTAATCTCAAGACTTATGAATTCACTGACGAAGAAATTGAGGCGATGCGGGTGCAAGAAGCGCGCAGCGACGCCGCCTATCAGGACCGGTTCCATCTTTGCTTTGCGCTTGGCAAAGCGTTTGAAGATCGCGGCGATGTTGAAACTGCGTTTTCTTACTATGCGCGCGGCAATGAGTTGAAGCGCCTGAAAAGCGCGTATCGCGCCGACGACATGGACAAGGAATTTCACGCGCAGACCGATATCTGCACCGCTGAGTTTTTCAATTCACGCGCCGGCGCCGGTCATGATGCGCCGGACCCGATCTTCATTGTCGGTTTGCCGCGCGCGGGTTCAACCCTGCTTGAACAGATCCTGGCGTCACATAGTCAGGTCGACGGCACACTGGAATTGCCGAACATCCTGTCGCTTTCACAAAGTTTGCGGGGGCGGCGACGCGCTGGCGGCGAGTCCGATTATCCGAAAATCCTGCAAACCCTGACGGCGGAAAAATTCGCCGAGATGGGCAAGGCATACATCGAGGATACGCGTATCCATCGCGCGGGCGCGCCTTACTTCATTGACAAGATGCCCAATAATTTCCGGCATATTGGGCTCATTCACCTGATCCTGCCGAATGCAAAAATCATCGACGCCCGGCGCGAGCCCATGGCCTGTTGCTTTAGCGGTTACAAACAACTCTTCGCAGAAGGCCAGGAGTTCACCTACGGCCTTGAGGATATCGGGCGTTATTATCGCGGCTATGTGGAGCTCATGCGCCATTGGGATGCGGCGTTGCCCGGGAAAGTGCTGCGTGTGCAGCATGAAGATGTGATTGACGATCTCGAACGCGAAGTGCGCCGCATGCTCGATTTCTGCGGGCTCCCTTTCGAAAGCGCATGCCTTGATTTTCATAAAACCGAACGGTCCGTGCGCACCGCGAGTTCCGAACAGGTGCGCCAGCCCATCAATAAAACCGGCGTCGACCAATGGCGCCGGTTTGACCCTTGTCTTGACCCCTTGAAAAAAGCGCTCGGTCCGGCGCTGACGGAGTATCGCGCGTGACGAATGAAAATGAAGAATTGTTGCCCGAAGAGCTGGCGCCCGAAGAGTCTGTTTATGAAACGGACTACACCACCGGGCAGGACAATATCGAGGTGCTTGGCCTCGATATTCATAACCCTGTGTTTTTCGCGAGCGCGGCGCTGATTTTAAGCTTCGCCGGGTCGGTGCTGCTTTTTCCCGATAGCGCAGGCGGGGTGTTGACCCATGCGCGGGACTGGACGCTGCAGCATTTCGATTGGTTCTTTGTGCTGGCGACGAATGTCATTTTTCTTTTCTGCCTGTTCATCGGCATCTCGCGCTTTGGCGATATCCGGTTAGGCGGGCCCGACGCCAAGCCTGATTTTGGCGTCTTGTCCTGGCTTTCCATGCTGTTTTCCGCAGGCGTTGGCATCGGGCTTGTATTTTACGGGGCCGCAGAGCCGACGGCGTATTACACGGACTGGTTCGGCACGCCGCTCGACGTTGCGGCGCGCACGCCCGAGGCGGAGCGGCTAGCCTTCAGTGCAACCATCTTTCACTGGGGCGTCACGCCCTGGGCCGTCTATGCGGTGATGGGGCTGTCGCTCGCCTTTTTCACGTTCAATAAGGGTCTGCCGCTCACCATCCGGTCCGCATTTTACCCGCTTCTGGGTGAGCGCGTCTGGGGCTGGCCGGGGCATCTGATCGATCTGCTAGCTGTTGTCGCCACGATCTTCGGTCTGGCGACATCGCTCGGTCTTGGCGCCAAACAGGCGGCGAGCGGCCTCCATTTTCTCTTTGGTGTCGACAACGGGCTCGGCACGCAAATCATCCTGATCGCCGGCATTACTTCCATGGCGATTTTTTCTGTGGTGCGCGGGCTTGATGGCGGCGTGAAGGTGCTCAGTAATATCAATATTGTGATCGCAATTCTGTTGTTGCTCTTTGTGATCGCCGCCGGACCCACCCTGGCCATCTTCAAAGGCTTCGGTCTCAATGCAGTTGCTTATGCGATGGACAGTTTTCGCCTCAGCAACTGGATCGGCCGCGACGACACCGAATGGTTTCATGGCTGGACGATCTTTTACTGGGCGTGGTGGATTTCGTGGTCGCCTTTTGTGGGGATGTTCATCGCGCGCGTGTCGCGGGGACGGACAATTCGCGAATTTCTGATTGCAGTGATGGGCGTGCCGGTAATGGTCGCCGTTGTCTGGTTCACGGCTTTCGGCATGACCGCGATCGATCAGGTCAAGGACGGCGTCGGCGT
This sequence comes from Alphaproteobacteria bacterium, assembly GCA_030426465.1. GTDB lineage: Bacteria > Pseudomonadota > Alphaproteobacteria > Caulobacterales > Parvularculaceae > Hyphococcus. The sequence continues at coordinate 11,516 of JAUHYK010000034.1, forward strand.
TCTTCCGGGCGGGATTACGGAAGTCTCGCTTGTCTTGTTTCAGATGCTTGAGAATTTGCCGTTCCACCAGATCTCCTCTTTTGTGGCTATTGTCCTGTTGATCGTGTTTTTCGTCACGTCATCGGATTCCGGCTCTCTCGTCATCGACAGCATTACGGCGGGCGGCAAACTTCATGCGCCTGTGCCGCAACGCATCTTCTGGGCGACCATGGAGGGACTTATCGCTATTGTCCTTCTCGTGGGTGGCGGATCGGCTGCGCTTTCGTCGCTACAGGCCGGGGCGATCACGGCGGGCCTGCCCTTTACTCTCGTGCTGCTGGCGTGTTGCGTGAGCCTTTTGCGCGGCTTAAGGGAAGAACTGGCTGGTTAGAGGGATAGCGCCAGCCTTGCGGGGGGAGCCACCTGAACTGATGACCAGCCGTATCGATCACGCCCTTATCGCCTTGCGGCAGATTTTGCGCGCGACGGAAATCAGCTCCCGCGCGCTTGCAAAACAATGTGGCCTGACGCCGTCGCAACTGATCCTGATGGAGATGATTGCGAAATCCGGCGGCGCGGCGCCGAGCGCGCTGGCGAAAGACATTTCGCTTTCTCATGCAACAGTGACCGCGCTGATCGACAAGCTGGAAAGCCGCGGGCTTTTACAACGCATGCCGGATGCAACCGACAAACGGCGCGTCACTGTGGTGTTGACGGAACAGGGCGCGGCTATTCTCGAAAATGCACCGAGCATTTTGCAGCAGCGCTTTGAGCGCGGTTTTGAAAAGCTGGAAGATTGGGAGCAGTCTTTTCTGGTGGCCGGCCTGGAGCGGGCGGTGGCGCTGCTTGACGCCGAGGAGCTTGACGCCGCGCCGGTTCTCGATGTCGGGGCCATTGGCGAGCCGACCGGGTAGGACGCGCGCCGCAGCACCGCCGCACAAAGGCGGCTTTGTTCCAAGGAATTGTTTTTATTCGGAAAACTGGAGCGGGCGATGCGATTCGAACGCACGACCTAAACCTTGGCAAGGTTTCGCTCTACCCCTGAGCTACGCCCGCTCACTGACGTATTCGACCGTCTTGATGGTCGATCGGGGCCGCTATATGCACGAGGGCCCGGCGCTTTGCAAGCCTCAATCTGTGGCGGCGGAAGCGACGGCGAAAGAAACAATTTAGGAGCATTTTCGATGAGCCTGGAGGAGAAGACCGAGAGCGCAGAAGGGGCTTCGGCGGCGGGCCCTCAACCTGCGCCGGACGCGAAGACACGGTCGGCGCTTTTCAGTTTTTTCGATCAGGCTGACATCGCCCACAAGACCGTGGAGCATCCGCCGATCTTCACCGTGGAAGAGGGCCGGGACTATAAAAAGACCATGCCTGGCGGGCATTCAAAGAACCTCTTTCTCAAGGACAAGAAGGGCGTTCTCTATCTTGCGGTGGCGCTGAGTGAGACCAGGGTCGATCTCGTGGGGCTTGGTAAAAGGCTCGGGGCGAAAGGCCGGCTCTCCTTTGGCAAGCCGGAGCTCATGACTGCAACCATGGGGGTCATTCCGGGGGCCGTCACCCCCTTCGCCCTGATCAATGAGAGCGCTCGGGCGCTAACGACGGTGATCCTCGACAAGGCGCTTCTTGATCACGATCCGGTCTGGTTTCACCCTCTGGAAAACACCGCTTCCACCGCTATTTGTCGGACCGATCTGGTGCGTTTTGTGGAAGCCTGCGGCTTCACGCCGCAAATTCTTGATCTCGCAGCCCCGTTTGAGGGCTGAATCGGCCCCGCTTGCCGGTTGCGTTTCGCTGCGTGCGCCCTCATTTATGAGGGAAGGTATGGAGACTAGGCATGACTGAGATCATCGGCGGCGGCGCGGCCAAGGGGCAGGCGGATGCAGATCTGATCAAGGACTCAACCATTGAGACCTTCGAAGCGGACGTCCTTACGGCGTCCATGAAAGTTCCTGTTATCGTTGATTTCTGGGCGGACTGGTGCGGCCCCTGCAAGCAGCTCGGCCCGATGATTGAAAGCGCTGTGCGGGCAGCTGGCGGCAAGGTGCGGCTGGTGAAGGTCGATATCGATAAGAACCAGATGCTCGCCTCGCAGATGCGCATCCAGTCGATCCCCACGGTTTATGCATTTTTCCAGGGCCGCCCTGTCGATGGTTTCCAGGGCGCTTTGCCGGAAAGTGAGATCAAGGCGTTTATCGATCGCCTGCCACAGATGGACGGCGCGGCCGGCGCCATGGGCGGGCCCGATCAGGATTATCTCGCCATGGGGGACGCGGCGTTCGAGGCTGGCGACGTAACGACGGCGGCGCAGTTTTATGCGCAGGCCGCGCAGTCGGACCCGGAAAATATCACCGCGCTTGCGGGGCTTGCGCGCTGTCACCTCGCGCTCGGCGATAAAGATCAGGCGCGCGACACGCTCGCGATGATCCCGGAAGCCAAGCACAACGATCCAGCGGTTGCGAGCGTAAAGGCTGCGCTTGCGCTCGCCGAAAGCGGCGGCGAGGGCGGCGATCTTGCAGCGCTCGAAGAAGCGGTCGCCGCGGCGCCTGACGATCTCGATAAACGGTTTGCGCTCGCCAACGGGCTGCTTGGCGCTGGCGCCATGGAATCGGCGGTTGACGCCCTTCTAGCGGTGATTGAGCGCGACCGTGACTGGAAAGAAGGGGCGGCCCGCGAAAAACTTCTGACAGTGTTCGAGGCGCTGGGGCACGGCCATCCCGCGACCGCACGCGGGCGCCGCCGCCTTTCCTCGATCCTGTTTTCCTAAAATCCGGAGCAAACGCCCATGAAGGGGACGAAAGGTCCCGCGAGACTGAAAGCGAAGCCGGAAACATTGCCTTTGTTTCCGCTTTCAGGCGCCTTGCTGCTCCCTGGCGGACAATTGCCGCTGAATATTTTTGAGCCGCGTTATCTCGCCATGGTGGACGCTGCGCTCGCTGGCGACCGGCTGATCGGCATGATCCAGCCGCGCGACGAGACGAATATGGAAAAACCGGCGCTGTACGACGCGGGCTGTGCTGGCCGCATCACCTCTTTCGCGAAAACCGCTGATGGGCGTTATCTGATCAATCTTACCGGCACCCACCGTTTCCGTCTGGCTGAAGAGTTGGCCGGCGATGCGCCGTTCCGCAGGGTGCGCCCGGACTGGGCCGCCTTCGGCGCCGATGACGAAACCGATGTCACCGCCGATGCGGTGGACCGTGATGCGCTTCTCGCCGCGCTCAAGGATTATCTTGATACGGAACAATTGGAAATCGAATGGGAGAAAGCCGCCGCGGCGCCGATTGAGGCGCTTGTGGTCTCGCTTGCCATGGGGTGCCCGTTCCAGCCTAATGAAAAACAGGCGCTGCTCGAATCCAAAACGCTTGCGGAACAGGCTGAATGCCTCGCCGCGCTTATGGCGTTGGCGGGCGGCGGCGATGATGATGGCGCGCCCCTGCAATAGGGCTCTCGCGCAAACAGGAGACATGCGATCATGACGGAAATGGCGGCGCCGGAGCTCGATAAGCGGCTTTTGGAAATTCTTGTCTGCCCCCAGACCCGCGGGCCTCTGGTTTATGACCGCGAGCGCGGCGAGCTTTTGAGCAAAAAAGCCCGGCTCGCCTATCCGGTGCGCGACGGGGTGCCGATCATGCTGGCGGATGAGGCGCGCAGCCTCTCTGATGAGGAATTGCGCGCGCTTTAAGGCCGCAGGCGGGAGAGGGGCGAACCGGCAAGAGCTGTGCAGGAATTCGGGACAGGCGGGCGTCAAACCGCGCCTCTATGTGCCGTAAGGAAACAGGTTCGGAGACAAAGCGCCGGTGACTGCGCAGGGGGACATCATTGAGGGTGAGGCTGGCGGCGCCAATATTCGCGCGGCGCTAATGTCTTGCGGCGATGCGGCGGCGCTGGAGCGCGCCATGCCGGCGCTGTGTGAGAGCCTTGTTGAGGGCAATCCTTTCTTTGCACCGGCGGCGCTTTTTCCGGCGCTTAAAGCCTTTGGCGATGAGAAAACACGGCTGGCCTGTGTCTGGCTCGGGGAGCGGCTGATCGGCCTGTGGCCCGTTGAGCAGCGACTGTTTTACGCCAAGCTTCCCTATCGTTACTGGGCGACCTGGACCCATCCTCATTGCTATTACGGCGCGCCACTGATTGCGCGCGAATTTGAAGAGACGGCGTTCAGGGAACTATTTGCGCTTTTATGTGAAGGCGATGAGGGCCGCAGCTTTGTCCGGCTAGGCCGCATCGAACGGGATGGGCCGGCATATCAGGCCGCGGCCGCAGCGGCCGGGGCGGACAAGCGCATGTCCTATGAAGCCGGCGCCATTGCGCGCGCGGCCCTGCAGGGCGGGGCCAGCGCGGAGGCGACGCTGGCTGTTCATGTGCGCAAAAAGAAGCGCAAGGAACTGCAAAGGCTTCGCAACCGTCTCAATGAACTGGGCGAGGTTGCCGTGCGTGAAGCAACGCCTACGGATGATGTCGCCGCCTGGGCGGAAGAATTCCTGCTGCTTGAAGATAAAGGCTGGAAAGGAAAAAAAGGCACGTCCCTGAAATCGAGTGCTCACGACGCCGACTGGTTCCGGCAAACATTGAAACGCGCTCATGACGCGGGTGAGCTTCACCTGATGCGTATCGATCTTGACTGGCGCCCCATCGCAATGCTGGCGACGCTTGTTATCAACGGGGCGGGGTATTCTCTGAAGATTTGCCACGATCCAGATTTCGACCGCTTTTCTCCGGGCGTGATGATTGAAATTGAGGCGATGCGCTCGCTGTTGGGCCGCGAAGAGTTTCGCTTTGCCGACAGTTGCGCCGCGCCCGATCATTCCATGATTAACGGCCTGTGGCGCGCGCGCCGTGTGATCACCGGGTTGAATGTCAGCGGCCGCGGGCTCGGTTCAAAGGCGGGTCTGGCGCTCGCGAAAGCGCTTGAGAACGCCCGCGACCGGTTTCCGAAGGAATAGGGCGATGGCGTTTGATCCGACTTGTCTTTCTGCGTTCTCCGCGCGCTATCCAGCGGCGCCGGCGCGGTTGCGCCACCATCTGACGGACCATCCTTTGTTCGTCATGGACCGGCTGATCGCGCTCGCCCGGACGTTGCCGGACGCGTCGGTTGAGTATAATTCCGGCGAACTCCCGATTGGTCAAAAGCCTGAAGAAACGCCCATGAATGGCCTGTCGGCGGAAGAAACCGTGCGCCGTATCGCGGAAAACAAGTCCTGGATTGTTCTGAAAAATATTGAACAGGACGCGGACTATGCGGCGCTTCTTGAAAGTTGCCTTGGCGATGTGGCTCCTGCGGCGCGCGCCGCGACCGGCAAGATGCATATGTGCGAAGGCTTTATTTTTGTTTCATCCCCCGGCTCGGTAACGCCGTTTCACATGGACCCTGAACACAATATCCTTATGCAGGTGCGCGGCGCGAAAACCTTCACGATTTTTCCATGTGGCGACGAAAGCTTTCTTGGCGATGAGGCCCATGAAGTGTTTCACAAGCCCGGCGGGCACAGAAATCTTCCCTACAGAGATGAATATGAAGGAAAGGGAGACAAGATCGAACTGGCTCCAGGCGATGCGCTCTATGTGCCGGTGAAGGCGCCGCACTGGGTGAAGGTCGGACGGGACGTTTCTGTGTCGCTTTCCATCACCTGGCGCTCCGAGGCGTCTGACGCTGAGGCGCATTTACGCCGGGCGAATGGCTGGCTGCGGGCGAGGGGCGCGGCGCCGCCACGTCCGGGTGCGGCGCCCTTGCGCGACCGCGCCGCCGTGCTGGCGTCCCGCGTCATTGAGCGATTTCAGCGCTCCTGATCCTTTGATGTCTCGCGCGCTGGCTTCTGATGGCGCGGCGGTGTAAAGAGCGGGACTTTTTTGATTTTCAGGAGGTAAGCATGGCGGAAATGCTGGATTTTGATGTCCCCGCCAGCGATCTCGTCGCCTGCGCCAGCCCAAAAGAGGCGACGGCGCGGCTCGAGGCGCTATATGAGGAAGCCCATGCGCAGATCCGCGCGCGGTTCGACCGGTATCTCGCCGGTGATGCGCTGGATGATGTTGAGCATGGAGAGAGCGGAGCCGTTTACCCCTATCTTTGCGCCGTGGTGCCGGCGGAGGCCGCGCCGCAAACTTCCAAACTCGCCCTCGGCCAGATCGCCTCGGTAAGCGTGCATGGCGCCACCGTCACGCAGCCGTCGCTGTTCTCAAATTATTTCGAAGAACAGCTTGCACGGATCATGGACCGGTTTTCGGCGAAAGTTTATGTAGGTCGCTCCTTTACGCCGATCCCGCTGACCTTCGCGCTGGAAAAGGCGACGGCGAATCTCACGGCGGAAAAGCGCAATCATCTTCAATATCATTTCCATACGCCCAATCTCGTCTCCACTAATGACGATATCGTCGACGGTCATTTCATCCTGAAGCGTCATGGCGCCATGCCCTTGTCCCTGTTTACGGCGGAGCGTATCGATTATTCGCTTCACCGCATTCAACACTACACTGCGACCAAGCCGGAGCATTTCCAGAATTATATTCTGTTCACGAACTATCAGCGTTATGTGGACGAATTTGTTGAATTCGCCAAAGCGGAAGTTGCGGCGGGGCGGGCCGAAGCGCTGATCGAGCCCGGCGATCGCATCACTACGAAAGGCAAGGAGCCAAGCATTCCGCCTACGGCCCGTCTGCCGCAAATGCCGGCCTACCATCTCGTCCAGAAGGACCATGACGGCGTGACGCTGGTGAATATCGGCGTCGGCCCGTCCAATGCGAAAACCATCACCGACCATCTGGCCGTGCTGAGGCCTCATGTGTGGCTGATGATCGGTCATTGCGGCGGTCTTCGCCGGTCGCAGCGGCTTGGTGATTATGTGCTCGCTCACGCCTATCTCCGCGAAGACAATGTGCTCGATGATGTATTGCCGCCATCGGTGCCTCTGCCGACGCTCGCTGAAGTGCAGCTTGCGATGACGCAGGCTGTGCAGGAAGTGTCGAAGGTCGAAAAGCGGGAACTGAAGGAACATCTGCGCACCGGCACAGTCGTCACCACGGGCGACCGCAACTGGGAGCTTCGATTTGAACGTAACGCCGTGCGCCTCAATCAGGCGCGGGCCATCGCCATCGACATGGAATCGGCGACCATTGCGGCCAATGGGTATCGCTACCGCGTGCCATACGGAACGCTGCTGTGCGTTTCCGACCGTCCGCTTCATGGCGAGGTGAAGCTGCCGGGCATGGCCGATGCGTTTTATCAGGAGCGCATCAGTCAGCATCTCGATATCGGCCTGCGCGCCATTGATATTCTGCGCCAGGAAGCGCGCGGCGGCACGCTTCATTCGCGCAAGCTAAGAAGCTTTGACGAGCCGTTTTTCCGGTAGGTTTTTTGGGTTAGTTCGTCAGCTCGACGAGTTCGATTTTGAAGAGCTTCGGCCAGTATTTGCCGGTGACGTAGAGGACGTCCTTTTCGCCTGCGTAAGCCACGCCGTTGAGGACGTCTGTCTCTCCGGGGACGATATCTTCGGCTTCCAGAAGCCCGCGCAGATCGACAATGCCATTGATGACGCCTGTGTCGGGATCGATCCTGACGAGCGCATTGGTCTTCCAGACATTGGCGTAGACGGCGCCGTCGATCCATTCGAGCTCATTGAGCTGTTTTAGCGGCTTGCCCCTGAGCGTCACTTCGACCCGGCGTTCTTCGGTGAAGGTGTCGGGATCGATAAATCGCAATTGCGGCGTGCCGTCGCTCATGACGAGGCTTTCGCCGTCATAAGTCAGTCCCCAGCCTTCACCTTTATAGGAATAGCTGTTTTTGAGCGTGAAATCCTCGGCGCCATAGCGGAGCGCCGAGCCCTCGCGCCAGCTCAGCATGAAAATATCACCGTCCACAAACGCAGAACCCTCGCCAAAAAAAGATTGGGGCAAGTCGGTTCTGCGCATGACGTCGCCGCTTGTCAGATCCACCTGGCGCAGGGAGGATTCGCCATATTGGCCGGTGGATTCATAAAGTTTCCCGTCGTCGAAAAAGAGGCCTTGCGTAAAGGCGTCGCGCGCATGGGGGTAGGTTTCAAGAATGCGGTAGCCATAAAGGATCGGCTCGGGCGCCTGCGCGAACGCGCCGCCCATCGACGCAACAGCAACGATACAGATAAACCGGATTGCGCTCACAGGGGCTTCTCATACATGCGATAGGTTTTGTAGATTTCCGCGCCCATGTCGAGCAGCATGGAGAGCATGGATTCGTTACTCTCAAGAATCCAGGACAGTTCTGAGTGAACCACACCGCGGGAGACATTGGCTTCCTGGGCCATGATGATCATCTTATAGGCGATCGCCGTGCCGACAGGCTTTCTTTGCAGCTTGTGAATAACGCCCATCAGCGGCATGCGTGCGCGCGGCGCCGGCTGCATTTTCAGCCGCCATAACAGCTTCGCCCAGTTGAAGGGTAGTAACTTTCCGCCGAAATCGCGGGTGAGGTTGTTGACGTCTGGCAGGACAAGCGCGAACGCCGCAGGTTCGCCGTCATAATAACAAAACACCACATTGTGGGGCGAGATAATCGGGCGCAGCTCCGCCGCCATATGATCGATCTGTTCTTCCGTAAACGGAATAAATCCCCAGTTGTCGCTCCAGGCGTCGTTAAAGATATGGATGACCCGCCTGATCTCCGCCTTGAAATCCGACATGTCGATATTGCGGAACGAGACTTTGGGATTGGAGAGCGCCTTGTCGATAAAGCGCTGGCGTTTTTCCGGCATCAATTGCGGGCGCGGCACATATTGAAGCGCATGCATGTCCACGGCCTTGTGAAAGCCTTCCGCCTCAAGAAGGCGCGCATAATAGGGCCGGCCATGGGGCATCATCACATAAGGCGGCGTGTCGAAGCCGGAGACGAGAAGGCCCGTTTCCTCATTGATGCAGTTGTTGAAGGGGCCAAGGATTTTCGTCACGGCCTGGCTTCTCAGCCAGTCGCCCGCCGCTTTAATGAGCGCATGGGCGACCGCCTGGTCGTCGATGGACTCGAAGAAACCGAAATGCCCGGCCCCGTCCTGATGGCGGTCGAGATGCGCCTGATTGACCAGCGCCTGAATGCGTCCCACGGGCGCGCCGTTTTTATACGCGATCCAGCGTTTGAACGGCCGGCCTTTAATTGACGGGTTTTTCTTTTCATCGAGGCGCGCTGAAAGTTCATATTCCAGCGGCGCCACATAATTTGGATCGCCTGCATAGATGTCATTCGCCATGCGGATGAAGGTTTTCAGATCGGCCGGTGTTTCAACGGCGCGTATTTCGAGCGCAGCGGTCTTGTCGAGCATGCGGAGATCCTGAGCTGATTATTATCGCGTAGTTTAACGCGAATGAGCCTTTAGTAAAACGCAGCTCAAGGAAAGGCCGTCAATTAAGGTCGATATTGACATGGGCGGCGCCGTCGGCGCTGACGCTGAAAAGGGCCTTCTCTACGGGCGGCGGGGCAAACACGACTTTGGGATTATTTGATATGCCCCACGGCTCTGCGGGCAAGCCAAGGCCGGTTTTGTCGAAATCGCCATTGGCGTTTTCATCATGATAGGCTGAGAGCGCGAAAAGCCCGCTTTCGGGCGCATGCAGGCAGAGTTTTGTCACAGGCGCTTTGGCGGCGAACTTGACCTGATCGAGGCGGCCGCGTCCGCGCAAAAACCCTTCTTCCTTATTCGGAAAGAGATCAACCGTGACGAGACCCACACTCTTCTTCACACCCGTGACAAGAACGCGGATTTCATTCGCCGCGCCAGTGCAACTGACATGCTCAAAGACGAAATCCGCTTCGCTCACTTCCACTTTTTTCTTGGCGAAAGAGGGCGATGCGGCGCCCGCTAAAAATATTGCTGCGATGATCCCGATACGCTTCACTTTGGTCACCTCATCAAACGTTTAACGCCAGCCCTCTAGATAGTCGCTTCGAGCGCCGACCCTAGGGCTCAAATGCGGCGGTTTTGCGCCTGACGCATTTGTGACCGCCACGGTAGTCAGCCCCTTAGCAAGACTTTGCGACAGGGTTATGTCGCCGCCCTGACGGGCATTCACAAGCTGCGGCGAGGTCAGGACGGCTGTCAGGCAGCCCCATCGACGCGCGCAGAAGGGAAAGCTTCGGCAAGCGCGCCATAGGCGGCGACAAGCCGGTCGATGTCATCATTCGTATGTGCGGACGATACCGCCAGACGCAAGAGCGATTCCTTGCCCGGGGTGCCGGGCGGAATGGCCATATTCACGTAAACGCCTTGATCCAGAAGGAAACGCCACGCTTCGAAGGCGTCTTCTCTGGTTGGCAGGAGCACTGAAATCACCGGCGCCGGTTTCGCGGCGAGGCGAAGGCCAAATTGCACGAAAGCGCCGTGAAGACGCCGTGCATTCTCCCAGAGCTTTTCGCGGATTGCCGGGTTCTCGCTGATATTGGCGAGGGCTGCGCCCGCTGATGCGATCGTTGATGGCGACGGTGATGCGGTGAACCGGTAAGGATTGGAAGCGAACCGTATATATTCTGCTTCCGGATGATTGGACGCCATGAAACCGCCAATTGAGGCGAGCGCTTTTGAAAACGTGCCGGTGTAAAAGTCGATCTTGTCCATTACGCCTTCGGTCTCGGAAACTCCTTTGCCGGTGTCGCCATAAACGCCAAAAGAATGCGCTTCGTCGACGAGAAGGTGAGCGCCGTGTCTATGAGCGACCTCGACAAATTCCTTTACCGGGGCGATGTCGCCATACATCGAATACATGCCTTCGATGCAGACCAGCTTGCCGTTGTATTTTGGATCGAGCCGGGAGAGGCGTTTATCGAGACTTTCCGGATCGTTGTGGCGGAACCGGACGGTTTCCGCGCCGGAGAGCTGACAGCCGTCATAGATGCAGGCGTGGCAGTCTGCGTCGATCAGGACGACATCTTCGTTGCGGTCCACAAATCCGGCGATTGCGCCGAGATTGGCCGCATATCCGGTTGAGAACACAACGCAGTTTTTCATCGAGAGGAAATCGGCGATGTCTCGCTCAAGTTTTGTATGTCCGGAGAATGTGCCATTCGCGACGCGCGATCCGGTTGTGCCGGTGCCGTCATGGTCAAGGGCCGCTTTCGCCGCCGCAATCGCCTTGGGTTCAAATGTTTGTCCGAGATAATTATGGGTGCCCGCGAGCACAGTTTCGCGGCCTTTAATCTTGGCTCGCGTCGGTCCGAGCACCTCTTCCATAACCACGGTGAAAGGGTTTTTTCCTGCTGCGGACAGCTGATCCAAGAGCGCCGCATTCTTTTCGAATTTATCAAACAGGCTCATCGTCAGGTTTGTTCTTTCTTGATCTTGTGAATGGCGTCCACAAGCTCGCCAATGGTCTTGATCTCGGAGATCGTATTGACGGGAATAGAGATGTCGTAGTTGTCCTCGATATCCATGACCACATCGAGAAGGGAAACGGAATCGATCTCGAGATCGGCAATGATGTCGGTCTCGCGTGTCAGTTTCACGCCCTTTTCGTTGAGCGGCTCGAGGAGTGCAGTGATTTTGTGGAATACGAGGTCGTCGTCTTCCTGAATGCCGGACATGAGCGGGTCTCCCTGGCGGCGTCGAACGTTGTCGCGCCGCGTCCGATTAAAGCAAATCGTGTTCTTGATACCAACAGGCGGTTTTTGCAAATCCTTCTTTCAGCGGCGTTTTGGGCCTCCAATCGCAGGCTGCATCAAGGAGGTTTTCCCGCGCGACCCAATCGGGGTGAAAAAACTCATTGATCTGGCCTTCCCGCACGCTGGGCGTGTGCCCGAGCGCGCCTTCCACCGTTCGCACAATCCCATGATAGCCCGCGATGAGCGGGCGTGGAACCGCAATCGCCCTTGGCCGCTTGCCAAGGACGTCGCCCAGAGTCGCGCCGATTTCGCTCCAGGCCCAGCCTTCCGGGCGCTCGTCGCCGACCTCATAGACGGCGCCTGAAGGCGCGTTCACAGCGGCGAGCAGCGCCCTTGCGGCGTCCTCCACATAAAGGATCGATGCGCGGGCCGCAGGGTCCGTTTTCGGCGCCAGGGCGAAGCCGGTTTTCACGAGCTTGAAAAATGGCAGGGTCACCATGTCCCGGGGGCCGTAAATCGCCGGCAGGCGCAGCGCTCGCCAGTCGCCGCCGGGCTCGGCGACGGCGCTTTCGCTCGCGGCCTTGCTTCTTGCATAGGGCGATACATCGGGGCGGCGGGCTGACATGGAAGACGCATGAATGAGTTTCGCACCGGCGTCTTTGGCGGCGTGCGCCGCTGACTGCGCGCCTTCAATATTGACACGCTCGTAATCGGTGCGGTCGCGCGCATGGGTGAGCCCGGCGAGGTGAAAGAAAATATCCGCGTCCCTGGCCAGCGCGGCCAGCGCGGTTTCATCCTCAAGGGGGCCTTTGACGACGCGCAGCTTGTCGGCCTGAGGCAGCCGCGCCGGGTCGCGCGCCAGCGCTGCGACGTCCCAGCCTTCTTGCAAAAGCAGATCAATAAGCGCGGCGCCGACAAAGCCGGTGCCTCCTGTAAGGGCAGCTTTCATTCCGACTTCCGGCGGCTAGAGCCTTATCAGGAAAAGTGGATAGCTCTTTTCCATCGAAAACGCGACCAAACTAGACGCGCGCTTCGGCGAGCGGGCGCGGTTCTTCGTCTTCGCCTGCGTCTTCGGTAAAGGCGCCGCCTTGATATTTCTGTTTCACTTTCGCGCGTGAAAGTTTGCCTGACGACGTCATCACCATGGAGTGCGGCCGGGCGAGCACGATTTCCGCGGGCGCGCCCACTGCGTTTTGCACGACGCTGGCGATTTCGCGTTTCAGCGCCGCCAGCGCCTCGGCGTCCATGCCTCGGCGCTCTGCGACGACGACAATGCGTTCGCCACGGCCGTCATCGACGGAAAAGGCTGCGACGCCGCCGCCGCGTACGCCGGCGACTTTTTCCACGGCCCATTCGATGTCTTGCGGCCAGATATTGCGGCCGTTGATGATGATGAGGTCTTTGGCGCGGCCAGTAATGACAATCTGACCATCGAGGAAGTAGCCCATGTCGCCGGTGTCGAGCCATTCGCCGTCATACATGGCGTTGGTGGCGTCAGCGTCGGAGAAATAACCCGGCGTCAGGCTTGGGCCCTTGATGTAGATGCGGCCCACATGACGCTCGTCGCAAGGCTCGCCATTTTCGCTGCGCACGATGATCTCATGACCTTCAAGCGCGCGTCCGCACAGGACAAAGCCACGTCTGTTTTCCGGCGACGTCAGTGCGGAGGCCGGCTGGGCGACGCCGGAGCGCGTATAATGGCGCATGTCGACTTCATCGACAGTCACCGGCGCGCCGAGTTCCGGGAAGGAAATGGCGAGCGTCGCTTCGGCCATGCCATAGCTTGGCGTGAATGCGTTGCGATTGAAGCCCACAGGGCTGAACGCGTCGGCGAAGGCGTTCAACGCTTCGGGGCGGACCATGTCGCCGCCAATGCCGGCGACACGCAATGAGGAAAGATCGATAGCGCCCGGCTCAGCCCGTCCGGATCGTTTCGCCGCGAGATCGTACCCGAAAGACGGGCTGTAGGTGATCGTCGTCTTGAGATCGGTCATGATGCGAAGCCAAAGAAGCGGGCGGCGCACAAAGTCCGAGGTTGCGAGGAAATCAACCGGCACCTGCGCGGTCATGGGCGTCAGCACAAAACCGATCAGGCCCATATCGTGATAAAGCGGCAACCAGCTTGTCGCGCGGTCGCCAGGCTGGAGACCCATCCCGTGACGCGCGATCGCCGTCAGGTTGGCGCAGACCGAACGCTGCATGCCGATGACGCCTTTTGGCGCGCTTGTCGATCCTGACGAGTACTGAATATAGCAGTATTCATCCGGGCCGAAGCGCTGCGGTTCGGCGTTGCCGCCGTCAAGCGCATCAAGGTCAGCAAAGCTGTAAACGGCTGCGCCGCCAGCGCGTCCCGCCGCTTCGTCAAGGAATTCGCGCAATGTTTCCGGTCCGATGGCGGCGGCGGCTTTCGCGCCTGCAATCATCTGCCGGATCTGGTTTATGTAGCCGTCCTTACCGCCAAGATTGACGGGCATGGGCATGGGGGCCGGGACAAGGCCCGCATACTGACAAGCGAAAAAAGTGACGATGAAATCGGGGCTCGTTTCGGCGATGACCGCGAGGCGGTCGCCGCGTTCGAACCTGCCGGCGAGTTTCGCTGCAAGCGCGAGCGCGCGCTCACGCAGTGCGGAATAGGACAGTGTTGCGGCGACATCGCCGCGCAGATTGAAGAAGGTGTAACCGGTCTCGCCTTGGGCGGCGTAATCGAGCGCATCGCAAAGAGTCGCAAAGCCGCTGAGTTTCAGCGGCAGCGCCTCGTTGCGGATCGGCAACGCCGTCTGCTGCTCCGTTTGCTGACTGACGGTCATGATACGCCCCGCACTCTCTCCGGCTATCCCGGCTCTTTAACCGCCGGACGGAAAGCCGGCCTGCATGCGCCGCAGCAAGCAGCGCGTCACGGGCGTATGCCCCTCGCCCCAACCTTATGACCTTAGCCACATGGTTCCGGGTAATCTTGAGCCGATACAAGGCCTTGGGTCAACGGGCAAGCCCTAGATGGGCTTTCGCGGATGCTGGGCGCTTCAAGATTTGCGGCCAGATATTACAGCATGTTGCAAAGCGGGCACGATAATTGATCGCGTATAACTGTTTGCGACGCTCTGGCTTCTTGAACCGCCGGGGCGGCAGGCCTAATTTCGCGACGCAACGCACCGGTCACGAGAGCCGTTGCCGGCTTGCATATTGACCCATTGACCCCCGCGAGGAGCGCCCGATGCGCCTGTTTATTGGCTATAAAGCCTGGAAAGAGGAAGAATACCTCCTCAACCGGATGACATTCGACGACCTTGTGAAGGCCTATGTGACTTATCCGGCGATCCAGGTCTATGCGCTGATCCTGATCGCAGCATTGTCGGCGGGGATCGCGACGGTCCAGTCTATCCCCTTGTTTTTCCTATCACTTGTCCTTGGCGCTCTGATTTTCCCGATCGCCTGGTATATCACGCACCGCTTCATCCTTCATGGAAGCTGGATGTATAAGACCCCTTGGCTCGCCGGGCTGTGGAAGCGGGTCCATTATGATCATCACCGCTATCCCAATGATTTATCAGTGCTTTTCGGTGGCCTCCATACGACGCTGCCGCCAATCCTGCTGATCGCGGGTCCTGTGGGCTGGCTCATCGGCGGGTTGCCCTGCGCCTGCGCGGCGGTGGCGGGCACGGTCACCATGACGATGTACACGGAATTCCTCCACGCCGGGGAACATCTCGCCTTCGAACCGAAGTCGAAATTCTGGCGCGATATCAAGCGGCGCCACCTCGCCCACCATTTCCATAACGAAAACGGCAATTACGGAATCGCCGAATTCTTCTGGGATCGGACTTTCGGCACTTTCTATCCTGAAACGGCGGATGCGCCGCGCAGCGCCACGGCGCGCAATCTTGGTTACACAGACGAAATGGCCGAGAAATTTCCTTGGGTAAAGGAGCTCACAGAGGCCGAGGCTGAACCGCGCAAAGCGATGCGCAATCGCGGCGCGGTCTCCTAGATTGGCCCCTGCGCTTGCTCGCTTTCACTGCGGATAGCGCAAGAGAGCAATTTCAACCCTTATTGTCCCCCGGAGATGACCCGGGCGGGATGTGCTGCATATCTCCCTTGTAACTTTTAGTTGATTTTGCCCAAGGGCTTTGTCAGGTTTCGCGCCGACATCAACTAGGGGGCTGGTTGAAGCGCGCGCCGGGAGTTGATCCCGTTGCTGCGGCCATGCCGGCGGCCATCAATCAAGAAAAATTTTTCAGGAGAGGTTAAGACATGAGCTTAGCGCTTTGGCTGGTCATTGGGGCCGGTTTGCTTGCCATCGCTTACGGCGCATTCACCGCCAACAAGGTGTTGTCGATGCCCACAGGCACCGACCGCATGAGAGAAATCGCCGCCGCCATTCAGGAAGGCGCGCAGGCTTATCTCAACAAACAATACACAACCATCGCAATCGCAGGCGCGGTTGTATTCATCATTCTTCTGCTGGCCTTTGGGTTTGACCTGGTGCCGGCTGTGGGTTTCTTCATCGGCGCCGTTCTGTCGGGCGCAGCCGGGTTCATCGGCATGCTCGTCTCCGTGCGCGCGAATGTGCGCACAACGCAAGCGGCGAGTGAATCCTTGCAAAAAGGTCTTTCCGTTGCGTTTGATGCTGGCGCCATCACCGGCATGCTTGTCGCCGGTCTCGCATTGCTCGGGCTTGTTTCCTATTACGCGATCCTCACGGTGGGCATGGGCCATGCGCCGGAAAGCCGTTCGGTGGTGAACGGCCTTATCGCATTGTCGCTAGGCGCGTCGCTGATTTCAGTGTTCGCGCGTCTCGGCGGCGGCATCTTCACCAAGGGCGCTGACGTGGGCGGCGACATGGTCGGCAAGGTTGAAGCCGGCATTCCCGAAGACGATCCGCGCAACCCGGCGACTATCGCCGATAACGTTGGCGACAATGTCGGCGACTGCGCCGGCATGGCGGCCGACCTTTTCGAGACTTATGTGGTGACCGTTGCGGCGACCATGGTGCTGGGCTCGATCCTGTTCACGACGAACGTGCCGACTTTCATGTTCTACCCGCTCGCGATCGGCGCGGTGTGTATTCCAACGTCTATTGCAGGCACGTTTTTCGTGCGGCTTGGCGCTGGATCCACCAATGTCATGGGCGCGCTTTACAAGGGCCTTGTCGTCACCGGCCTGACCTCGTTGATCGCCGTCGGGATCGTGACGTTCCTGATGTTCGGCTTTTCCGAAACGATCGCTGCGACGGAACAGGGCGCCCCGTTCACCGGCCTTTCGCTGTTCTTGTGCGGCGCTCTTGGCCTCGTGGTTACCGGTCTCATCGTCTGGATCACCGAATACTACACTGGCACCGCCTATCGTCCGGTGAAGTCGGTGGCGAAATCGTCAGAGTCCGGTCACGGCACTAACGTCATTCAGGGTCTTGCCGTTTCCATGGAAGCGACAGCGCTTCCGGCCATCGTCATCGTTGTGGCGATTGTCACCGCCTATAATCTCGCGGGTCTCTTCGGCATTGCGACCGCGGTCACGACCATGCTTGCGCTTGCCGGCATGATTGTCGCGCTCGACGCTTTTGGCCCGGTTACTGACAATGCTGGCGGCATAGCGGAAATGTCGGGCCTTGAAGGGTCGGTCCGCGACACCACCGACGCTCTCGACGCTGTTGGCAACACGACCAAAGCTGTGACCAAGGGCTATGCGATCGGTTCAGCGGGCCTCGGCGCGCTGGTCCTTTTTGCGGCCTACACCAAGGACATTGAGCACTTCATCTCGCTCGCGAATGCCCCCGGCTCCGATCTTCATCCTTACTTCAAAGGTATGACGGAGCTGACCTTCTCGCTGTCCAACCCTTATGTGATCGCAGGTCTCCTGATTGGCGGCCTGTTGCCTTACCTCTTCGGCGGCATCGCCATGCAGGCAGTTGGCCGTGCAGCCGGCGCCATTGTTGAGGAAGTTCGCCGTCAGTTCAAAGAAAAGCCGGGCATTATGCAGGGCACTGAAAAACCTGACTATGCGCGCGCGGTGAACATGCTGACGGGCGCCGCGATTAAGGAAATGGTGGTGCCGTCGATGCTGCCGATCCTGTCGCCGCTCGTCGTCTATTTCGTTGTGCTCGCGGTCGCCGGGAAAGTCGCGGCCTTGTCCGCGGTCGGCGCCATGCTGATCGGCGTTATCGTTACGGGCCTATTCGTCGCCATCTCCATGACGGCTGGCGGCGGCGCCTGGGACAACGCCAAGAAATACATCGAAGACGGCCACCATGGCGGCAAGGGCTCCGAAGCTCATAAAGCTGCGGTGACCGGCGACACGGTGGGCGATCCGTACAAGGATACGGCGGGCCCGGCGGTGAACCCGATGATCAAGATCACCAATATCGTGGCGTTGTTGCTTCTCGCGGCGCTCGCCGGTTAAGGGCTGACCAGCCACCACCAAAAGTTGAAGGGGCCGCGTTTGCGGCCCCTTTTTTATAGGCTTACGGTTCATTTCAGCAACAGCTTGAAATTTTTGTGACAATGATCGCAAGGCTAGTGGAAAAGGAAATTCATAAAACAGACACAGCGCCAGGCTATCTAGTCGCTGCAGTTGCTTAGAATGATGTGATGCTTTCCAGTCTTAACGACATATTTGTGCTGGCTTTGTATGCAGGACTTGGCTTTGCAATAGGCATGCTTGTCAGTCCATTAGTCATGCGCATCCTCAACCATTTGTTCGGGCCCCCGGACGATGGAGAGGACTCAAGGCGAAGCGGCTATGATTGTCGCGCGAGCGAGCGTCACAGCCGCTGACACATAATCAACGCTTTCATCGGAAAGCCAAGCTTGTGGTCTGTGCTTTGGCCGCTATTTATCAACGTAAAATACGTTCTTTGGAATTTCGCGGCGCTTGATCGATGTGTTCCGCAGGATCACATCCGCGAGCGTGGTTTTCTTGACCATATTCTGTTCCACGCGAGTGAGGTCGCGCTCCCACCAGAAGCGGTCATGATTGCGCAGCGCCGTGAATTGCATCACCACGATCGCGCGAAAAGTTTCGCCGAGTTGTGAGCCCTGACGCGTCAGCGCGTCTTCGGAAATGCCGCCGACCCACAGATCGATCTCATCGACATGGCCATAGGCGAGGCGCAGTTTTTCTTGCAGCGCGGGGTCTGAGGTGACGTCGTCAAAATCCTTATGCGGCTTCAAGCCGATGGATTTGCGCACATCGTTCAGGCAGGGCAGGCCGCGATCACGCCCGCGCTGAATGTTCAGCGAAGCAAGGTCAAAGCCGCCTGCGCCCGGCGGTCCGAAGAGAAAGTTTCTGAGATCATCGACAATCATATTGTCATAGGTTTGGCTTTCCTGCGCCGCGAGACCGCGCAAGACCGGGTCTATGTCATTGCGTTTTTTCAGAAGCAAGGGAGCGTTGAAAAACGCGTCGCGCAAGGGCAGGTGACCGGCGGCGATTTCATAGCCGCGGCGATCGACGCGCATGATCTGCGCATTGATCAGCGTATGGCCAAGGCGCCACGCGGCGCCGGAAAATTCGGTGAAAAGACCCGGATCGCCGGGCGTATAGCCGTCATAGCGCGGCAACGGGCGCTTCCCGATCAGCGCGGGGAGGAATTCATCATAGGTGATGATCTGAATTTCGGCGATCACCATGCGCCGCGCCGCCTGAAAAACATCGTCGCCGGAAAGCCATGGCCGCGTGCGCCGGATATGGTCGGCCCAGTGATTGTGTTCACGCATAAACAAAGTGTGCATGGCGGTCAGGCCGATTTGTTCATTTGAGCGCACATCGCCGGCGACAAACAAGTCCGCCGGGTCAATCGGTCCTTCATTGGCGTTGGGCAGAAGATCGGTGTTGTAAGGCAAAAGATCGCCAGCGCTGGTCTTCAGGCGACCCGTGCCGTCATTGGCGCGCAGCGCCGCCGCGCGCTCGTCGCTTGAGCCGTAAACTTGCGAGCCGTCGAGCCAGGACGTGATCTCGTTCATCTGCTCGCGCGGGTTGGAAAGATCCGTACCCGTCTCTTCGTCGAAAATCGCGCGGTCGAACCGGATCCATTTGCCGCCTTCAACGAACGGGTCGAAATGAATATCGCCCAGAGGGACGGGAATATCATGCGAGCGGTCATCAGACTTAACGCCGTCGCCCAGCGCGAAGTCATGGTCGATGAACTGTCCCCATTGCCACAGGAAATCGCTGGTGCCGAATGGGTTCGGAAAGGACTGGCCCGCCTGATCGACGACAATATTCGAGATTTCCCGGGGGCTTTTCCGCAAGGGTCCCGACATGCCGGAAATGCCGTCTGCATAGTCGTTCGGCATCATCCGGATCAGCTGAGAAAAGGCGGCGCCGGCGGACGGGTCAACGCGATTATTGCCGGAGCCGTCAAAGCTTCTGACTTCGCGGCCTTGAGAAAAGGCGGGTGCCGCCGGTCCCAGGCGGTCGCGTAAGCGTGCTTTCACCTGCGCCTTGACATCCCGTTCAATATTTTGCGCTGGGGCTTGCGTGTCGGCGCGGTAGTCCTTGTCCTTGCGGGCGTCTGCGCCCGCACTCATGATCAGCGCCGCCGCGCTCGCGCCTAATAAAATTCCTACCCGCATGGTTCGCCCCTAACGCAAAGTCCCTCACTGCGCGGCACTATCCCTCTTTTCAGGGGCTGTTTTCAAGGAAAAGCGGCGCCATGAGCGTGAAGTTTCGTTGACATGCGCGCCTTATAGGCGAGGCGTGATGAATGCTCACACGCGAGGGGCGCAGGGTGCGAAAGGCCTGAAGGACCTGTAAAAAGCCGGCCGCGGCAAGGCGCGACCGGCTTTCGGCGTTTTGTGATGGTTTGCCTAGTCTGCGAGACATTCGGTCAGCGCAGCGTCGTAAGCGGCTTTTTGCTGTTGATAGTAAGCGCTGTCCTGCGCGTAGCGCGCATCGGCCTTTTGCTGCTTATCAGCTTTCACGGCTTGCCCGCCAGCGGCGCCCGCTGCGGCGCCGGCGGCTGCGCCATAACCGGCCTTGTCGCCAATCACTTCACCGGCGACAGCGCCGACTGCAGCGCCAACGGCCGTGCCTTTGAGCACCTGTTTATTGCCAGCATCTTGCTGCACCGGAACGGGTGTGGTTGCAGGATCAAAACCGGTTTCCGCGGTCGCAAAGCTGCGGCAGTTGCGGGGCTCACTAGCAACGACAGCGCTATCGGTTTCAAGCGCGGCGGTTTGTGAGCTTTCGTCTTCAAAGGCGCCCGTCATGGCGGCGCCAACAGCCGTGACCGCCAGCGCGGCGCCAATTCCCGTTGCGATAATTAAACTCTTACGCATGGCTAACTCCTATGTTTTGACGCCGGTCATGGGTGAAGATGTGCTGCGCCCCGGCGATGGAGCGCAAACGGCCATGCTGATGGAGAGTTCCGCAAAAACCTTTTTATAGGTCAGCCAAGCATGGCGTTTACGCTGTTTTCCCAATAGATAAGCGGCTCACGCAGGAAAGATGAAATATCGGTCATGACGCCTCATACGGGAAATCCTTTCGACGCAATTATTTTTGATTGTGACGGCGTGCTGGTCGATTCAGAGGTGCTCTCGATCAAGGGAGAACGGACCGCCCTTGAGACGTTCGGGATTTTTTATTCACCTGAAGAGTATGTGCGCAAATTTGTCGGTCTCCATGATCGCGCATTTTTCGATGCGCTGCGTGAAGAGTATCGCATTATCCATGACCGCGATGCGCCGCAGGATTTCGAAGACCATATCCTCGAAGGCCGCCGGCGCGAGCGGCATTTGCTGACGGCGGTCGCTGGTGCGGATGCGGCGCTTAAAAAAGCCCGGCAATATGCGCGCGCTATTGGCGTCGCTTCATCCTCGCGTGCGCATTTTCTGGCATCCAAGCTTGAGCGAACCGGGCTTTACGATCTAGCGCGTCCGCATGTTTATTCCGCCGATCTTGTCGCTCATGGCAAACCGGCGCCGGATATTTTCCTTTATGCGGCGGAAAAGCTCGGCGTTGATCCGGCGCAGTGCCTTGTCCTTGAAGACAGTGAAAACGGGGTCAAAGCCGGCGTCGCGGCGGGAATGAGCGTTTGGGGGTTTCTTGGCGGCGGCCATATTTTCGACGGCCATGGCGACCGTCTCGTCAATGTCGGCGCATTGCAGCTCGTTAAAAATTTCGTTGACTTCACAGACCGTCTTGACGCGCTTTATCAGAACACCGAACACTCAGCCTCATGAGTTTTGCATCGGACAACTGGGCGGGCGCCGCCCCTGAGATTCTGGACGCCATCGCACGCGCCAATGACGGCGCCGTCCCCGGCTATGGCGGGGATGCGCTGACGAAAAAGGTGGAAGCGAAGTTCGCTGAAATCTTTGAACGCGATTGCGCGGTTTATTTCGTGGCCACTGGCGGGGCGGCGAACGGCCTCGCGCTTTCGGTGATGACGCCGCCTTACGGCATGGTGCTGTGTCATGAGGAAAGCCATGTGCAAATGGATGAATGCGCAGGGCCGGAGTTTTTCACCGGCGGCGCCAAGCTGCTGCCGATCGCCGGCGCGAACGGCAAGCTGACCGCCGATGCCATTCGCACTACATTGAAAGGTTTCCCGCACCGTCCGCCCCATGGCGCGCCGGCAAGCGCGCTCTCGCTGACGCAGGGGACGGAATGCGGCACGGTTTATTCCACTGATGAATTGTCGGCTGTTTGCGCCGCCGCTCGTGAGGCGGGCCTGTCTGTCCATATGGATGGCGCGCGGTTTTCCAACGCTGTCGCGGCGTCAGGCGCCAGTCCTGCGGAGCTGACCTGGAAAGCGGGCGTAGACGTGCTTTGTTTCGGCGGCACCAAAAACGGGTGCATCGCGGCGGAGGCGGTGATTTTCTTCGACCGCCACCGGGCCATGGATTTTGAATTCATGCGCAAGCGGGCCGGGCATCTCTGGTCGAAAATGCGCTTCATTGCGGCGCAATTCGACGCCTATCTCGAAGACGGATTGTGGCTGAAGCTCGCCTCTCACGCCAACGCCATGGCGCAGCGTCTCTCATCCGGTCTTGCCGCGATTGACGGCGTATCGATCATGTATCCGACGGATATCAACGAAGTGTTCGTGGTCTTCCCCGAAGGCGTTGCAGACAAACTTCGCGAAGGCGGCGACATCTTCTATCCGTGGGTAACGCCCGGCGATCCGGCGGATGGCCGCGGCAGTCGGCTGATCTGTTCGTTTCGCACGACGAAAGGGGAAGTGGACGCGTTTCTGGAGCGGGTCAAAAAAGCCTGCGATTAGGCCTCTTTCGTCCACCACCGCCGTGTTGTCCAGCCCAGCAGCAAGACGAAAACAACCGCCGCGCCGAGCATCATCCAGCCGAGCCATGGCTGGGCTGTCATCAAGGCGCCGATAGAGACGAAGGCGAAGATCGGCGGCGCCATGCCGAGCGCCGATGTCCACAAAAATGTTCTGAACGGCACCGGTGCGAGGCCTGACCCGTAATTGACCACCGTATAGGGGATCAGTGGAATCATCCGTATAAGGAGCAAAAACGGGGCGCCGCGTTTTTCAACCGCATGTTCGAAATGAGCGAGACGCTCGGCCGACAGGAAACGATGAACCAGCGGCCGGGCGATGGTGCGCGCCAGCATGAAGGCGAGCGCGGCGGCGATCATGGCGCCGATCCAGGTGAGAACGAACCCTTCGGCGCGCCCGAAAACCATACCATTGGCGATGGCAACGGTTTCGGCAGGCAGGGGCAGGAAGGAAACAATGACCATGGCGGCGACGGCCGTCACCGGCGCCCACGGCCCCATTTCTTCGATCAGCGCCTCATAGCGCTCGCTATCCCAAAGAAAAGACCAGAAGGCCGGATCGAGAAATTCCATGCAGCGACCCCCTTATTCCGCCATTTGGTCAAAAGCCCATGATGGCGTGGCGTTTTTTCGTGGCAAGCTTTCTCTCGGCGAGTCGCCGGTGCAACAAGATGGGGCGAGGCAGGGCTAGGGTGATGTCGGGTCAGGCGGTCCATCCCGCGGTCTCGCGACGGGCGATGGTTTCGAGAAGCATGGTCATTTCCGGCGCGTCATTGAGGCAGGGGATAGAGGTGAACGCCTCACCGCCCGCCGCCATAAAGGTCTCACGACCTGCGATATCGATCTCTTCCAGGGTTTCAATACAGTCGGCGACGAAGCCCGGCATGATGACGCCAAGTTTTTTCACCCCTTCGCCAGCAAGGCGGTTGATCGTGTCCTCCGTCGCGGGCTCCAGCCATTTCTCCCGGCCGAATTTCGATTGGAAGGCGAGTGGTGCAAAATCTTCCGTCCACCCCATTCTCGCCCGCAGGAGCCGCGCGGTCTTGGCGCAATGGCAATGATAGGGGTCGCCGAGATCGAAATAGCGCTGCGGCAGGCCATGGAATGAGATGACCACGCGCTCCGGCGCAAAGTCCTGGGCGGCGAGATGGCGGCGGGTCACGGCGGCCAGCGCCTCGATATAATGCGGCTCGTCGTGAAAGGCTGGCGCCGTGCGGAGCGCCGGTTGCCAGCGCATCGCTTTGACGGCGTCGAAGACGGCGTCCGTCACGCTGGCTGTCGTCGTCGCGGAATATTGCGGATAGAGCGGAACGACAAGAATACGTTCGCATCCGCTCTCTTTCATGACCTCAAGACGTGAGGCGACGGACGGATTTCCATAGCGCATTGCCCAATCCACGGTTACGCCATTCAGCCGTCTGGCAAGCCCCTCTGCTTGCGCGCGTGTGTAGTAGCGCAACGGACTTTCATTGCTTTCCGTACGCCAGATCTTGGCGTAGTTGCGCGCCGTCGCCGCCGGGCGGACATTGAGAATGACGCCATGAAGAATGGGCAGCCACAAGGCGCGGGGCAGGTCGACAATCCGTTCGTCACTCAGAAACTCGCCCAGATAGCGGCGCACAGCGCCCGGTGTGGGTTCGTCTGGCGTGCCGAGATTGACGAGAAGAACGCCTATTTTCGAAGGGGCGAGCGTTGGGTGATCAGCCGGCAAGGGAGAGGGCCCGGGCTCGTCTGTTTCAGTCATCATGATTTCTCTGTTTGCGCCTTACGGTCTTTTCTCTGGCGAATTGACGATTTCCACCAGCCTTGTGGCAAAATCCGCCCCTTTGTCACAATAGTGAAACATAAAAAATAGAGGGTGCGCGCGACTTTGTGAGGCGGCGCTCTCGGTGCGCCGGACCTATAATACGGCGCGGCCGGAAAAAGGCAGACATGGATATTGATATCGGATTTTGGGCCGCCATCGGCTTTGCCTTCGCAGCTTATGCGGTTGTCGGCAATGACGCGCTGCAGACTCTCGGCACCTTCATCAATTCGAACCGCCGCCTTCCTTGGTGGGCGCTGTTCCTCTTCGCCTCCGCGGTGCTCGTGATCGTCTTCGCCTATGGCTATATGACCAACGGCGGCGATCCCTCTTATGGGCGTCTCGATAATGTCGAGAAATATCCGATTTTCGAGCCGCAATGGTATCACGCAGTGCCGCCGCTGGCGCTCTTGCTGCTCACCCGTCTCGGCATTCCGGTTTCAACAAGCTTCATGATCCTGGCGATCTTCGCGACGCTCGACGGTATGTATTCCATGCTGATCAAGTCGCTGATGGGCTATGCGGTCGCTTTTGTCACGGGCGGCGTGATTTATGCGGCGCTGGCGCCGACGCTGGAGCGCTGGTTTCTGAAAACTAAGGAACAACAACACGCGCCCATCTGGGTGCTTCTGCAATGGATTTCCACGGGCTATCTCTGGTCCGTCTGGCTGATGCAGGATTTCGCCAATATCTTTATCTTCCTGCCGCGAGGGCTCGATGCGGCGGGCGCTCCGGCGCTCAACCCTTATGAGGCGGGCATCGCCATTGCGGGTATTATCGTATTGCTCGCCTATACATTCTGGAACGGCGGCGGTCCGGTTCAAAAAGTGCTGAAGTCAAAAACCAACGTCACTGATATTCGGTCGGCGACCATCATCGACTTCACTTATGCGACACTGCTTTTCTATTTCAAGGAGCTGAACAACATCCCCATGTCGACGACCTGGGTGTTTCTCGGCCTCATCGCCGGTCGTGAGTTTGCTGTCGCCACGATCGACAAGATCCGTGCGCCGGGTGACACGGCGAAGATCGTCCTGACGGATATTGGCAAAGCGACGGTGGGCATCATTGTCAGCGTGGTGATGGCGCTTGGCCTGCCGCTTCTGGCGCAGAGCCTTGGTGGTTAGGTGGGCGGTCAGTTCGCCGGCTAATCGCCCTTCGGCTTCGCCGGTTTGAATTTCGCAGCCTTGTCTTTCACGCGATAGCGCGCTTCGTCCTGACGGCGAAAACGGCGGCGCATCGCCTCATCGTCATCCTTCTGAGAGTAAGTGGCGACCGCCTTTTCCGCTTCGCGGCTGTCGCGAAGCCCGGCGGGTTTTCGCGCAGTGCGATCCTTGAGACGATATGAGGGGCGGCGGCCATGTTTGACGAGGTCCGGATCATCCTTGAGTGCGAGAAATCCCAACAAGCCGTCGGAGCGCGCCTCGGCGTTGCGCAGATACCAGATGATGACGACAGCGAAACACGCGACGATTAAGAGAAATTCGATACTGTCCATGGCCGGTTCCGTCATCCTTTCGCCGCCGATGATAGCCCTTCTGCCGGGGCGGGGAAATATCCAGCGTCGTCGCCGTTTACCTTGCAAGGTCCATGCTAGGGCGTCGCTGTTTGTTAACCCTGATCGTCCTCATGGACCGCGGGGGGCGGCGCACCCTACACAGGCCTAGGAATAAGGTCGACAGGGAAAACGGGCGATGGATTACACCGGAAAATGGGCGCTGATCACGGGCGCGTCAGCAGGTATCGGCGCGACCTTTGCGCGATCCTACGCCGCCAGGGGCGCCGATATCATTCTCGTGGCGCGCCGTGAAGACCGCCTGAAGGATCTCGCCGGGGAGCTTGAAAAGACTCATGGGATTAAAACGCGCATCCTCGCAGCTGATCTTTCGGAGCCATCCGCGCCGCAGATGATTTTCGACACCCTCTCGGCGGAAGGAACGCCGGTGGACATTCTCGTCAATAACGCCGGCTTTGGGATGCCCGGCGCCTACACGGAGAATGACTGGGCGCAACATCGCGCTTTTCTGGAGTTGATGGTGGCGTCCTACGCCCAGATGACGCGGCATTTTCTGCCCGGCATGCTGGAGCGGAAATTCGGACGCATCATTCAGGTGGCGTCGCTTGCGGGGCTTGTTCCCGGCTCGGCGGGTCATACGTTGTACGGACCCTCAAAAGCGTTTCTTGTCAGCTTTGCGCAATCGATTGCGGCTGAATGCGACGGGACGGGCGTTCATTCCACGGCCCTGTGTCCGGGCTTCACCTATTCGGAATTCCATGACGTCAACAATACGCGCGGGCTGGTCTCGCAGCTTCCGAAATACATGTTTATGGAAGCCGAGCCGGTAGTTGAGGGCGCGATTGAAGCTGTTGAAAACAAGCGCGCTGTTTATGTGCCAGGCGCCTGGAACAAATTCGCCGCCTGGCTGGCGCGGACGCTGCCGCGCCCTGTCGCGGAACGAATGGTCAAGCACCAGTCAGCGCGGTTCCGGAAAAAACAGGGTTGAAAAAGGGGCGGCTCCGCCAGGTTGCGATCGGGAAACGCTGTCTGCCGCCAGCGTTTCAGCGCCGCCGGACAAGGCTCGAAGGGTCCCCGACCGGCGGCTATTGTCGTTTCATCGCAAAGCTGACGAAGCCTGCGCCGGCCTATTTCGCCGACGCAAATTGTGACGCGCCGTTTTGCGCGTGCATTCTGTTAAGGCGGGAGTCGTTGATGCCTGCGATCCAGTCTTCAACGAGGGTTTCTTCGCATAGCGCCGCGGATTGTTTCGCGTAGAGCGCGCGGGCGTCATCGGCGCCGCAGACGCTTGCAGCACGATTTTCGATACGCTTATACAGACTGCTCAGGCTTGCGGTCGATTGCAGTTCACTCTGCTTGTAACCGAATTCGGCATGCTCGCCCGCCTGCGCGGCGCCAAGAATGGCGACGCTGGAAACAGCGGCGATTGCAACAGTTTTGAGGATTTTTGA
The DNA here is from genome assembly GCA_030426465.1 of Alphaproteobacteria bacterium. GTDB lineage: Bacteria > Pseudomonadota > Alphaproteobacteria > Caulobacterales > Parvularculaceae > Hyphococcus. The sequence continues at coordinate 39,049 of JAUHYK010000034.1, forward strand.
GTTAAGGGGCATGGGGTTTCTCCTTTGGCGATTTCGCCTTTGTTGTTGAAACTGACCCGCGCCCCGCGGCCACAAAGCCGCCGGATCGCACACACGCGTCATTGGCCTTGATGAAAAGATAATATGAATACGGATGATTTTTTGAAAGCCGCTTCGCCGCGCGCGTTGAACGGTTCGTCGAAAATCACTTCGCAAAAAGCGAACCAGGTGCGTTTAAGAAGATTTAATGACAGAAATGTGCGCGTGTCGCGCACAAACTGCCAAGCGCGTTTAGGCGGTCTTTTCCGCCCAGTTGCGGTGCTCGGCGTCAAGTTCATATGCCGCCATGGCCGCGAGCGTGACCAGATCACCCACCGGCGCGCCGACCTGTGCAATCTGCACCGGGCGTTCAAGACCGATGAGAACAGGCCCCAGCACCAGCGCGCCGCCCACTTCGCCGAGCAGCTTGGTAGAGATCGCGGCGGAATGAACACCCGGTGTGATCAGCACATTGGCTTCGCCTTTAAGACGTGAGAACGGATAGATCCCGCGCACATTTTCATTCAGCGCCATGCGCGGCGTCATTTCGCCTTCATACTCAAAGTCGACATCAATGCGTTTATCGAGAATTTCCACGGCGCCCGCGACCCGGCGCGAATGCTCCGTATCGGGATTTCCGAAATTTGAATAGGAAACGAACGCGACTTTGGGCGGGAAGCCAAGATGGCGCGCCGCATGGGCCACCTGCATAGCGATTTCCGCAAGGTCTTCCGGACCGGGAAGTTCGGTGACGTTAGTGTCGGCGACGAAAAGCGTGCGGTTCTTGGTCAGAATGATTGAGACGCCGATCATGCGTTCGCCGGGGCGGGAATCGAGAGCGAGACGAACATTCGACAAGGCGACATCATAATGGCGGGTGACGCCTGTCACCATGCCGTCGGCGTGCCCATGGGCGAGCATGCAAGCGCCATAGACGTTTCGATCGGTGTTCACGAGGCGCACAGCGTCGCGGTGAAGGTAGCCTTTGCGTTGCAGGCGCTTGTAAAGATACTCCGTATAGAGATCGCTATGTTTGGCTGTGCGCGAATGGTGAATTTCAAAATCCGCGTCTTCGGGCAGGCCGGCGTTCTTAAGGCCCTGGCGGATATATTCCTCGCGTCCGATCAGGATCGCCTTGCCGAGATTTTCCTGCTGGAATCCATAAGCGGCGCGAATAACGGCTTCTTCTTCGCCTTCGGGAAAGACGACGCGCTTTGACGTTTCGGCGGCGCGCAGCGATGAGTAGATGCGCTGCAGGAAAGAGGCGGCGGGGTCGAGCCTTGCGGCGAGGGTGTTTTTGTATTTCGTGAAATCTTCAATCGGCTTTCGCGCCACGCCGCTATCGACAGCGGCTTTCGCGACCGCCGGCGGAATTTCGGAGATGAGGCGCGGGTCGAACGGCGCCGGGATGATATAGCCGGGACCGTATTTTAGGCGCTTGCCATAGGCGGCGGCGACTTCATCAGGCACGTCTTCCCGGGCGAGCTTGGCCAGCGCCTGGGCGCAGGCGATTTTCATCTCTTCATTGATAGTGCGTGCGCGGGCGTCGAGAGCGCCGCGGAAAATATAAGGGAAGCCCAGAACATTGTTCACCTGGTTCGGATAATCCGAGCGCCCGGTGGCGATGATCGCGTCATCGCGCACGGCCTGAATATCTTCAGGCGTTATTTCCGGGTTTGGGTTCGCCATGACAAAAACGATAGGGTTCTTCGCCATCGACTTGATCATGTCTTTTGAGATCGCGCCGGCGACGGAAAGGCCGATGACCACATCGGCGCCGTCCATGGCGTCGGCGAGGCTTTTCTTGTCGGTCTCCACCGCATGGGCGGAGCGCCACTGATCGAGCTGGCGGCCCTTAGTCAGGATGCCTTTGGAGTCGCAGACAAAGGCGTTTTCAGGAGGCAGCCCCATGGCTTTGATCAGGCCGATCACGGAAAGGGCCGAGGAGCCGGCGCCGGAAACCGCAACCTTGATGTCCTTGATCGACTTGCCGGTGACGTCGAGCGCATTGAGAAGGCCCGCTGCGGCGATGATCGCCGTACCGTGCTGGTCGTCATGGAAGACCGGGATATCCATCAGCTCTTTGAGACGCTGCTCGATCATGAAGCTTTCGGGCGCCGCAATGTCTTCGAGATTGATGCCGCCGAAAGCGGGCCCGAGATAGCGCACCGCATTGATAAAGGCTTCGGGGTCTTTGGTGTCCACTTCGATATCGACGGAGTCGATGTCGGCGAAGCGCTTGAACAAAACCGACTTGCCTTCCATCACCGGCTTCGACGCCAGCGCGCCAAGATCGCCCATGCCAAGGATCGCGGTGCCATTGGAAATGACGGCCACCATATTGCCCTTGGATGTGTAATCATAAGCCTTGTCAGGGTCCTCGGCGATGGCGCGCACCGGCGCAGCGACCCCCGGCGAATAGGCCAGCGACAGGTCCCGCTGGGTCGACATCGGTTTGGTCGGCGTGATCTCCAGCTTGCCCGGCTTGCCGCGGCTGTGAAAGGCGAGGGCTTCCTCGTCGGTATATTTCGTCGTGCTTTCGTCCATGGGGCGTCTTCCGGTGTTCTGGTGTATCGCCGAGGCATACGCGGCTCGCCAAGCCCCTGCAATCCTGCCGGGCGAGGAATCCGGAATTCGATGAATTAGGTCGCGGGCGGGCCGGGCTTGGCTTGCTAGCTCTGACCGAATCCGCCGCCGCGGAGCTTTTCCTGACGGATGCGATCCTTGTCGCGGCGAATGATTTCTCCAAAATCGACATCGAGCCCAATTCCGGAAAAGCGCGGCCAGTCATCGTCGCCGATCCAGCGGCGGATCAGCTTGTTGTCGAGCGAAAAATTCGCCTGTGTCGATATGATGCCCAACAGCGCCGAGCCAATCAGGCCTATCGCGGACGCCGCCACAAAGGGCGCGCGGGAAACGCCGGGTATCTGCGCGATCAGTAATATGACTGCCGCGCAGACAAGCCACGTCAGAGCCGCCGAAAGATTTCCCAATGCATCCGTCCAGATTCGAAACACGCGAATACGCTGCATTTCCGATTGAAGGAACTTCTCCAAATACTCGATCCGCTTGGGCATCCACATTGCGAGACGCGCCCACCATTTTGCGCGATCTGTCCATTCGGCGCCGTCGGAGTCGCGCCCGGAAAATTCCTCTTCCGCGATTGCCTTGTAGAACCGCGTATAATTTTGTCGGAGCGTATTCATGCGCCGCTGCAATTTCGCGTTCAGATCCTTTGCGTTGCCGCGGAATGCGGATGTCAACTGGGTTGTGGTGATGCTGATCATGATGTGCATGATCAGGAAGCCAAACAGGAGAAAGAAAAACAATGCTCCGAAAAAGACCAGTGACTGCGGCTCAAAAGAGAGCAACGCCTTCGGCCCCCCGGTTGCAAGCGCGCCGGGCAGGGCATCCTGAAAGAAGGTGAGCGCAAGGGCTGGCGTCAGCATGGTGAGGGAGCCGACAAATTGAAAAAGCCGCTTGCGGCGAATATTCGTCGCCTGATTTTTGCGAACGGTGATGTGATACGCGGAAATGCAGGCTCTCAGCGACATGTCGCGCGGAAATTTCGCTTCCATCATCTCGTCATTGATGTCCGCGAACCAGATGCGCGCGTTCCAGTCGAACAGGCTGGCCTTGGCCTCATAGCCGGGAAAATAATCGATCCTGAAATTGAAATAGCGATGCAGATCGGGATCGTAGGAATTGAAGTCCTTGAACACTTCAAGGTCCTGAGGTTCTCGCGGCACATCCATGTCTTCGCGGAAGGTGTAGTAGCCGCCGCACTTTTCGCCGCGTGTTACGAAGGATTGCGCCAGCCGCCAGCGCTCGGCCGATAAAGGGAGTCGGCCGCGATTACGCGAGCGCATGGAGCGGGTGGTGTCGGCTTCATTTGGGGCCCGGTGCGCAGCGTTCGTTTCCGGATCGGGAAGCCGTTCGGTCGGGAAACCGCGTGGATCCTTGTCTCCGGAGTGCTCTTCTTCGGCATTGTCCTCGTCAAGCATTATGGGGTCCCCTTCAATGAAGAAGATAGTATTAACCATAAT
>JAUHYK010000035.1 GCA_030426465.1 Alphaproteobacteria bacterium
GGCGAAGCTGATATTAAACGCCATGGGCTTGAAGAGTTTGCCTTCGAGCCCTTCAAGGCTGAACAAAGGCAAAAAGACGACGATGATGATCATGATCGCGAACGCGATCGGATTTGCGACTTCGCGCGCCGCCTCCAGAACAGCCGCGGTGCGGTTGACCTCGCCGCCCTCTTCTTTTCGTTCCGCCATGATCCGAAACGAGTTTTCGACCATGACGACGGCGCCGTCGACCATCATGCCGATGCCGATGGCGAGACCGGCCAGCGACATGAGATTGGCCGAGAGTCCCGCCTGGCCCATGAAAATAAAGGCGATCAGCATGGCGAGCGGCAGCGCCGTGATCACGACCAGCGCGGAGCGGATTTCGCCGAGAAACAGAAACAGCACGATGGCGACGAGAATCGACCCTTCAATGAGGGCTTTCTCCGCTGTGCCGACTGCCTTCTCCACAAGCTCGGTGCGGTCGTAAATCGGTTTGATGACGACGCCGTCGGGCAGCGCGCCCTCGACCGTCTCGACCTTTTCCTTCACCGCGTCGACGACATTCTTGGCGTTCTCGCCGATACGCGCGAGCGCCATGCCGAGCACAACTTCTTCGCCGTCGCGGGTGACGGCGCCGAAGCGCAGCGCCGGCGCCTGTTCGACTTTCGCAACATCGCGAACATAGACGGGGGCGCCGTCCTTCACCTTGACGACGATATTGCCGATATCGATCTCGTCCCGGACGAGACCCAGGCCGCGAACGAGATATTGCTCCGGCCCCTGATCGATATATTGCCCGCCGACCTGCCGGTTATTCGCCTCAAGCGCTTCGACGACATCGGAAAAACCGAGCTCATATTTGATGAGTTGCAATGGGTCGATCTGAACCTGGAACTGGCGCTCCTGCCCGCCCCAGGACATCACGTCGTCGACGCCGGCGGCCGTGCGCAGGATGAGGCGCACGTTCCAGTCCTGCAGCGTCCTCAAGTCCATATCGCTGATGTCGCCCTTAAGGGACTCGTCAGCGCGTTCGAGCGTGTACCAGAAGACCTGTCCGAGGCCGGAAGCGTTCGGACCCATTTCCGGCGAGCCGTAGCCTTCCGGTATCCGGTCGCGAACTTCCGCAAGCCGCTCCATGACGAGACGGCGCGCGAAATAGATATCGACGCTGTCCTTGAAGTAGACGGCGACATAGGAAAGGCCGAAGAGACTGACCGAACGGATTTCCGAGACGTCAGGAAGTCCGGCCATCGCCGACTCCACGGGAAATGTCAGCAATTGCTCGACATCTTCGGCGGCAAGCCCCGGCGATTCCGTGTAGATGTTGACCTGCACGGGCGTCACGTCCGGGAACGCGTCAATGGGAACCGTTGTGACGGCGCGCCAGCCGAGAAAGCCGACGACAGCGAAGATGATAAGCACCAGGAATTTATACTGGAGCGAAAATTCGACGAGTTTGTTCAACATGGATCGCGCTCCTAATGCCCGTGGCCTTCGCCCATTTTCGTCTTTTGAATGAGCGATTTGAGGAGAAAGGTTTGGTCAGTGACGATCTCATCGCCTGCCGAGACGCCAGACGCGATTTCGATCCATCCGCCGCTGGCGGTCCCGGTTTCAACACTGACGGGTTCGATCTCATCGCCTTCGATGCGGAAAACGGTCGGCGCGCCGTCCATCAGGACAATCGCACTTTCCGGCAACGCCAGCATTTCATCGCCGGCGCCGGCGGCGATTGCTGCATCAACGAATTGACCTGCGTGAAAATCATCGTCTTCATTGCCGATCTCGATGCGCGCCATCAAGGTGCGCGTCGTTTCATCAAGCGCGTGCTGGAGCTGAATGACCTCGCCTTCTTCCCAGTGTCCCGCGCTGGACTTAACGCGCGCGGATGCGCCGACGGCTATTCTTTGCGCCTGTTCGGCGGTCAGTCGCGCTTCAACCCAGACCGTCGATTCGTCGCTGATTTCGACCAGCACCCGGCCGGGATCGACAAACTCTCCCAAGGTGAAATCGTCGCGGACGACGGTGCCGGACTGCGGCGCGAACAGAATGAAGCGGCCTGTCGCCTTGCTGGCGTCGCCGGTTTTCAGAAGCGCGGCGACTTCCTGCTCAGCCATGCCGAATGAGAGGAGTTTGGCATGGGCCTGCTGGCGCGCGACTTCCGCCTCGACGTAACGCTTTTCAGAAACGACGTCCCGGCCGAGATTTCGGACGCGGCGCCATTCTTTGTCGTTGATGATGAGCGCGCCTTGCGCTTCGGCCATTTCGACGCTGGAGAGCGTGACCAGCGGCGCGCCTTCCTCGACTTTCTCTCCGCGCACGATATGTCGCTCGACAATCTGCGCGCTGATGCGCGGCGCGACCTGCGCTGTCTTGTAGCGGTTCGCCGTCACCTCGCCCGGCGCAATGAACTCACCGGTCAGTTGTCGATTGCCGAGCGCAATGGATTTGATCCCCTTGGCGCTCCGCTCCGCCGCCGTCATTTCGATATGACCGCCGCCTTCTTCGCCGTGGCCCTCTTCCGACTGCTCGACTGACGCTGATTTTTGTTCAGCATCCGATGCGCCGCAGCCTGCGACTGTCAGCGCCGCGAGGGCGATGATCGCCAGTCCAAGGCCAGAATTCAGTTTTCGAAAGTTACGCATTACAGAGTCTCCATCCATTCATTGAGCGTCCCTGACGCATCGAGCCAATCGATCCAGGCGCGCCATAAAGACCCTTGAAGTTCAATTCCTGCGCGTTCCGCGCTGTAGGTTTGATCGAGCTGCACGAGATATTCGACCGCTGTGATGTCGCCCGACCGCCATAGCTGATCGAGCACGCGGCGTTGCTCGCCGAGCACATCCGACCCGTCGCGCATCCATGCGCGCCACGTCCCCGCCGCGACGGCGAAGCGTCCGCTGGCTTCGACGAGCCGCGCTTCGGCGTTGCGCAGCTGATTGCGGATCGCTTGCTCGGCGGCGATGCGTTCGGCGCGCGCCTCATCGACTTCGGCCTGTCCGGACGCAAAAACCGGTATGGGTACGGACAATCGGACGCCGGCGAAATCGGCGTCTCCTTCGCGTCCATAGGCGGCGCCGATGGTCGGATCGGGAATGCGCGCTTTTTTGGCATAACGGATTTCGGCCGACAGCGCGTCGGCGCGCGCTTCCGCCGCGCGCAGTTCCGGCAAGCGGCGGACCAGCGTCATATCGAGCGGCGGCGCCGCCGCCGGCGGGTCAGGCAGCACCGGCCAGGCCGGCATGACTTCGCCCACAAGCGCTGTCAAAGCTTGTCGCGCTTCGGAGAACTCGCTTCGGGCGGTCGTTTGCTCGGCGATCGCCTGGGAAAGGCTCAAGCGCGCGGCAAGACGCTCCGATTTTGACAGATCACCGGCCTCCGCGCGGCGGTCTGCAATCGAAGAAAACTCGCGCGCGACGTCGGCGCGCCGGGCCGCCAGATCGGAAAGGCGTTTCCTGGCCTGGTAATCCGCCAGCGCGATCAGGAGATCGGCGAATAACGCACGCTTTTCCGCTTCATAGGCAAAACTTGCGGCGTCGACGGCGCTGCGCGCGCCCTTCGCCCGAGTGGCGCGCTTATTGGTGATGTCGAAGGCTTTCGACAGGCCGATAGAGCGACTGTCATCCGCATCGTCTTCGCTGTCCGAGAACTCGCCCTCGAATTCCGGATTGTAGAGCGGCCGCGAATTGGCGCGCCCGCGCGCTTCCGCCGCATCGAGTTCGGCGCGCGCTTCTTCGAGCCTTGGATGATTGCGCGCGGCGTCTTCAAGAAATTGTCCTAGCGTCGGGCCAGGCTCAGCGGCGCTCTCCTGCGCGGACGCAGCGCCGAGCCCCCACGCCGCAAAAGCGGCGAGCAGGGGCCCGCATATTCTGATGGTCATTGGTCATTGTCCTCTTGGAATCAAAATTACTGATGGGCGCGCGGAACGCGCGCGATCAGTCAGATTCGTGGAGGACGGAATAAGGAGGAAAGAGAAGCCTGGGGCACAACACCGTTTTCCGGCGCTATGATCTTGCTTGCAAAGAGAAGCACGGACGCTGGCTCCAATGAGGCGCGAGACAGGGCGTGAAAATGACATGCGCCGGCATGACAATGCGCAGCGTGCTCCGGGTGAACGGAACGCTCGTCCTGCGGCGCGCTGTCGTCCTGCGCAGTCGTAAGACCGCCGTCATCCTGATGCTGGGTCGCGTGATGAAATTCTTCTTCTGCCGCATGCACAGGCCCGGCGATCGCGCTCAGCGTCCACATGGCTGCGGTGAGAAGCGCAATCAGTGCGCGATATGGAGAAAAGCGGCGAAACATTGCTATCGGGTTTTAACTGCCTTTTCCTGACAAATCATTAGAGAATTCGCCGCACCGCCACAAACCGAGGCCAATATGCTGAAAACCGGAATTGTATATGGAGTTGCGGCTTTCTGCGAAATCGCCGGCTGTTTCGCCTTTTGGATGTGGCTGCGGCTCGACAAATCCGCACTGTGGATTGCGCCAGGACTTGTTTCGCTGGCGGTATTCGCCTGGGCGTTGACCCTGATTGATACTGCCGCAGCGGGCCGGGCCTATGCGGCCTATGGCGGGGTGTATATCTGCGCTTCGCTCCTTTGGCTGTGGCTTATCGAACGCCATCCGCCCGACCGATGGGATTTGAGCGGCGCCGCCGTCGCGCTGCTCGGGGCGGCGATCATCATCTTCGGGCCGAGGACAGCCTAGAAAAATCATTGCTCTGTGACTTTACGCGGCCGACCGAGAAATCGCGGAACCTGTCGAGTGTAATCGCGATAAGCATCGCCGTATTTTTCTTTCAGCCAAGGCTCTTCAGCGAATGGCGCAATCAGCAAGGCCGTAACGCCCGCCATCAAAACCGGCAAGGCGGGCATGGAGGCAGTCAAGACAAACCATCCGATCAACATGGCGACATCGGCGACATATTGCGGATGACGCGAATAATTATAGAGACCGCTCATGACCAGTTCGCCGGGGGCGCCGCTGGTTTGAGCGTACCCGAAACGCGCCGCCTCGGCCCAGACAGCGAGGTTTGAGAGGACAAGCAAAATTGGTCCAAGACTAAATCGCAGCCATGGGGAAATGGGCGCGCTTCCCCATCCTGAAATTCCGAGCCAGATGGCGGAAACGAAAATGCCGAGCGTTCCCGCCCAAACGAGCGCCGATTTCCAGTTCGAGTATATCTGGGGCGGCCACAGTCTGCGTTCTGGAAAACAGATCGACCAAAGAAGAACGGCAATAAAGCCCGTTCCGCTCGCCAATCCGATTATCAAAATGACATTCTCATACTGCGTCAACCTGGCCTCCGATCATTCTTCTAAATCCATCTGCGCACGCGCTTGCAGTACGCGTCATACTCAGACCCAAATTTATTTCTTAGAGCTTTTTCTTCCGGCTTGATCTGAAGAGTGGTCATCGTCACGATAAACATAGCGGTCGGCGCAAAACCCAATGGATTCTGCAAATAGACGGCCCATCCGACTAGTAATAGCAACATCCCGAAATACATCGGATTGCGTGAAATTCGGTAAAGCCCCTTCGTCACGAGTTTTCTGGCGATGTCAGGCGATACCGGATTGATCGTCGTCTTCGCCCGGACGAAGGCGCCGATTGCAATCGCGATGATGACCAGACCGACCGTGATTAAGCCGGCCGCCAAATACCGAAAACCATTCCACTCAATCATGAATTCCGGAAAGCGATTGGCAAGGAACCAGCTCAATGCGGCATATACCGCAGTCTGAAGCGCAGGCGGAAAAGCCGGTTTCATAGATTAGCTTTCCCTCTGCAAATAAGTCGGCTTGTTGGTCGCGGCTTTGATTTCCCGAAGCGCTTGCGCGGTGATCGAGATTGAGGACTTCACAAACAACGAGGCGAGCAATGCAGCGACGATCAAGTCAGGCAAGAACGATCCAGTCAGCCAAACGGCGGCGCCGGCGGCGATCACGGCGAGATTACCGATGGCGTCGTTACGCGAGCACAGCCAGACGGATCGAACATTCGAGTCTCCGCCGCGCCAGCGAAGAAGAATGAAAACGCTTGCAACATTGGCGGCGAGCGCCGCAAACCCGACGCCGCTCATCACCGGCGCAACAGGAGAAGCTTCGCCAAATGCGCTCGCGATCGTAGTGGTCAGCACAAACAAAGCCATTAAGCCAAGGCTGGCGCCTTTAATGAGCGCCGCCATTGCGCGCGTGCGCAGCGCCGCGCCGATAACCGCAAAGCTCAAAGCGTAGGTCGCCGAATCGCCCGCGAAATCGAGGGCGTCGGCTTTCAGCGCCTGTGAACTTCCAAGATAGCCCGCCGACATTTCCACCAAAAACATTACAGCGTTAATCGCAATCACCGCGATCAGCGCCCGCTTATAGGCGGGCGACCGGCCGTCGAATTGATCGACTTCGATTTGCTTGTCTTCGCAGGCGCATCCGGCCATCCCGGCTCTCCATTGCTTTGCCGCTGAGCCTAACCTAATGTCTACAGCAACTGTAGGTTCAAGAGGAATAATGCCGAAATCCGAAAAAATTCCGGTCACCATCGGCCGACTGGCGAAAGCCTCGGACGTCAAGGTCACGACGATCCGTTATTATGAGAGCATAGGCCTTATTGATCCGCCGGAACGGTCGGACGGCGGCCAGCGAATATACGACGCCAAAGCCATTGAGAGAATGCGGTTCATCCGCCACGCCCGCGATCTTGGCTTTCCGCTGGAGGCGATCCGCGAGCTGATCGCCCTCTCCAGAAACGAGAACCGGTCCTGCGCGGACGTTGATGAAATCGCACGCCGTCACGCCGAAGATGTCAGACAACGCATCAAGCGATTGAAATCGCTCGAACGCGAGCTCAATCGGATGATCAAGGAATGCAGCGTCGACAAAATTTCAGACTGCCGCGTGATTGGAATTCTCTCCAATCACGCGCTCTGTGCGCATGAGCATTAAGGCGCGACCACAATCTTTTTGCTCGCCCAAACGAATTTATTCGGCTGGCGCTAGACCGCGCGGGAGCGACGACACTTTTGATGAAGCTATCAACGCCCGTCGATTCCACAGAAAGTAAACCGCCGGGATGACGACAAGCGCGAGCACGGTCGCGCTGACAATGCCGCCGATCATCGGCGCGGCGATCCGGCGCATGACTTCGCCGCCGGTCCCGTGCCCGTACATGATCGGCATGAGGCCGGCGAGAATCACAGCGAACGTCATCATGATCGGCCGAAGACGCCGGAGCGCGCCTTTAGCGATCGCGTCGGCGAAATGCGCTTCGTCGAGCGGCGCGCCTTCTTTCTCCGCTTTGGCGTTCGCCGCTGCGACCTCTTGCTTCAGATACATGATCATCAACACGCCGATTTCGACCGCGACGCCCGCGAGCGCGATGAAACCGACGGCGGAAGCGACAGACAAATTGAAGCCGAGGAGGAACATCAGCCACAACCCGCCAACAAGGGCGAAGGGCAGCGATCCGAGAATGATCAGCACGTCCGACGCTTTTCTGAAATTCAGGAACAGGAGCAGCATGATAATGAGCAACATGCCGGGACCGACATAGGCGAACCGCTCCTTCGCGCGCTGCATATATTCGTACTGGCCCGACCAGGCGATGGAATAACCAGCCGGAAGGTTCACCTTTTCGGCAACAACCCGACGCGCCTCTTCGACATAGGAACCGATGTCGCGTCCCGCGATGTCCACATAGATCCAGCCATTGAGCCGCGCATTCTCGCTGCGAATGACGGCGGGCCCTTCGCTGACTCCAATGTCGGCGATGCGACCGAGCGGTATTTCCGCCCCGGACGCCGTCATGATTGGCAATTCACGCAAGCGTTCCGGCGAATCGCGAATATCGCGAGGATAGCGCAAATTGATCGGGTAGCGTTCGAGGCCCTCGACGCTCTGGCTGACAGTCATGCCGCCGATCGCCGTCTTCACGATATCCTGAACGTCGGCGATGTTGAGCCCGATACGCGCCGCCGCCTCGCGATTGATGTCGACGTCGATGAACCGCCCGCCGGTGACGCGCTCGGCGTAAACAGAAGACGTTCCCGGAACGCTTTGTAAAACGTTCTCAATCTCGCGACCGACCTCGCCGATGACGTTGAGGTCGGGACCGGCGACCTTGACGCCGACCGGCGTTTTGATGCCGGTCGCCAGCATGTCGAGGCGGTTCTTGATCGGCATGATCCACACATTGGTGAGACTTGGCACATCGACCAGCGAATTCAGTTCGGCCTTGAGCGAGTCCATGGTGACGCCGGGCCGCCATTCGGAGCGCGGCTTTAATTGTATGGTCGTTTCGATCATGGGCAGCGGCGCAGGATCGGTCGCCGTCTCCGCCCTTCCCGCCTTGCCGTAAACGGTTTCGACTTCCGGGATCGTCATGATCAGCTTGTTCGTCTGCTGAACGACTTGGGCGACCTTGCCGGCGGAAATCCCCGGATAGGCGCTAGGCATATAGAGAAGATCACCTTCATCGAGGTCGGGCATGAACTCGCCGCCGATAAGACTCGCCGGAACGCCCATGCTGGCGATCAACAACGCCGCCGCGCCGATCGTCGCCCATGGCCGGCGCAGCGCCAGTCCGATCACCGGTCTATATCCGCGCATGAGCAGCCGATTGACCGGGTTCTCGTGTTCGGGCGCAATTCGACCGCGCACGAGAAACCCGATCAGCACAGGGACAAGCGTCACGGACAGGATTGTGGCCGCCGCCATGGCGTAGGTTTTCGTGAAGGCGAGCGGAGAAAACAGCCGGCCTTCCTGCGCTTGCAGCGCAAAGATTGGCGTGAAGCTGAGCGTAATGATCAAAAGCGAGAAGAAAAGCGGCGGACCGACCTCGACACAAGCATCAGCGATAAGCCGCCAGCGGGACTGCCCGCTTTCGGGATGTTCCTCCAGTTTCTTGTGAACATTTTCGATCATGACGATGGTGGCGTCGACCATGGCGCCAATGGCGATGGCGATGCCGCCGAGCGACATAATGTTCGCGGTGATGCCTTGCGCATTCATCACGATGAAAGCGGCGACCACGCCTAGTGGCAAGCTGATGACGACGACAAGCGCCGACCGCAGATGATAGAGAAAGAGGGCGCACACGAGCGCGACGATGATGAATTCTTCAAACAGCTTTCCCTTGAGGGTCTCCACCGATCGCTCGATGAGCTTGGAGCGGTCATAGGTCGTCACCAGCTCGACGCCATCCGGCAGGCTCGCCTTCAATGTTTCCAGCTTTTCCTTGACGCGTTTTATGGTCGCCTCGGCGTTGCCGCCGGCGCGCATGATGATGACGCCGCCGACCGCCTCGCCTTCGCCGTTGAGCTCGCCGACGCCGCGGCGCAGTTCCGGCCCGAGGCGGATGTCGGCTATATCGCGCAAGAGGATCGGCGTTCCCGCGTCGTTGACGCGCAACGGAATCCGTTCGAGATCGGCGATCGACTCGATATAGCCGCCGGCGCGGACGATATATTCCGCCTCCGCCATCTCGACGACGCGGCCGCCGGTTTCCATATTGCCGCGTTCGATGGCGCGGCGCACATCGACGAGCGGGATGCCGAATGAGCGCAAGCGGTTCGGGTCGACGACCACCTGATATTGTTTGACCATGCCGCCGATGGCGGCGACTTCCGAGACGCCTTCAACGGTCTGCAATTCGTATTTCAGGAACCAATCCTGAAGCGAGCGCAGGTCGGCAAGATCGTGTTTTCCGGTCTTGTCAACCAGAGCGTATTGATAGACCCAGCCGACGCCGGTTGCATCGGGCCCGAGCGCGGGCTTGGCGCCGTCAGGCAGTTGCGGCGCAACCTGGCTTAGGTATTCGAGAACCCGCGAGCGCGCCCAGTAAAGATCGGTTCCGTCTTCGAAGATGATGTAGACATAGGAATCGTTGAAGAAGGAATAGCCGCGCACGGTCTTGGCGCCGGGCACGGCGAGCATGGCTGTCGCCAGAGGATAGGTCACCTGATCCTCGACAACCTGCGGCGCCTGGCCTGGATAGCTGGTCTTGATGATAACTTGAACGTCGGAAAGGTCGGGGATCGCGTCGAGCGGCGTGGCGCGCAGTGAAATGACGCCTGCGACAGCGAGGAATAACGCGCCCACGATGATGAGAAACCGGTTCTCTATGGAACCGCGAATGATTTGGGAGATCATTGCCGGTCTCCCTTTTCGCTCTCTTCCGGCATCGGCTCGATCTTGCTGAGTTCGTAGCCCGTCGCCGTTTCACGGAACGCGAAGCGCACGGGCTCGCCGACTTTGACGCTCATGATGTTGATTCCGGACGGCGCCTTGAACGCCATCACCATCGAAGGCCAACCGAGTTCGGAAATCGGGCCGTGGTCGATGGTGACGCTCTTGGCATCCATATCCATGCTGACAACGCGTCCCTGCGCCTCGACGGCCGCAGCGGCCGGCGCCGCGTGATCATCATGCTCCATGTCCATACCAGCCATGGACTCGCCGCCCGCGTCGTCGCTCGTGTCTGCTTGCGACATATCCATGCCTTCCATCGGGTCTTCTCCCGCCGGCATGGGGCCTGTTTCCATATTCTGTGGCGGGGCGAGACGCAGCAATCCGGAATCAAGGCTCGCCTCAGAGTCGATAAGAAACTGACTTTCGACGACGACGCGCTCGCCTTCTTCAAGACCGGCGAGCACTTCGACCTTGCCGCCGCTTTCCATGCCCGTCCTGACTTCCGCCGGGCGGAAACGCCCCTCGCCGAGAGCGAGGATGACGCGATCGCCCTTGCTCGACCGGATCACAGCGGACTGCGTGACGGCCAGCACGTTTTCTTTCGGCTCTGCTTCAATCGTGACGTTTGCAAACATGTTGGGACGCAGCCGGTCGCCGGGATTGGGAAAGCGCAGACGGGCCTGAACGGTTCGGGTCATCATCTCCGCGGTCGGATAAACATAGTCGACCGCGCCTTCCCAGCGTTCGCCCGGAAACGCCGGCAGGGTCATCACCGCGCGATCGCCCGTTTCGACCCAGGCGGCCTCCGTGTCGAAAACGTCGGCGATGATCCAGACATTCGAGAGATCGGCGAGGCGCATCGCCATATCGCTGGGCCGCAGATACATGCCCTCGCGCGCATTGAGCATGGCGACGACGCCGGATTGCGACGCTTTGACAGCAACATTGCGCATCGCCTTCCTCGTGCGCCTTATTTCCGCGATCTGATCTGCGCTCATGCCAAGCGAAGTCAGCCGCTCCGTCGCGGCATCGACCAGCATCGGCCGTCCGATCTTCAGCGCCTGAATGAACTCCGATTGCGCAGCGACCAGCGACGGGGCGTAGAATTCAAACAGAACCTCGCCTTCCTCCACCTTCTCGCCGACAGCTTCCACATGAAGCTTTTCGATCCAGCCTTCGGCGCGGACGTGAATGTCAGAGCGCGCCTCTTCGTCGATCATGACGGCGCCGACGGTTTCGATCCTGCGCGGCATGTCTTCGCGCACAACTTGCTGCGTCTTGACGCCGATATTGTTGACGACGGCGGGATCGATCCTCAGCGAGGGCCCTTGCGCGCCGCCCCCGGCCTCGTCTTCATAGACGGGGATCAGGTCCATCCCCATGGGCGACTTGCCGGGTTCATCGCGGCGATAGTTCGGATCCATGGGCGCGACCCAATAAGCGATCTTGCGTTCGCCGCCTGCGGCCCCCTCCCCCTGCGGTTCATGCCCGCCTGCCCGCAACAGGAAGAATGCGCCCGCTGCGCCGGCGACGATCAGCAGAATGATGAATATGCGTAGTCTGGTCATTGGTCGTCTCCTGCGAGATAGGCGAGCTGCGCCCAGGCCTTGGCGCGCGCGACCTGCAAATCGAGGCGCTTTAACTCCGCGTCGAGCTCGGCGAGCTGGCTGCGAATGAGTTCGGGAAAATCGGCGCGGCCGCCGCCATAGGCGGAGACGGACGCATCCGCGGTCTCGCCCGCGCGCTTTACGACGGCGTCGTCATAAAGGCGGACGCGCCGCTCCAACTGGGTCCAGTCGGCATAGGCGCGGATGAGATCGCGGCGCAAATCGAGCAGCGTCGTCGCGCGGTCGAGTTCGGCCGCGGACTTGTCCTTGCGCGCCGCCGACAGGGCGCGGTCCTGGCGCTTTCCGGTGAATAAAGGAATTGTCAGGCTGACGCCAACGGAAGCGAAATCCGGCCGGTCGGCGCCGCGCGCGCCGTAACCGCCTTCGATCGCCCAGGCGGGTTTATAGGCCTGCTTGGCAAGTTCAACATCGGTTTCTTCAACGCCGATCATGGCGTCGCTGACCTGTACGATTGGATGACGCACAAGCCGGCTTTCGATCTCTTCGACAGTTCCCGGAGAGACAAGCTTCGGCAAGCCGTGAGGCAGCGGCCGCGACGCGTTCGCGCCGACATAACGGGCGAGTTCGGCTTCGGCGGCCGCTTCGCGCTGTTGCAGTTCAACAAGCCTGTCGTCGAGCAGGGATAATTCGAGTTCGGCGCGCAGGACATCCTGGCTGGTGAGTTTTCCTTGAGCGAATGAAGCGCTCAGCGCGTCGACGAGATCGCTGACGGCGGCGCGGCTCTCATGGACGATCGTTTGCGCATTCGCCGCATAAAACTTGTCGAGCCAGGCGCGCCGCACGGCGAGTTCGACGTTGCGAACCGTCGCCTCCCGCCTCATGCGTTCGATTTCGGCCTCGCCCTCGCGTTTTTCGCGATTGAGCCGCAAGGTGCTCCCACGCGGTATTTCCTGACGCAAACCAACCTGCGCCTGCGTCATCGGCTCCTGTCCGAACGCGAATGTGTCTGTCGGGACATTCGCCAGCGCGGTGCGCAATGTCGGATCGGGAAGCTGCGAATCGGAAACGGCGCGATCTTCCTGCGCCGAGGCGCGCGCGTCAAACCGCGTAAAGGCCGGGTCTTCGGCGGTGACGGCGATCTCGACCGCTTCGGCGAGGTCCAGGGGCTGCGCGGCGGCTAAACTGCCCGACGCCAGTCCAGCAACGACCGCCGCCATCGCGGCAATAATTTTCAGCATAGGTCATTCTCGTCATCTGAGCATGAATACGGTCGCCGCACGCAGATTGCGCGCAGCGCTGTCTCAAAGCCCGCGGTAAAACGCGGGCGCGCTCAGACGCGAGGAGGCGGCGGGTCTAAATGCGACGGCGTCGCTACAAAAATAAGCGCCGCCGACGCCGGATATTCAGAAAGTTTGAAAAGAGGCGAATCCGAATTCGCCGTTTCGGGCCCCGTATAAAATCCGGGGCAGGCAAGCGCGCAGGCCGCCATGCAACCAGGGTGATGCGACGGCGCGTCCGTGGCGTTCATGTCGGCGCAATCTTCAGCGGCCATGCCGCTCATATCCGCGTCATGCGCAGCAGGCCCGCTGGCCGCCGCCATATGCTCGTGCTCGCCCGCCATCGAGGCGCACGAACCCGCAGCTACAGCCGGGCCGACGGCCATCGCGAATACGAGCATTATGGTCAACAAAATGCGCATGTCACAGCTTCATTCGTTTGCCTGTCAGTCTAGTCGCACGAAGGGATCAATAAATGACATAGAATGCTTTATAACTCCCTTAGCTTCACCGGTCCCCCCTTATACGCGGGAGCGTTTCTCTTCCCTCAACGCTTTGTTTTCTCAAACAGATCAACAAGTTCCGTAAATTTTTCCCGCTGGGCTTTGGCGTTCCCCGCCGTGATCGCTTCTTCAACGCAATGATGGGCGTGAGTTTTGAGAATTTCGCTCTCGGCGCGCGAAAGTGCGGCTTTCACCGCCTGCACCTGATGCAGGATATCAATGCAGTAGCGGTCCTCTTCGACCATGCGCGCGACGCCCCGCACCTGGCCTTCTATGCGATGGAGACGCTTAACGATGGCGGCGGAATTAGACACTTTCCTCATCCGTTGACATATACCCCAATGGGGTATACATAGGCTCTCGAATAATATTGGTCAAGTTGTGATTTCAGGGCCGCTCAGGACCATCCTCTTCGCTTTTCTGGCGCTGATGCTCGGCGTCGGGCACAGCGCATGCGCAAGCATGGCCGCGCCAGCGAAAAATGCGGAAGCCCTCGCCCATCAAGGTCATGAGGCGAACGCCGGTCATTCGGTTCACGCCGCCGGCGATGCTCATCATCAGCATGGCCAGAAATCAACGGCGCCTTGCGAGCCGGATCAATCACCCTGCTCCCATTGCCAGACGGCACAATTCTTCAAGATCTCGACGAAGCCCGACACATCATCTTCGATACCCTCACTGAAAACGGCGATAGCCGTATTCCCGATTTCGGCGATCGCACCGCCGGCGGCGATCTCGTTACGCACCCTCAGCAACGGGTATCAATGGCGCGGTCCGCCCGAAGACACGCCAATCACCCTGAAAATCCGTCTGCTGAATTAGCCCTCGCTCGGCATCGCGCCCTATTCCGGGCGCGTAAATCGCATACGCGCAGGTTTTACCCGCGCATTGCGATCGCGGCGTCCGGCCGTCCTCTCCCCCATCGCGCCGGGCGCTGCAACTTCGGCATCATCAATAACGCATAAACAAAGGATCTAGCCATGAAACCTATTTCTTCCATCATCGCCGCCGCTGCGTTCATCAGCGCGATGAGTTTTCTCCCAGTGAACGCCGCAGAAGACCCACACCCCATGAATCACGACTCCCATTGCGGCATGCCCGCAGGCGAAGGCGCTATCAATACGCTCGATGTCGCAAAATCGAGAGTAAACATTTCACACGGACCGATCGAAGCGCTCGGCTGGCCGCAAATGAAGATGGATTTCTCAGTCTCAAAACAGGTTGATCTTACCGCGTTTTCACCTAGCGAGCGGGTTCATTTCATGCTGAAGGCGGAGAAGGACAAATCCTACTCGATTGCAATGATGTGCTCGCTCGAAGCTGACGCGGGAACGCACGAGGCCTGTATGGGGAAAATGCATGAAATCGCTATGAAAACAGCCGAAAGCGAAGGCGCGTCATGCTCCATGGAGGGGATGGGCGACATGAAACGTATGAATCACGATGACGGTGCGGAGCAAGACCACAAAGGCCATCACTGATCGCAGCAAAGATTGGAACTTCGCCGTTGGGTTCGGCATTTCCGATTCAAAGGAGAAGAAATCATGCTTGATCGCCGCACCCTGATGAAGGCGGCGGGCGGCGGCGGCCTTCTCGCCGCCGCCGGTCTCTTGCCCGCATGGGCTCGCAGCGCCAATAACGGCAATATCGGTCTTTCGCAACTCAGCGGTAATAACTTCGATCTCGTGATCGGCCGAACCCCGGTACGCATCGCCGGAAAAGCCGGAACCGCCGTTACGATCAACGGAACGGTCCCTGCACCGCTGCTGCGATGGAAAGAAGGCGAGACGGTGACCTTGAACGTCACCAATCGCCTGGCGGAGGATACGTCTATCCATTGGCACGGGGTTCTTGTCCCCAATCCGATGGACGGCGTGCCGGGCATCGCCTTTCCGGGCATCAAACCCGGCGAGACCTTCACCTACCGCTTTGAAGTCCCGCAGGCCGGCACCTACTGGTATCATTCCCATTCAGGACTTCAGGAACAGCTCGGCCATTACGGTCCGCTGATTCTCGACCCCGCCGGCGCCGATCCAATATCGGCGGATCGCGAATATGTTCTGGTTCTATCGGACTGGTCGTTCACCGATCCCCATCGCATCTTCGCCAAGCTGAAAAAGCAGAGCGATAGTTTCAACTTTCAGGAGCGCACCGTCGGCGACTTTATAAAAGACGCCGGCGAGATGGGCCTCGGCGCGGCGTTCAAGGAGCGCGCCATGTGGGGCGCCATGCGCATGAGCCCCGCGGACATCGCTGACGTGACTGGGAGCACGTATCATTATCTCATCAACGGTCATGCGCCCGGAGACAACTGGACGGCGGTTTTCAAACAAGGCGAGCGCATCCGATTGCGGATCATCAACGCCTCGGCAATGTCGATCCTCAATTTCCGCATCCCCGGACTGCCGATGACCGTCGTGCAGGCGGACGGGCTTAATATAAAACCTGTCGAAACTGACGAATTCCAGATCGGCGTCGCTGAAACCTACGACGTTATCGTCACGCCGAACCGCGAGCGCGCCTATGCGATCGTCGCCGAATCAATAGACCGCTTCGGCCAAGGCGTCGCGACGCTGGCGCCTCGGCCGGGCATGCGCGCCGAAGCGCCGTTACTGCGCGAGCGCCCCACATTAACGATGAAAGACATGGGAATGAACCATGGCGCGATGGGCGGCATGGCAATGGACTCCGGTTCTTCCGCCGGCGACCAAATGGATCATGGCGACCATCAAATGCACGGTATGGATCATGGCTCAGGTGACAAGATGAGTGAAATGCCGGCTCATCAGGGCAACGATATGGGCGGCGACATGCAACAGCATTCGCATAAACGCGGCGTTGGCGTCGACAGCGTCGCAATGGCGCCGACAAATCGGCTGGACGAACCCGGGCTTGGCCTGGAAGACGTCCCGCACCGCACGCTGCGCTATTCGCAGCTGCGCAGTCTTGATCCCAATCCCGACACGCGTGCGCCGGAACGCGAGATCGAAATCCACCTGACCGGCAATATGGAGCGCTTCATGTGGTCGTTCGACGGACTGAAGTTTTCTGAAGTCGTCGACCCGATCGTATTCTACGAGGGCGAACGCGTCCGGTTGACCATGGTCAACGACACGATGATGACGCATCCGATCCATCTGCACGGCATGTTCTTCGATATCGTCAATGGCGCGGAAACAGACAAGCCGAGAAAGCACACAATCAATGTCAAACCGGGCGAGAAACTGTCGGTCGATATTACGGCGGACGCGCTCGGCGACTGGGCGTTTCATTGTCATCTGCTTTATCACATGCACGCCGGCATGATGCAGGTCGTTTCGGTGCGTCCTCAGAAAATGGCGGAGGCGGCGCAATGAAACGCACCTTCGCCGCGTTTGTGACTATCGCTATTCTTGGAAGCTCATCAGCGTTCGGACAGTCTGGAACCTGGTCCGCCGCCGAAGATTATTACGATCCCGTAGAAATGCGCGAGGCCAAAGCCATGGTTCAGCATGAAATGGGCGCGGGAACGACGTGGTTCGTCATGGGCGATCGACTTGAGTATCGCTCGAACGGCGGCGATCCTGTCCTGCTCTGGGACGCGCAAGGATGGTATGGGGGCGACATCAACAAGTTTTGGCTAAAAACCGAAGGCGAATACGATTTCAAAAGAGATTCATTCGAGGAAGCCGAAGCGCAGGCGCTTTGGTCTCGGGCGATTACGCGATATTTCGACCTCCAGGCGGGGCTGCGCCATGATTTCGCGCCGGGCGACGATCGCAACTTCGCCGTTCTCGGCGTGCAGGGCCTCGCCCCATATCTCTTTGAAATCGACAGCGCCGTCTTCGTCAGCGGCGATGGCGACGTTTCCGCCCGCATCGAGGCGGAATACGAGTTCATGTTGACGCAGCGCCTAATTCTTCAGCCGCGCACGGAGCTGAATTTCGCGGTGCAGGACGTTCCTGAATATGGCGTCGGAAGCGGTCTGTCGACCGCGGAAGTGGGCGCGCGCCTCAGATACGAATTCAAGCGTGAATTTGCGCCCTATGTCGGCGTTTCATGGACGCGGTCAGTTGGCGAAACCGCGGACTTCGTGCGCCTCGATGGCGAAAATCCGTCGAACATTTCATTCGTCGCCGGTGTCAGATTCTGGTTTTAGAGAGGGAAAGCAATGGAAAACTTGATCGAACCCAACATCCACCCGGTGCTGGTGCATTTTGCCTATGCGTTGACCGTTACTGGCGCGATAAGCATGCTGATTGTGTCGTTTGCGCCTGCAGGAGGCTGGCGTGATACGCTTAAAGTCGCAGCCGACTGGATGCTCGGGCTCGGCGCTGCAGCAATAATCCTGACAATCGCCGCAGGATTTCAGGCCTATTATTCAGTCAATCACGACGGCCCGTCTCACGCGGCGATGACCGTCCACCGCAACTGGGCGGTTCCCACCGGCGCGGTCATCCTTGTTCTCGCGATCTGGCGATGGACAAAGCGCGATGACCGTCCGTCAATTCTGTTCTCGCTTTTTCTCCTTCTCGCCGCCATTTCACTATCCGTTACAGCTTGGAGAGGCGGAAACCTTGTCTACGGGCATGGTCTTGGCGTTTCGCGCATGCCTATGGTCACCGGCGAAGGACACGACCACGAGCACGCGCCGGGTCAGGGCCACGGCGATGAATCCGAAGGTGAAAAGCACGAAGGCGGTCATGACCATGAGGGAACGGATGATCATGAACACGACGGGGACGCTGCGGCTCTACAGACCGATGAATCATCTGCAGCAACGTCCGTTGCTGCGTTCGACGCAGACAATTACCCGTCGACGCCGGAGGCGGTCGTTAACGCCTATGCCGCAGCGTTAAGAGCGAAGGACGAGGCCGCGGTTCGCGCGCTATTGTCGCCAAATGTGATCATCGCAGAAGGGGGCGGTGCTGAACGTTCTTTAAACGAATACGCCCGCCATCACATGCCGGCGGATATGGCCTTTACGGCGGCTGTCGACTTCACGCTGAAGAAACGCGACGTCATCGACGGCGATGATCTGGCGACCGTTATTTCGGAATCTCAAATTCATGGCTCTTATAAAGGCGAAACGATTCACTCTCGCATGATGGAAACCATGGTGCTGGGCCGTGAAAACGATCGCTGGCGGATTATTCATATTCATTGGTCTTCCGCGCCGATTACGGGGGACCATGAGCATTGATGGCGGAAACTCAGGAAAACAACAGGTCAAGCAAATATAAAAAAGGAAGTTTAAGTCTTGGCGGCGCGGTCGCCATGGGCACCGGCGTCATGATCGGCGCCGGTATCTTTGCGCTGACCGGCCAGGTCGCCGAATTTGCAGGACCGCTTTTTCCCGCGGCTTTCTTCGTCGCCGCGATAATCAGCGCATTCAGCGCTTACACTTATATAAAAGTGTCGAGCCGGTATCCGTCGGCAGGCGGCATCGCGATGATCTTGCATAAGGCGTATGGGCATTCGGTCACGACCGGCGCATGCGCAATGCTGATGGCGTTTTCAATGGTGATCAACGAGAGCCTGGTCGCCCGCACTTTCGGAACTTACACCGCGCAACTGTTTCAGGCCGACCAACGCTCTTTTCTTGTTCCTGAACTTGCTGTCAGCCTGATCGTCTTTGTCTTCCTTCTGAATCTGGCTGGCAATAAATATATCGGCGCGGTATCGAAACTTGCCGCGATTTTGAAAGTGGGCGGCATTCTGGCCTTCGCCGGCGCCGGACTTTGGGCCTCCGGAATCTCTTTTGAAGCAGCTTCATCAGCCTCCGGCGAATATACTGCTGGCGGTTTTCTGGCGGGCGTCGCCCTCGCCATTCTCGCTTATAAAGGCTTCACGACAATCAC
This sequence comes from Alphaproteobacteria bacterium, assembly GCA_030426465.1. Lineage (GTDB taxonomy): Bacteria > Pseudomonadota > Alphaproteobacteria > Caulobacterales > Parvularculaceae > Hyphococcus. Next base: position 19,352 of record JAUHYK010000035.1, read on the forward strand.
GAACAGCGGCGGCGAGGTGAAAAACCCGACACGCAATGTCGGGCGCGCCATCATGATCTCACTTGGCGTCTGCCTCATTGTCTATCTGGCTGTGGTCTTCGCCGTCGGGTCGTCGCTCTCGATTGATGAGATCGTCGCGGCCAAGGACTATTCGCTGGCCGAAGCCGCGCGGCCAACGCTCGGCGAGAATGGCGTCGTTTTCACTGTCGTCATTGCGATCATTGCAACCGCGTCCGGCGTCTTAGCAAGCGTCTTTGCGGTCTCGCGCATGCTTGCCATGCTGACGGAAATGAAGCTTATCCCGCACAGCCATTTCGGCATGCCAGGACGTATTCAGCAACATACGCTGGTTTACACCGTCGTTCTGGCCGCGCTCCTTGCTGTCTTTTTCGATCTCAGCCGCATCGCGTCGCTTGGCGCCATTTTCTATCTAGTGATGGATATTGCGATTCATTGGGGCGTGTTTCGACGCCTTCGTCGCGATGTCGATGCAAAGGGCTGGATTTTGATGTCCGCGATCTTATTGGACGCCATCGTCCTTGGGGCGTTTGTCTGGATCAAGGCTTCAATCGACCCCTTGATTGTCTGGGCAGGCGCGGCCGGGATCGTCGTCATCTTCGTCTTTGAGGGTTTTTATCTGCGCCGAGCACGGAATAAGTAGACCACCTTAGCTGGAGGTCTTGACAATACCCCCCTAGGGTATATATGCTAAGCATCAGTAGCGTTGTGACGAGCGCGGAAAAATCTCTGCGCACTCCAACTAGCGAAGGAGGCGGCGATGCGAGTCGTTCCTACAGGCCATGCATTATCCTTGTTTCTCATCATCACTTTCACGCTCTGCATACTTTGGGGTTTGGCGACGCCAGCAAGCATGCACATGCATCAAGCGTGGGAACCGTTATTGCCCGGATTCCGTTTTATCTCGTTTCCGAGCTTCCTGATCGGCGCTGTCGAAACCTACGCCTATGGGTGGTACGCTGCGCTCGTCTTTGTCCCGCTGTACAATCTGTTCAACCGATCCGGAGCAGTTGCGGCTCAAAAGAAAGAAACCCCCGGCCCAGCCTCACGGTCATGCTGCAGCGAATAAATCGCCGCGAGCGTTACGGGCGATTTCAGCGGCGGCCGTAAAGATACAGGTTGAAATAAAGTCATGCGTCTTGAAGCCATGCCCCCGCCAGCACGAGCCTATACGCCGCCGCTGGGCCATAAAATCCTGACGCCCTTTTATGACCTGGCGATTGGACTTCTGACGCGCGAAGGCGTGTGGCGCAAAGTTCTTATCGAAAACATTGCGCCCAATGATGGCGAAAGGATCGTCGATGTCGGCTCTGGAACCGGAAGCCTCGCGGTCGCACTGTTAAGCCGTGTGCCGCATCTTCAATATCTTGGCGTCGATCCCGATGCGGACGCAACAGAAAGGGCAACAGCAAAGCTCGCCGCTGAAGGTTTACGCGCAGAATTCAATGTCGGCTTCTTCGAGGCCGACAATCTTGCCGGCATACCGAACAAAATCGTCAGTTCGCTCGTTTTGCACCAAGTCCCGCTCATGGAAAAAAGGCGGATCATCGAAAACATGTACGCCGCCCTGCCCGCCAACGGAACTGTTCACATTGCCGACTATGGCGAACAGACATCCGTTCTCGCGCGCGCATTGTTTCGCATGACGGTGCAGGCGCTTGACGGCATTGACAACACGCAATCCAACGCGGAGGGCGTCATCCCGGAACTATTGAGCGCGGCTGGCTTTTCGGACGTATCGGAACGCTCGCGGATCTGGACGTTGACTGGAACAATTTCAATCTATCAGGCCCGAAAGCGGGCTCCATCGCCATAAGTCGCGCAAGACATTGTCCGCGCTGATGAAGAAGAAAGGATACCCAAATGGCGGATCATTCTCATCACGCCCACTCGCATGGCGCAAATCCGATAATCACGTCGGCCCAGGCGACATGGCATTGCCTGACAGGCTGCGTTATCGGCGAGACTCTTGGCCTCATCATAGGCGTAACGCTCGGCCTTGGCGTCTGGACGACAATGGGGTTGGCGACGGGGCTTTCCTATATTTCCGGTTTTACGCTTGGCGTGCTTCCCGTCATGCGCCGCGAGAAGAGAAGCTTCTGGCAGGCTTTGCAGATCATCTGGATTGGAGAAGCCGTCTCCATCGGCGTGATGGAGATCGCCATGAACGCGGCCGATTACTACATGGGCGGCGTCAACGCCGGATCGGTGTTTGAGCCTGTCTTCTGGTATGGGCTGGCGGTCGCCATTCCGGCAGGCTTTGTCGCCGCCTGGCCTGTCAACTGGTGGCTCCTGCAGCGCAACCTGAAAGCCTGTCACTAATTTTCCCAGCGAATGCCCTTCACGCGGCATCCACGTCGATTTTGAGGGTTCTCGCCTGTTCCTGCGTATTTAAATGCATGGCTGATTTCACATTGGTCCGTTTACACAAAGGAGCAAAGCTATGAGATGGAAATTAGCGATCGCAGCCATAACGGCGGCTGCAGCGTTGCCGGTCGCAACTGCGATGGCCGATCCGTCGCATCACCCGGCCTCAAAAGACCAGATGACGCAGGAAACTAGCGGCATGGGGGAGACGATGGGCGGCGGCATGATGGACTGCCCGATGCACGGAATGATGAGTCAGCAAAATCCGCGCATGGAAGGACGCCTAGCATTTCTGAAAGCCGAACTCGACATCAAAAAAGGCCAGGAGAAAGCCTGGAACGATTATGCGGCGGCGTTCCGCAGCAGCCATCAAAGCATGATGGGACGTATTGGAATGATGAGCGGCGGAATGGGAAAAATGGGTATGCAGGCGGAGCCTGGGCCGAAAAAATCCGCTGTCGAAGCGCTTCAAAATCGAATTCAGATGATGGAAGGCATGCTGCAGTCGCTCAAGGCGCTTGAAGGACCGACAGCGAAGCTTTACGACGCTCTTGACGACACCCAAAAGGCCACGGCGGACGAACTTCTCGGCATGGGCTGCGGCATGATGCGCATGTAGCCGCCACGAACCGCTGCCGTTATTTAAGCGGATTTGAAGGGCGCTGTCAGCTAGGCGGGAGAGGTTGTCTATTGGCTTACTGTCATGAGCCGGCCCTCCCAATGCTGATCTATTCGCGCATCGCGCACCCGTCGGCCTTTTCAAAGTTGTCGCCGCCGTTTGTTTGAGATGTTTTTGTTCAATTCCGTACCTGCGATAGCCGGGACTGCCGGCGCGTCAGGGCTTGCGATATTGCGCATTGGAAGCCTGCGGTTTAATCCTATTTGATCAAAGTCAAATTCCGGGCGGCGACGGCGTGGTATTGATTATTTTGGCTGGGCACCGACGACTGCGCCATCCTTTCTGGCGAGGGATAAGCCTCCAAAAGGCGTATTTCTCTTTAGAGGATTGGAGGTAGGCGTCATGCCGGATTTGGACGCGTTGCTGCGCAAATATAGGGATCGCACCTCTTGCAATCCGCCCGACACCATAGAATTTCGGGTCCTGACGCAGATTCAGGCGGCCGATGCGGCCGCGCCGCTCCAGCTCATCATGCAACCCGCATTTCGGCCGGCGGCGATGTTCGCCGGACTTGTCATTGGCGTTTTCATCGCGGGCATCGCGCCGGTCCTGACGCCGGCTCATTCCACCGCGGATCTTGGCGTCTTCGCAACGGATTCGCCTCACCTTGCATCCGCCTGGCTGAACGCGAACTCAAAGCAATGAAGTTTCCATTACGGTCGATTCTTCTGACATTGGCGCTTGTCGCCGTCTCCGGCGCCGGCGGCGCCTGGATCGGCGTCACACTTCTTCAACCAGCCCGTCAGGACCACCAGACTTTTCATGACCGCCTATTCGCGGAACTGCATTTGTCTAAAGAGCAAGAAGCGATGATGCACGCTCTTGAAGAGAGACATGCCGCTGAAATCGCACTCTACCAAGATCGCGTAGCTGCAGCCAATCGAATTCTGGCCAGCATAGTCGAGCAAGAAGGTTCCTATGACGAGCCCGTCGACGACGCCATCGTCAACGTACATTCGGCTATGTTGGATCTTCAAAAAGCGACGATCCGCCACCTGTATGAAATGCGTGAAATTCTAACTCCGGAACAACAACTTATTTTTGACCGCCATGTTGAAGAAACGTTCAAACAGATCGCTCCATGAAACGTTAGAAGCATCTGACGCCGAACTCATGAGTGACATAGCCGCCGGCGACCACGCGGCCTTTGCTGAAATCATGTCGCGATATAAAACGCCGCTTTATCGCTTTATCCTTCGTTATGTGGGCGCAACGGCCGACGCTGAGGATATTCTCCAGGAAACGCTGACCAAGGTTTTTTCCAGGGCTTCAACATATGACCCTGCGTGGAAGGCGTCCGTATGGATATATCGAATAGCCCTGAATAAGTGCCGCGACCATGGACGCAAACAGAAGCTGCGGAAATACGTCTCATGGGACTTCGGGCGCAATGGAAGCGCCGAGCTTCCTGAAGTCCAAGATCTGGGGCCTGATGTCGAACATATTGTCGCCTATCGGCAACAATACGACCGGCTGGCGCAGGCCATTGAAAGTCTTCCCCATAACTTGCGCAGCGCGCTTGTTCTGAATGCGATTGAAGACCGCCCGCAACTCGAATGCGCGGAAATACTCGGCGTGTCGCGCAAAAGCGTGGAGATGCTCGTCTACAGGGCCCGGAAAAAATTGCGCGAGCATATGGAATTGACTGAATAGCGGTGCTTGCGCCGGCTAGCGCGATTCATACGCCAGACATAAATTGTGTTGTTGTCATTTCAGCATCGTGCGAACGCCGTTTGCAATCAGCTTTCCAAGTTCGATTTCGTTGCTTTCGTGCTCGATTGTATTGCATGTGATGACGCGCCCCGCGCCTGCGGTACGCAATTCCTGATAAGCATTGTCGGCGAAGACCGCATGCACGCCGATACAAACCGGCGGCGGAAGACCGGCGTTCTTCAACAGCCCGACCGTCTCCATCATCGTGCGCGCCGTCGAGATAATATCGTCGACCAGCACCGGGGTCCGGCCGCCCCATTCTTCCACCTGCGGCGCAGAAATCTCGACATCCCGGTCGCCCTTGCGAACTTTTTCGAGGACGGCGAAAGGCGCGCCCGCATCTTTTGCAACGGCGGCGACCCATTGTTCGCTTTCACTGTCCGGCCCGACAAGCACGGGATTATCGACGTTATCGCGAATCCACCCGGAAATCGCCGGCGCGGCGTGCTGAACGACCGAAGGGATCGCATAGATCTCAGAAAGAGACGTGCGCCGGTGCAGGTGCGGATCGACGGTGACCAGCCAGTCGACCCAGGGATTGAGCGCCGCCGCAAAATGCGTCGATGTCACCGCCTCGCCGGATTGAAAGCGGCGATCCTGTCGCATGTAGGCCAGATAAGGCGCAACCAGTCCTACGCCGCTGGCGCCCAATTCCCGCGCAGCGCCTGCAGCAAATATCAGCGGCAGAAATTTTTGATCCGGCCGGTCAAGCGTACAAACAAGAATAATCCGCCTACGTCCAACAGGCGTTTCCAGGCGTACATAGGATTCTCCGTCAGGGAAACGCCGTACAAGGAGAGAACCGACAGCGATGTTCAGCTCCGCCGCAAGCGCGCGCGCCATGGCTTCATTGCCCGGCATGGGGATGATGATAACGTCACTCATTTTGCGGGCTCGATATCAATGATCGGCGGGTGGCTTTCGATAAAGTCGCGAGCGTATTCGAGCTCTCCGCTCGTTTCCGCGTGAAGCGTGAAAAGGGGCGATCCTTTCTCGACGAGATCGTCCAATCGCACATGCATCTCAAGCCCCGCCGCTTTGGCGCCGGGCGCACCTGCGAGCTTTGCGGCTTTGGCAAGGCGCCGATTATCAACGCTGGTGACCCGGCCGGAAGAATGGGCCGCTAAGGGCCATTGCTGGCGCGCAATCGGCGGCGTGCGCATACCGCCTTGCGCCTCGCATATCGCCTGGAACTTTGACAAGGCGCGGCCGTCGGCGAGCGTCTTCTCGGCGAGATCCTCGCCGCCGCCCGATGCTGCAGCCCCGCCTAGTTCAAGCAATACGCCCGCGAGCGTCACGGCCCGTGCTTTCAGATCGAGCGGCGCCTGCTGTGCGCCCTCCAGCACCGCCAAAACATCGCGCGCTTCAAGCGCCGGCCCGACGCCCCTCCCCACGGGTTGGCGGCCATCGGTGCGAATGGCGCGGGCCTCGATGCCGAACGCCTTTGCCGTGCGCAGGAGATGTTCCGAAAGTGAATCGGCATCCGAAGAACTGCGCACTTTCGCCGTAGGTCCGACGGGCAGATCAAGCACAAGATGCGTGGCCCCCGCCGCCGCTTTTTTGGACAACACAGAAGCTACTAACTGCCCTTCGCTGTCGATGTCGAGGGCGCGCTCCACTCTGATCAGCGTGTCGTCAGCAGGGCTGAGCGATACAGCCCCGCCCCACACCACGCAGCCGCCTTCCCGTTCGACGACCCGCCGCATCGCCGCGAGATTGAGATCGACAGGCGCCAGTGTTTCCATGGCGTCGGCCGTGCCTGCCGGCGATGTGATCGCCCGCGACGAGGTTTTCGGCATGGTCAGGCCGCAGGCGGCGACGATTGCGACGATAATTGGCGTCGTTCGATTGCCGGGAAGACCGCCTACGCAATGTTTGTCGACAATCGGCGTTGCGCTCCATGTAAGGCGCTCGCCCGCGTCGACCATCGCCCGCGTAAGGCCGACAATTTCCTGCTCGCTCAAGCCGCGCGCGGCGCAGGCTGTAATGAAGGAAGACAAGTGAATATCCGAGTACCGGCCCTGAACAATGTCCCGCATGATCTCCGCAAGCTCATCATCCGCAAGCGCCTGCCCATAGACCTTCCCGCGAACGCGACTGAGGGAGTCGAGCGCCCGGGCGTGCGCCACGGTGATCTTATCCCCTTCGGAAACGCCAAGACGCCGCCATGCCGATTCAGAAAAGCCTGCCTCTCCCGGCGAGAGTATGTCACTGACGATCGTGTTTAACGTCGCAATGATTGATTTTTTATCCGTTGTAACGCGAATACGCGCATGACCGGAAAACCCTTCGGCTCTGCAAACATGGCAATCGCTGCGCATATAGATGACTGCCTCATCATGCGTATCGATGCCTAAACGCTTTGCTCTTAAGGCATGACTTTTTGTTGTTGGCGCCATCACTCTTTCCGGTCTGTCCTTAAACCAACTCGACACTATCCTGATAAGAGGGTGTGCTGGACGGCCACTTCAACTCTTTCATGATGCGCTGTCGAAGCGCTTCCGACGCGTCTGGCTCGCCATGGGTGACAAACGTCATCGTCGGCGCCCGTTCCACATTGCCCAGCCAGGAAAGAATTTCATCGGTATCTGCATGAGCGGAGAGCATATGAAGGTTTGTTACTTCGGCGTGAACTGGAAAATAGTCTCCATGAATCTTCACGCCCTTGACGCCCTTGGTGAGCGCGTCGCCGCGCGTCCCGGCTGCCTGAAACCCCGTAAACAGCACAGTATTTCGTTCGTCGGTAACGTAATGCTTGAGGTGATGGAGAATGCGCCCGCCCGTCGCCATGCCGCTGGCGGAAATGATGATCTTCGGCATCGGATTGGCGTCCAGCGCTTTTGAATCATCGACGCTGCGCGTATATGTAGCGACGCCGCAGGAAGTTCCGCATTGCGCCGCCGTCAGCCTGTGATCCTCCAGATAGCGGCAGAAGATCTCGCTCGCATCGATCGCCATGGGACTATCGAGAAATACCGGAAGGTCGGGAATTCGCTCTGCCTTCTTCAATCTGTCCAGATGAAACATCAGCGATTGGGAGCGGCCGACAGCGAACGCCGGAACGAGAACCGTTCCCCCGCGCTCCGCAGTCCGATTGACAATGTCCGCGATCAGATCCTCCGCATCTTGCTGTTCATGACGCCGGTTTCCATAAGTCGACTCAACGACAAGATAATCTGCTTCGTGGACAACCGCCGGATCGAGCATCGTGGCGCTGTTCGGCCTGCCAAGATCTCCGGAGAATACGATTTTCTTTCCCGCGATGTTGAGTTCGATGATCGCGGCGCCGAGAATATGACCCGCGTGCAAAAACCGAATCGCCACATCGTCCGAAATGCTAATAGTGCGATCGAATACGGCGGGCTTGAAATGCGTTAGCGCATCCTCTGCATCTTGCTGTGTGTAAAGCGGTTTTGCCGGCTTGTGTTTTGAATAGCCGTGCCGGTTTGCGAATTCAGCGTCGCGCTCCTGCAAATGACCGCTGTCCGGCAACAGAATGCCGCACAGATCGCATGTCGGCGCAGTTGCATGCACCGGTCCTTTGAAACCGTTCTTAACAAGGAGCGGTATATAACCGGAATGGTCGAGATGGGCGTGCGTCAGGAATACGGCGTCAATTTCCGCCGGCCTCACCGGAAGCGGGGCCCAGTTGCGCTGGCGTAATTGCTTTTGTCCCTGGAAAAGTCCCGAGTCGATCAGATATTTCTGGCCGGCGAATTCCAGCAGATATTTCGATCCTGTGACTGTCCCGACGGCGCCGAGAAATGTAAGTCGTGCATTCATCAGCAATAACCTAACTTTGTTTTAGCGTTCACAAGTTTGTCCTTACTTACTTCACGGAGACACTAGAAGATCGGATTCTGGGAAAGAACCTTGGCGTGTCGGCTGCATATTGCCGGTACGCCTCGCCGAATTCGGCCTCCACATCTCGTTCCTCCTTTAGCGCCAGGCGCCAGTACATGAAGACGAGGATCGGAAACATGATCAGCGTCACCAGAGTCGGCCACTGGAAAAGAAACCCGATCATGATGAGAACGAATCCCACATATTGCGGGTGACGCATCCGCGCATAAGGACCTGTAGTCGCAAGCGTTTTGCTCCTTTGCGCGCGATATAGGATCGGCCACGCCGCCGACAGCAGCCAAAAGCCGCCTATGATGAATGCGAAGCTCAAAAGGTGGAACGGTCCGCAATGCGGATTGGCGCGCCACCCGAAAATCATCTCAAGAAGATGTCCAGAATCATGGGCGAGCCAGTCGACGTCCGGAAAACGGGTCTGCAGCCAGCCTGAAAGCAGGAATATCGTCAACGGAAACCCGTACATTTCGGCGAAATACGCAACAATGAATGCGCTGAAGGCGCCGAAAGAGCGCCAATCCCGCGCCGAGAGCGGTTTCGCGAAACTGAAGGCGAAAAGGATGAATATGGCTGAATTGACAAAAACCAGCAGCCACAGTCCGTAGCTCGCCGCATGTGATTCTTCGCCTGTCATTCTTTATCGCTCCCGTGGTCGCCATGCCGCCCATGTCCGCCGTGCATAAACAGGTGGACGCCGATACATGCAGCAAGCAATCCGATCAAAAGCGCGTCGCCGGTAAAGACATGCATTCGATGTTCATAGACCAGGAGCACACCGGCAATGGCTGCGAAAATGGCGAACGCTATCCATACGCGCGATCGTTTGGGATGATTTCCGCTTTCGTCAGTCATGACTTTCCACCCTGTTAATTAGGAACCGGTCGCCAATTTCTTTAAACGGAGCAACTGCGCGTTCACGGCGCATATAATCGTGCTGGACGACATGAACACGGCGCCGACCGCCGGGCTTAAGACAATTCCCCATGGGAAGAAGGCGCCAGCGGCAGCCGGAATAGCGACAGTATTATAACCGGTCGCCCAGAACAGGTTTTGTATCATTTTTCCATAGGTCGCCCGGGCAAGACCCAGGATCGCAACCACATCGAGAGGATTGCTTTTCACGAGAATGATGTCCGCCGTTTCAATCGCGACATCCGTCCCGGCCCCTATGGCAATACCGACATTGGCCTGGGCGAGCGCGGGAGCGTCGTTGACGCCGTCTCCCGTCATGGCGACGATCAGACCGCGGGACTGAACTTCTTTCACCTTCGCCGCTTTTTGTTCGGGCAGAACCTCGGCGAGGACTTCGTCAAGGCCGATTTCGTCAGCCACCCATTTCGCGACCTGCGGATTGTCGCCTGTCAGCATGATGCAGCGAACGCCCATTTTCTGAAGCGCAGCGATGGCGGGCTTTGATTCCTCGCGGATAATGTCCGCAAGGGCGATCGCCCCGGCTAGGACGTTATCGATCAGAACAAAGATAACCGTCTTGCCCTGGCTCGAAAGCTTTTCGATGCGCGCATCGTCAAGCGCAAAACCGTTGGCCCGTATATAGCCGGGGCTCACGGCTTTGACGGCGCGTCCTTTGACAACGCCTTCGGCCCCCTTGCCCGGAATCGCCCGGAAGTTTTCGACCTCCCACTTTTCCTTGGCGTCCTTGACGATGCCCTTGGCGATTGGATGCTCCGAATGCGCTTCAATGGAGGCCGCATAAGCGACGATCTCATCAGGCGAGAACCCGTCATTGAGAACAAGCGTATCGGTTATTCCGAATTCGCCGCGCGTCAGCGTGCCTGTCTTGTCGAAGATAATGGCGTCAATGTTGCGCGCTTCTTCAAAGGCTGTGCGATCACGAATGAGAAGGCCGTTGGTCGCCGCAATAGCCGTCGAGCGCGCAACGACAAGCGGCACAGCGAGCCCAAGCGCATGGGGACAAGCGATCACCATCACTGTCACCGCACGTTCCATGGCGAAGGCGAAGCCCTGGCCAGTCATGAGCGCCCAGCCCGCCGCCGTCAGGAATCCGCCCCCAAGAGCAATAAAAGTCAGCCATCGGGCTGCATAATTTGCGATGTCCTGCGTTCTCGATTTGCTCGCCTGCGCTTCTTCGACAAGGCGAATGACGCCCGAGAGGAACGAGTCTTCACCGGTCTTGGCGACCTCCACGGTGATCGAGCCTTCTCCATTAATCGAACCGCCGATGACCTGCGCGCCTTTCGTCTTCGAGACCGGTTTCGATTCGCCCGTAAGCATCGATTCGTTGACGGATGTCTCTCCTTTAACGATGACGCCGTCAGCCGGGATTTTCTCTCCCGGCTTGATGAGCAGGCGATCCCCTGATTTCAATTGAGAGAGCGGAACATCCGTGACCGACCCGTCTTCGCCTACAAGATGCGCCGTATCCGGCATCAGGCGCGCTAGCTTCTCAAGCGCCTTTCCCGCTCCCATCACGGACTTCATCTCGATCCAGTGACCGAAAAGCATGATCGCGATAAGAGTCGCCAGCTCCCAGAAAAATGTCTTTTCGGAGCCGGTAAAAACAACGACGAAGCTATAGGCGAACGCTGCCGTAATCGCGACGCCGATGAGAGTCATCATGCCGGGGTTTCGCCCTGAAACCTCCGACCACAACCCTTTCAGGAAGGGCCAGCCGCCGTAAAAATATACAATCGTCGAAAGCGCCGCGAGGACATATCCATCGCCCGGGAACGCCAATGTTTCCCGCAGGCCCAGTGCGTTTTGGATCATTGGCGCAAGCGCCAGAATGGGGACGGTCAGCGCCAGCGTGACCCAGAACCGCCGGCGGAAATCCGCCACCATCTTCGCGTGATCATGCCCGGAACCGCCGTGAGCGTGCCCGCCATGCCCCTTATGCGCCGCGCCGGCCTTTTTTGTATGCTGCATGTGTGCGGCGTGTTCCGCCTGAGTGTGATCCATTCTCTATGCCCTTGCTGTAAGTCTTGTTCGTAAAGTCGTCATGTCGCTCAACCGCTTACAAGCCTCGTCCGCAGACAATCTTGAGTTCGTCGCCGTCACGCCATTTTCCTTGCACGCTTGTCGGACCGATATTTTTAATGACGTTCGCCGCCCTAATTCGTTACAGCTGCTGGCGAAAAATTTTTCCATCATCGCCAGATGCTCACTTTTCTCCTGCTTCATTGGCCTGCTTTTCCTTATCGAGGCGGCGTCTTAAGGACGCTACATTTTCACAACCGCAATCGAGAAAGCCATGTTCGGGGCAGGTCCTGCAAGATTGTTCCAGGCGGTCGCGCAACGCTTGACGGGCGCGATGCAATTTTACGCGAAACGCGCTCTCTGATAGTTCAAGACTATCACGCACGTCGGCGCGATCTTCGCCGAGTAAATCCACACGCCAGATGATCGCGGCGTAATCGTCAACCAGCGTTGGCAGAAGCTTATATAGACAGGCGCAAACGAGGAGGTCGATTTCTTCTTCAACCATTTGCGATTCAACTGTCATTTGTCGTTCAAACGCTTTCTCCAACCGTTCCGAACGGGCTCGCAACCGATAGTGATCCGCGATGACAGACTGGAGCACCCGATTCATCCAGGGGCGAAGTTTCTCGTCGTCCTTCAAATCCGCAAAGGATTTTAGAACCCTGACATAGAACTCCTGAAGCACGTCCGCAGCGTCATGCTCATCCTTTAGCTGACGCAGAAGAAAGCGGAAAAAATCCTTATGTACTTCGCGTAGCGTCCTTTCTACTGCGGCTCTCCGACGGCTATGCGTTTCTGTCTCATCGACGGTCATTTGATCTCTTTGTTATTTTATCACGCACCACTGGCCGCCGGACCCTCTCGTCGCGCTGCAGCATATTTTTATAATTACGTGTTTCGCGCCTCCATCCCTCAATCGCGAGAGCAATTGGAGTTTTTTGCGGCGTCAATGTAACGCGCGAGGGAGACCAACGTCTTATTCGTAGAAGCCTACGAGCGCTCTGTTCAATTCGGGAACCGCATCGGAGGCGAATTACGAAGCGAGGTTTACGATGTCCTTGTGGAAATTACTACTGGACCGGCGGATGTCCCAGACTATCCGCAAGGGAAGGCTGGAGATCGCATATCCGGACGGATCGTTCCGATGCTACGCCGGCGACGCCCGATCGGGTTTGGCGATCCGGATCAATAGCGAACGCTGGCTTCGACGTATCATACTCGACCCCGAACTCGCTTTTGGCGAAGCCTACATGGAAGGCGGCGTCGAGATCGATAGCGGCGATATTTATGACCTTCTCGAATTGATCTGGGCCAATTTTCTAACGCCTGCGGGAAAGCGCCGGTCAGCGCCGGCCTTCGTGAGACGCTCCCTGCGATTCCTGTCACAACTGAACCTGCCGTCGCGTGCGCGCCAGAACGCGTCGCATCACTATGATATCGGCAACGAATTCTACCGCCTTTTTCTTGACGAAGATCTTCAGTATTCCTGCGCCTTACACGAAAATCCGAATGCGACATTGGAAGACGCACAGCTCGCCAAGAAAAATGCGATATCAAAAAAACTGCTGATAGAACCAAACCACAGCGTCCTCGACATCGGATGCGGATGGGGCGGCCTTGCACTGCACCTAGCCGGGCATGATCAGGCGCGCGTCGAAGGGATAACCCTGTCCGCGCAGCAGCTCAATGCAGCCAAGGCGCGCGCCAAGAAGGAACGTCTCGACGGGCGGGTCCGGTTTCACTTGGAGGACTACCGCAGAATTACCGATCAATATGACCGCATTGTATCCGTCGGCATGTTCGAGCATGTAGGCGCGCCGTACTTTCAGGAATATTTTGATCAGATCAGCCGCCTGCTCCGCCAAGATGGCATCGCGCTGATCCACACAATCGGGCGCTCGCATGGTCCTGATGCAACCAACCCGTGGATCGCGAAATACATCTTTCCCGGCGGATATATTCCAGCCCTTTCGGAAATCATGCCCGCGATCGAACGCGCCGGTTTGTATGTTCTGGATATCGAGGTGTTGCGGCTGCACTACGCAGAGACGCTGAAGGAATGGCGGCGCCGCTTCCACGAAAATGCGGCAGCAGCGGAGCGCCTTTTTGATTCTCGATTTGTGAGAATGTGGGATTTCTATCTCGCCGGCAGCGAGCTTTCATTCCGGTATGGCGATCACGCCGTATTTCAAATCCAGTTGGCGAAGCGGCAAGACGCAACCCCGCTTACCCGCCGCTATCTCTATGAGGACGCTGACCAGACAGAAGTTCCTGTCGCCGCCTGCGCGTAAGGTAACGATTATGAATACCGATGCGGCACTCAAGCTGGTCGAGCGAACCTATCGAAAGGAATAAAACGCAATGAACGCTACACTTTATTTCGCGATCTGGGCCATTCTCATCTTTGTCATGATGCGTTTCGGCTGCGGCGCCCATGTGATGGGTCACGGCTCACATGGGCACGGACATGGCGGCCACAAGAATGACGATGACATTCTGACGTTCACGCCTACCGAAGCGATTGACCCCGTCTGCGGCATGACTGTTACGCCAGGAAAAGCCAAATCGAGCATACATAACCGGCGCATCTACTATTTCTGCTCAACAAATTGTCGCGAAAAATTTGAGTCGGCGCCTACGACTTATCTGCAAGGCGACCCGGCTAGGCAATCATCCATGGAGGATCATCATGGCTCACACTGACAAACCGCAAACGGCGCCCGCCACGCTCAGAATTCCGGTTATCGCATTCGGACTTAGCGTAAGCGCGTTTTGCGCCATCACCTATTCACTCTGCGTGCTGTTCTACATCCTATTTCCGGGATCGGCTGAAAAGCATGTCCTCCTTTCCTTTTATACGCCTTGGTTCGAGGTTCTCAGCTGGTCCGGGTTTTTCCTGGGACTTCTCGGAAGCATCGTTTGCGGCTGGTATATCGCTCTTGTATTCGGGCCGATTTACAATTTTTTTGCTGCATGGCGGCGCCGATGAAATCCGCCACCGCACATGTGTCTTCCAAAGACGATTTCACCGAAGAAAGAACTGCGCAAGCATGTCCGTTGCTAAACTGTCCAAACGCTCCCTTTCTCGGGAGCGGCTGCTTAAGACGTTGTTGAGCTCGCATATATGACGAAGAATGACGACAGCCCCACCGTTCAATCCAAGGCGTCATACAAAAAGGCGTTGCGCAGGCTTCAGATCGGCCTTGTTAAGATACAACGGCATGTCATTTCTCATAACCACCGCGTTCTGATCATTTTTGAAGGGCGGGACGCGGCCGGAAAGGATGGCGCGATCAAGAGAATCGTTCAGCATCTTTCACCGCGGGAAACCCGCGTCGTGGCGCTTGGCAAGCCGTCCAGCCACGATGAACGATCGTGGTATTTTCAACGCTATGCGCCCTATCTTCCGGCGGATCAGGAGATCGTGCTGTTCAACCGGTCCTGGTATAACCGCGCCGGCGTCGAACAGGTCATGGGCTTTTGCACAGACGCCCAATACAACGCATTCTTTCCCGCCGTCCTTTCTTTCGAAAAGATGCTCATCGATGATGGAACGCAAGTCCTCAAATACTACCTCGACATCAGCCGGGAAGAACAAATCCGGCGCCTCGAAGACCGGCGAACGAACCCGCTAAAGCAGTGGAAAGTCAGCCCGATTGACAAAGTCGCGATTGATAAATGGGACGACTACACGAAAGCGCGGAACGAAATGTTGCGGCGAACGGATATCGCCGCTGCGCCGTGGCATATTGTCCGTACCGATAACAAGCGGGCGGCCCGTCTAAACATCATCAGGCATATGCTATCGCAATTGGAGTGCCCGGATAGGGATGAACACGAGGCTCAGCCCGACCCGAACATCTTATTTCGATTTGCAGAACAGGATTTGCCTCGGCTCGCATCTTGATTTGAGCGCGATCGTGTTCCGTGGCCCAGTCAGAAAAAGTAGACTATCATTTTCAACCAATTAGGCTGGACGGCGATGATGAAGAGACCACTTGTACTTGCGATAGGCGCCGGCGCGCTCATCGTCGTCAGCGGATTTGCCTGGAACTATTTCAATCAGGCCGCCCACGAACAAACGCATCTTCAGCTCTACGGAAATGTTGATGTCCGCCAAGTCGATCTCTCGTTTAAGATTGGAGGGCGGCTTGAAGCTGTCAATTTCGAGGAAGGCGACGCAGTCAAAGCGGGTGACATTGTCGCCTCGCTCGAAAAGGCGGACTTTGAAGACCAGGCTAGCTTGGCCCAGGCCGCGGTGCAGTCCCGTATGGCTATTCTCGAAAAACTCGAACGCGGCGCCCGCTCCGAAGAAATAGCCCAAGCGAGAGCTGAACTCGATGCTCGGCAAGCGGCGTTTACATTCGCGGAAGCGACACTCAATCGCATTGAGCCCCTCGCTGCAATCGGCGCCGACACCCACCAGCAGCATGATCAAGCACAAGCTGAACACGATAAAGCAGCGGCCGCGGTCGCCGCCGCACGGGAGGCGCTTGAACTTCTCGTCAGCGGGTCGCGCGAAGAAGACATTAAGGCTGCGCGCGCTGCACTGAACGCGGACGAGGCTACCCTAAGTCTCGCGCAACGGCGCCTCTCCGACACCGATCTTGCCGCGCCCAATGACGGCGTGATCTTAACGCGGGTACGTGAACCCGGTGCGGTCGTGGCCGCCGGGCAGCCCATATACACCTTGTCTCTCTCTTCGCCGGTCTGGGTTCGAACTTATGTCGCAGAACCGGATCTCGGCAATATCCGTCCCGGCATGGTTGCTGCCGTGCGCACCGATTCCGGCGAGCAATATGACGGACAAGTCGGGTTCATTTCGCCGACCGCCGAATTCACGCCGAAATCGGTCGAAACGAAAGAGCTTCGCACAAGCCTCGTCTATCGCGTGCGCGTGATCGTCGATAATCCGGACGGCGGTCTGCGGCAGGGCATGCCTGTGACCGTCACCCTTCAGCTTGACGCCGAAGGCTGAGCCCCGTGGGCCGGCCGCTCGCGCAAATCGACCGCGTGACGAAGCGCTTCGTCAAAACCGGCCCGCCTGCCATTGACGCCGTCACGGCGTCGATCGCGGCCGGGGCTATCACTGGTGTCGTCGGGCCGGACGGCGCGGGCAAGACCACGCTCTTGCGCCTGATGGCGGGTCTGTTGGCGCCCGATGAAGGCGCATTGACAGTGTGCGGCTTCGACAGCGTTCGTGAGATCGCCAACGCGCGTCCCTCGATCGCCTACATGCCGCAGCATTTCGGCCTCTATGAAGATCTTACCGTCATTGAAAATCTTCATCTTTACGCGGACCTGCGCTCCGTTGACGAAAGCGAACGCGGCGGCGTTTTCGAACGGTTGCTTGATTTTACTAACCTGGCGCAATTCACAAAACGGCGCGCCGGGAAACTGTCTGGCGGCATGAAACAAAAACTCGGTCTTGCGTGCGCATTGATGGGAGCGCCGCAGCTATTGCTTCTCGACGAACCGAGCGTCGGCGTCGACCCGATCTCCCGGCGCGAATTGTGGCGTATGATCCTGGAACTGGCCGATCAAGGTATCGGCGTCGTGTGGAGCACCGCCTATCTCGACGAGGCCGAACGCTGCGAATCTGTGATCCTGCTCAGTGAAGGAAAACCTGTCTATCACGGGCCGCCCGTTGACTTCACGCATAAAGTCGAAGGAAAGGTCGCCCTGATCCGCAACATGCCGGGCGACAAACGCGATGTGTTGATGCGGGCGATGGAGGCGCCGGAAATTCTCGACGGCGTCATTCAGGGAAACACCATTCGTCTCGTTCTCAACAACCCTATGGCGGAGGATCAGTTGCGTAGCGCGCTTTCGCTAGCGGACGCTGAGATCGAGAAGGTCCCTCCCCGCTTCGAAGACGCCTTTATGGCGAGCCTTGGCGGCGGGCCGAAAAAGCGCTCGCCTTTCACGGCGCGCCCGGTCCATGGTGCAGCGCCCGACGAGATCGTCATTAAAGCCGACGCGCTGACGAAAAAGTTCGGCGACTTTACCGCCGCCGACCAGATCACGTTCTCTATCCGGCGAGGAGAAGTGTTCGGTCTCATCGGACCGAACGGGGCCGGCAAATCAACCACGTTCAAGATGCTCTGCGGGCTGTTGCGCCCCACGTCGGGCCACGCCCGCATTTCAGGACTGGACTTCGCGGCGGCGCCAAGCAAGGCGCGGGCGCGCCTCGGTTATATGGCGCAGAAATTTTCGCTCTACGGCGATCTCACCGTTCGTCAGAACCTGGAGTTTTTCGCCGGCGCATACGGCTTGTCAGGAAAGCGCAAGACCGCCGCACTCGATCAGGCGATCACGACGTTCAACTTCGCACCCTACCTTGAGGCCCAGGCCGCAAGACTGCCGCTGGGCTATAAACAGCGCCTCGCCCTTTCCTGCGCCGTTTTGCATGATCCGGATGTTTTGTTTCTCGACGAGCCGACATCCGGCGTCGATCCGCGCACGCGCCGGGAATTCTGGACGCATATTAACGCCATGGCCCGACGCGGCGTCACCATCATGGTGACGACCCATTTTCTCGACGAAGCCGAGTATTGCGATCGTATTGCGCTGATATTTCGCGGTCGGGTGATCGCTGAAGGCCTTCCCGATGAACTCAAGACCCGTTCGCGGCGCGAAGGCGCCGATGCGCCGACCCTTGAACAGGCTTTTATCACGCTCGTGCGCGAATTCGACGAGCGGGAGGCAATATGAAACTCTTTCCCTCCTTCAATCATTCAGCGCGGCGAAGAATGACGGGGCTTATCCGCAAGGAAACGGTTCAGGTCATCCGCGATCCCAGCAATATTCTCGTCGCCGTCATATTGCCTCTCATCCTGTTGTTTCTTTTCGGCTATGGCGTCACCTTCGACCCGCGCTACTTCAATATTGGATTGGTCGTCGAGCAGGCGACGCCTGAAACCGGCAGCTTTGAATCAGCGCTCGTCAATTCGCCCTATTTCCGCATCGAGAAAGGCCATGATCGGCGCGAGTTGGAAGACGCCCTCGTCGCCGGCGACATCAAGGCGGTCGTCGTTCTGCCTGCCAAATTCGCCGCTGTCGCCTATCGTGGCGACACTGCGCCGATCCAGGTTATCGTCGATGGCGGCGATCCCAACACCGCCGAACTCGTTAGCGCTTATATCGAACGGCTCTGGGCGAACTGGCTGACGCAAGAATCGATCAGCCGCGGTCAATCGCTTCAACCGGTCCTTGTGAACCTTGAACCCCGCGTCTGGTTCAACCCGGAAATTTCAAGCCGGAACTATCTCGTGCCGGGCTCCGTCGCCATTATCCTCATGCTGATTGGCGCACTGCTGACGGCGCTCGTTGTCGCGCGCGAATGGGAACGCGGCACCATGGAGGCGCTTTTGGCGACGCCAATTGGCGTTGCGGAATTATTAATCGGCAAGCTTGCGCCCTATTTCGCACTTGGCATGATATCAATGACGATTTCCGTCGCTACAGCCGTCTTCGTTTTCGGCGTTCCCTTTCGCGGATCGTTCCTTGTTTTGACGCTGCTTTCAGCCCTCTTCATGCTGGCGGCGCTCGGACAGGGCCTTCTCATCTCGACGATCACGCGCAATCAGCTTCTCGCCGGTCAGCTTTCCGTCATGTCCGCCTTCCTGCCGGCGTTTTATTTTTCGAACTTCGTCTTTGAAATTGGAAGCATGCCGCTTGCCCTGCGTCTGGTGAGTTATGTTATTCCGGCCAAATACTACATTTCTTCACTGCAATCCCTGTTTCTCGCTGGAAACATCCCAAGCGTTCTCATTCCGGACGCCTTGGGGATCGCAATGATAGCAGGCATCTTCTTCATTCTCACCGCGCTCGCCACGCGACGGCGGCTGGATTGATTTTATGTGGCTCAGAATCCGAACGCTCATCGTAAAAGAATTGCTGGCGAGCGCGCTGGACGCGAAAACGCGCTGGCTTGTGCTCTATTCGCCTCCCCTTTTGCTGTTAATCTATGCGTTCGCCATCACCCAGGAAGTCAAGAACATCCCCGTCGCTGTCTATAATGAAGACGCCGGAACGGTGTCGCGCGATCTTATCGCCCGCTTCGATGGCTCGCCCACATTCAGCGAAATTCTGTATTTCGACAGTTGGAAAGGCGCCGCTGCCGCGATCGATTCAAGACAAGCGGCCATGGCGATTCGACTCGATTCAGCATTTTCGCGCAGTATTGCAGCGGGGAAGCCGGCGAAAGTTCAGTTAATTCTTGACGGCCGTCGCTCCAATACGGCGCAAATTTTGGAAGGCTACGCGGCGCGTATTGTCGCCGACTTTAACAAAGAACTTGCCGGCGATGATATCCGCCCACCAACGGTTATTGTAGCGCGCGCCTGGTTCAATCCTAATTTCGAGCCGCTCTGGTCAGCAACCCCCGCCCTGTTCGCAGTGCTTACAATGGTTGTCGGATTCATGGTGTCGGCCTTGACGATCGCGCGCGAACGCGAACTCGGCACATTCGAACAGCTCCTCGTCTCGCCAATACGGCCTTTTGAAATCATGATCGGCAAGGCCGTTCCCGCCGTGTTGATCGCGCTCGCCAGCGCGGTCGCCATGCTGGCGCTTGGATCGCTCGTGCTCCAGGTTCCGCTCCGCGGCTCGATCATTTTGCTTTTCGCCGCCATGATTATCTTTCTGACATCGATCGTGGGGATTGGCCTTTTCATTTCTACTCTTGCTTCGAACCAGCAGCAGGCCGTGATCGGATTATTTTTCTATATGATGCCCGCCGTTTTGATTTCCGGTTACGCTTCACCTGTGGAAAACATGCCCGTCTGGCTGCAATGGCTGGCCGAAAGCGATCCGCTCATGCATTTCATCGTGATATGCAAAGGCGTTTTCCTTAAGAACGTACCCGCCTCGGTGATTTTTGAGCATACTTGGCCGATGGCGCTCATCGCCGTCTTTACGCTTTCAGCCGCGGCCTGGTTGTTTCGCAAGCGGTTAACCTGAAGTCCGCATAGGCCATAAAGAAAAGGATAATGCTCTGTGCTTAAACGGCTGTTGTCGAAACAATCGCTATTCGCAGCTAGCGTTGTCTTTGGCCTATTCGCAGCAGCGATGTTCGCGCTTGTGATTGAAACTGTCAGCAAGCGCCCATCCGAGAATCATGAGGAGATAGCCGAGACGCCAGCCGGTTCGATGACGGCCCTCGATATAAAAATGATTAAGCCGATGATCGAACGCCGCTGCGTCGTCTGCCACGGCTGTTACGACGCACCCTGTCAATTTCGGATGACGTCCCCGGAAGGGATAGCGCGCGGCGCCAGCAAAGAACCGGTTTATGATCCCGCGCGCACAACTGACGCGACGCTTACCCGTTTAGGAATCGACGCTTCAACAACCGAGGAATGGAGGCGGCTCGGTTTTGCGGACATTGCGCCACATGGCAAGGAAGACCCCGAAAGTTCAATTCTTTGGCGAATGCTGGCGCTCGGGCGGCAACATCCGCTGCCGGCCAACATTTCTCTTCCCAAGAACATCGATCTCGACGTCACCCGAAAGCTCAGTTGCCCCGTTCCAACCGAATTCGACAAATACGAGCGCGAAAATCCTTTCGGCGGCATGCCTTACGCCATGGCGCCGCTAGAAGAAGGCGAATGGAAAATGTTGAGCGCCTGGGTCGCAAACGGGGCGCCGCTGGACGATCTTATTAGTACAGACGATGAGACTGTGCTCGGCGACCAGATTGCTTCGTGGGAAGCATTTCTGAACGATCCGTCGCCGAAGTCACGCCTTGTCGCCCGTTATCTCTACGAACATCTCTTTCTGGCGCATCTCTATTTTGACGATGCGGAAGACGGACCTTTCTATCAGCTTGTCCGGTCCTTTACGCCGCCGGGACAGCCAATAGAGATTATCGCTACGCGGCGCCCTTATGACGATCCCGGCGCGGATGTGTTTTTCTATCGATTGGAACCCATTACCGAGACGATTCTTCACAAAACCCATATGACGTATCAATTGGGTCCGGAACGCCTTGAGCGTCTCAAAGAAATATTTTTCACCGAAGGTTGGAGCGCGCCCAGCGAGCTTCCCTCCTACGAACCTTCCGTTGCGTCGAATCCATTTATCTCGTTCGCTGATATACCGGCCGAAGCGCGTTACCGGTTTTTGCTTGACGATCCTGAGTATTTTATCCGGACGTTCATACGCGGACCCGTCTGCAGCGGTCAGGTCGCCGTAAATGTCATTGAAGACCGCTTCTGGGTGATGTTTCTCGATCCTGCTTCCGATTTATCGATCACCGATCCCAGCTATTTGAAAGACGCCGCTCCTTATCTGGGCCTTCCGGCGGAACACGCGTCAGGACCGCTCCTTGAGCGGCTCGTGCCCGTCTATCTCGATCACCACCGGCGCTATGAGGACTTTCGTCGAAAGCGCTATGACGACGCTGACCCGGAAAGGCTCGGCCCTTCTATCGACGCCATTTGGAAGGGATCGTCTGTCACAGGCGCGCCGATCCTAACCGTATTCCGGCATTTCGATAACGCGTCCGTCATTTCCGGATTTGTCGGCGATATTCCCGAAACCGCCTGGGTCATCGATTATCCGACGTTAGAACGGATCTATTACAATCTCGTCGCCGGTTTTGATGTCTTCGGTTCCGTCGAGCATCAGGTCGGAACGCGGCTCTATATGGACCTCCTCCGCATGGAGAGCGAAGACTTATTTCTTTCCTTTTTGCCGCCGGGCCGGCGGCGCGACCTTCATCAAAGCTGGTATCGCGGCGGCCACACAAAGATCCGAGTGTTAATGCATCAACAACAGATCGATATCGATCACGGCGTCCAGATCGATTATCGAACCGGCGACGCGAAATCCGAGCTGCTCTTACGCGTCCTGAAGAGCGCCAGCGGCGTTTCGCCAAAAGCCGACCCGCTAAACCGGCCGATTGACCGCGGCGGTTCGCTGTCGCCGCAAAGCCTGCTGCTATCTCGGCTTTCATCGAAGACCGCGCCCTGGGTTGAGTTCCTGCCCGAGCTGTCTTTGCTCAGAGTCAAGCGCAAGGCTGGCCCCGACCTTGCCTTCTCATTCATACATGACAAGGCGCACACGAATGTCGCTTTTCTTTTCGCAGAATCGCTCAGACTTGAGCCTGAGAAAGACACGCTCACAATTCTTCGCGGCCAGATCGGCAGCTACCCAAATTTCTTCTTCGTCGTTGACGAACAAATGCTGCCGCGGTTTGTGAACGATTTATCCGCCATCCATGATGACGGCGGCTGGCTCGCGTTTGTCGCCGCCTACGGCGTTCGCCGGTCGAGCTCGACATTCTGGGAGACAGCCGATTTCTTCCAGGACCAGATGATACGGCAGCATCCTTTGGAGGCAGGCCTTCTCGATTTGAACCGTTATGTCGATCCGAAATAAGCCGCGGATCAACCGCCCTATATGCGGCGTGACGGCGTCGATAACATGAAGCTACATCCGCCATTTATCAAAATGCTCACCCTAAGAGGCAACGCACGCGTACAAGCAGGCCTCGGCGCAGTCATTGTCATGGTGCTATGGGCGAGTTGTTATCCTCTCATTACGCTTGGGCTCCCCCATGCTCCGCACCTCACCTTTGCGGCGATGCGCGCCGCGATCGCAGGCAGTGTGTTACTAATAGTAGCGGCGGTCTCCGGCGCGCCCATCCCCAAAAGCCCTCGAATATGGGCGTGGCTTATGCTCGCGGGATTTGGCGCAACAACGCTTGGCTATCTGGGAATGTTTCACGCGGCGGAGTTTGTCGCGCCCGGATTCGCCACGATCATCGCGAACACGCAGCCCCTGCTCGCCGCAATGCTCGCTCGCTTTTTTCTGGCGGAACGCCTCCACGCGCGCACTAAATTCGGTTTAGGCATTGGCTTCGTCGGGGTTCTGATTTCAGCGTCGCCTCAATTGACCGCCGGCGGGGGCGCGGCAACCGCGAAAGGCGTCGCCTATGTCGTCCTTGCTGCTGTTGGCGTCGCAATTGGAAACATCGCCATTAAAAAACTCGCAGGCAACATTCGCCCGTCCGCCGCCATGGGCTGGCACCAGGTTTCGCCGTGCAGCCAATCGGCATGGCGCCGGCGG
>JAUHYK010000036.1 GCA_030426465.1 Alphaproteobacteria bacterium
GACGACCGATATCATCTTGCCGGTGAGCGGACTTATCGCCGCGATCTTCGCCGGCTGGATTGTGTCGACGTCGACGGCGCGCGAAGCGATCGGATTCAAATCGGAAGTCTGGTTCAAGCGCTGGCGTTTCCTTATCCGCTGGGTGTGCCCCATCGGTATTTTCGTTGTGATCTTCTACTCAGTGCTGTGGCTTCCCTATATCGCGCCGATGATTGGCGTCGGCACGTCATAAAAAGACCGCGCATCAAAATGCAAAACGGCTCAGCGTTTCGCTGGGCCGTTTTTTTATTCGTATACATATTAATTAGCGTACTACGCGGTGATTGGCCGTGTTAACACTTTTCACAAACACCGTCCCGTTTACCTTTGCCCCCTTGCCATGAGGCGAGGCGCGGCCCATTATGTACTCAGGTTTCAATCAACGAGAGGAGGTGATCCGATGTCGAGTGATTTCTTAAAGCCAATGAGGTCTTTGTGGGAAGAACGCGGTTCGGAGCAGCCTTCGAACAGTGTTTGACCGCCGGATTTGACGAGATCTTGAGGCCTGATGGCTGAGGAAATCGCGGGGCCGCCTTCGGGCGGCCCTTTCCTTTTTGGGCCTTTGGTCGGCGCTTTCCGATATCGATTGGGCTGGAATCGCCAGAACACCTCCAAGAGGAATGACAAACACTCCGGCCGCCCCTAAATGGGACCCATGAGTCAGTCATTCGGAGGCCCCCATGGTGGCGAAATTAACCCCTGAAGAGCGGACGGCTTTCCTGAAGGATCATCCGGGCTGGGCCTCCGTGGTGGATCGGGATGCGGTCAAGAAAAGCTTCGTTTTCGACGATTTTAACGGTGCTTGGGGCTTTATGAGCCGGGTGGCGCTGGCCGCCGAAAAGGCGGATCATCACCCTGAGTGGTTTAATGTCTATAATCGGGTCGAAATCACCCTCACGACCCATGATGCTGGCGGGCTTTCCGAGCGGGATGTGAGCCTCGCGGCCTTTATAGACGCAGCCGCTGGTGAAGATGACTGAGAAATCGGCTGCCTGTCACAAAAACGCCTTGCCCGCGCCTTCTATACGCCCGCGGCTCGATCTAGTAAGGTTTTGAATTCACAATGGGATTGAATGAAAGATGGCGACAATCGCGCTTGTCGATGACGACGAAAACATCCTGACCTCTGTGTCCATCGCTCTCGAGGCGGAGGGACACACGGTGAAAACCTTTGAGGACGGCGCGGCGGCGCTGGAATATATTAATGCAACGCCGCCGGACATGATCGTGTCGGATATTAAAATGCCGACCATGGACGGGATGGAGCTTTTGCGCCGCATCCGCCAGAGCTCCAGCTTGCCGCTCATCTTCCTTACCTCCAAGGACGAAGAAATCGACGAGGTCCTGGGGCTCACTATGGGCGCCGACGACTATGTCAAAAAACCTTTCTCCCAGCGTCTGCTTCTCGAGCGGGTGAAGGCGGTCCTGCGCCGCAGGCAGGCAAGCGAAACACCGACTGAGGAAGAAGAAAAGAAAATTATGCGTCGCGGAGAGCTGACGCTTGATCCCATGCGCCATGCCTGTACCTGGAAAGGCCAGCCGGTTGTCCTTACCGTGACGGAGTTCCTTATCCTGGAATCCCTTGCGCAGCGCCCCGGTTTTGTGAAAAGCCGTGATGCGTTGATGGACGCTGCTTATGACGATCAGGTCTATGTGGATGACCGCACCATCGACAGCCATATCAAACGCGTGCGCAAGAAATTCCGTCAGGTCGACAGGGAATTCGATTCTATCGAAACCCTTTACGGAGTTGGCTACAAATATAAGGACGCCTCATAAGGGATGGAGGAAGAGGGCGGCATCGCGCGGCGAAGACGCGCGCCCATTGCGGTGTCGCGGCTGACGCTGACCATTGTCCTCGCCAATCTCATTGGACTTGTCATTCTCCTGCTGGGCTCGTTCGCCCTGACGCAGTATCGCGATGGTCTTATCCAGGCGAAGCTTGAAGGTGTCCGCGCGCAGGCGCAAATCATTGCCGATGTTCTCGCGCAGGTAGCGATTGATGAGAGCACCTGTCAGCCCGTCGAGGCTTCTGATATCGCCCGGCAAGAAAGCGAAGCGGTTTGCGCGCTCTCTTTGAGTCAGCGCGATGTGCGCGAAGTTTTTAATCGCGTATGGGACAGTTTTGAGGGCAGGGTGCGGATTTTCAATGCGCCCCAAACCTTTGCAACGCCGCCGGTGACCGACGCCAAAATTCTGCTCCTCGAGGATGTCGTGTTGCGGCAAGATGAGATTGTCGCGCAAAGCCTGCCGCCTATTGATGATCAATCGTCGATTATCGACACCATTGAAGACGAAGGTCTTTGGCGGCGGGTTTCACGGTTTTTTTCGAGCAGTTATCGCGCAGAGGCGGCGCGGCACTCCATCGAAGATGAATTGAACGCTGCGCTTGCGTCTTCGCCTTTTGCGGCGGAGCGCGGGGCGGCGTCGGTGCGTCTCGATGAAGAGGGTGAGCTTGTCGCCTCGGTCTCGGTCCCGATCCGGCGGGTGCAGGCCATTTATGGTGTGGTGACCGCAGAAAGCGGCGGTATCGATGCGCTGGTCGAAGATGCGCGCCTGTCGATCCTGCCGTTTTTTGGCTGGGCGTTTGCGGCGGCGATTTTGTCTTCGCTCCTTCTCACCACCATGATCGCGCAGCCGATCCGCCAGCTTGCCATTGCATCGGACAAAGTGCGTGAAGGAATCGCCGCTGCAGGGCGCGCGCGCATTCCTGATTTCACAAATCGCAAAGATGAAATCGGAGAACTATCGGCCTCACTCAAATCCATGACGCAAGCCATCTATGCGCGGATCGATGCAATCGAAAGTTTTGCCGCTGATGTATCCCATGAACTGAAAAACCCCCTCACATCCATCCGGAGCGCCGCAGAAACGCTACAAATCGCAAAAACACCAGAGCAGCAGGCAAAACTTCTCGCCGTCATCCAGAAGGATGTGGCGCGCATGGACAGGCTGATCACTGACATCTCCAACGCTTCCCGCCTCGATGCGGAGCTTGCTCGCGAAAGCCGTGATGCGATCGATCTTCGCAAGCTGATCAAAGACATTGTGTCCATGTATGGCGACACACAAAAAGACGGCCAGGCGAAAGTGATTTTCAATGAGCCGTTAGATGATGCGTATATTTTAGGGAATCCCGGCGCTCTTGGTCAGGTCATTCGCAATTTGATCGACAATGCACGTTCCTTTAGCCCGTCGGAGGGAGAGGTGCGGATCACGCTCCATGCGCCAACGCAGCGCACCGGGCTTGCTCGCATCACTGTCGAAGATGATGGTCCCGGCATTCCACCGGATAGTCTGGAATCAATTTTCAAGCGATTTTACACCAAGCGGCCGCAAGGTTCCGCTTTCGGTAACAATTCAGGTCTTGGGCTTGCGATATCGCGACAAATTGTCAATTCCCATGGCGGGCGCATTTACGCCGAAAATCGCCTTCAAGACCCCAATTTTGCTGATAGCGCCCGCTTGGGCGCACGGTTCGTGGTGGAGCTTCCGGGCCGGTAACTTCTTATATTTTTTTGTGGACATCTGCGAACAAACACGCACCATATCCGGTGTTTTGAATAAGTGGATGCAAACAGCATGATTGGTCTCGTCGTCGTCACCCATGGTCGCCTTGCAGAAGAGTTTCTCTCTGCGGCGGAACATGTTGTCGGGCCGCAGGAACAAGTGAAAGCTGTGTCTATCGGCCCCGATGACGATATGGAAAAGCGCCGTCAGGATATTCTCGATGCTGCGAAAGCAGTGGACAGCGGTGAGGGCGTTATCATTCTCACCGACATGTTCGGCGGCACGCCTTCAAATCTCGCCATCTCGGTGATGGAAAAAGCGAACGCAGAAGTCATCGCCGGTGTCAACTTGCCGATGCTCATTAAGCTCGCGTCCGCTCGCGCGGAGGACGATCTTCCCGATGCGGTGAAGTCGGCGCAGGAGGCCGGGCGAAAATACATCAACGTCGCCTCCTGGGTGTTGTCGGGAGAGGCGGCGGATTAGAGTGTCTGAAGGGGAAGAAGAGCCGGTTGTCGAAACTGTAGAGGTCTGTAACAAGCTCGGCCTTCACATACGTCCATCGCGTTATCTCTCGTCGCTTGCAAAATCCTACGATGCAACGGTTTCAGTGCGAAATAATGATCGCACAGCTTACGCCGATTCACAGCTTGATCTGTTGATGTTGCTGGCGAGCAAAGGCGCGCAGCTTGAAATCTCCGCGACAGGTCCGCAAGCCGCCGAAGCGGTCGACGCCATTGTCAAACTGGTCAAAGATCGTTTTGGCGAGAAGGACTGACCGTGCCGCCAGTAAAAACCGACGAGGGCCACAAGGATGAGATTGCGGCCCTCTATCTGTAAACTACACTTTTGTCAGGCGGAGATACGGGCGCAATTCATCCCACCCTTGGGGGAATAACCCTTTGGCTTCATCATCGCTGATGGATGGTGGGATAATCACTTTGTCGCCTGGCTTCCAGTCCGCCGGGGTTGCAATCCTGTTAGCATCGCTTGTCTGCAATGCGTCGATGACACGCAGGATTTCATCGAAGTTGCGGCCGACGCTCATAGGATAGGTCATCATTAGTCTGATCTTTTTGTTGGGATCGATGATGTATACTGAACGGACTGCCTGCGTGTCGCTTTCCGATGGGTGGATCATTTCATAGAGTTTGGCGATTTTGAGATCGGGGTCGGCGACGATTGGAAACTGTAGATCGGTCTTTTGAGTATCGTTCACGTCTGAAATCCATTTGTTGTGTTCGTCCACAGTGTCCGTGGACAAGCCTAGCGGTTTGACGTCGCGGCTGGCAAACTCACTCGCGAGCTGCGCTGTGCGGCCCATTTCGGTCGTGCAGACAGGGGTGAAGTCAGCCGGATGACTGAAGAAAAACACCCATGAATCGCCTGCCCATTTGTGCAGACTGATCTCTCCTTGAGTTGTGTCGATGGTGAAGTCCGGTGCGGTGTCGCCAATTCTGAGCGTCATGTTATTTCCTTTCTTTTCCGGACTGCTGTTTAAGGCGGCCCGGATTTGCTGAATGGTTTTCGTTTTCATAGGGGAATATCCGCTTGCGACGGGCGGTTATTCAAACAAATATTCTTAATTTCGAATATTGGAATATTAGATGTGAGGCGGAAGTGCAATTGCGGTTTGCTTAAAGCCAAGCCTTTTCCTGCAGTTGTGGGGCCCCAACGCGTTTAATGCGTAGAAGCGCATGTTCACGCTTGGGTTAATTCGCCGCAGATAGATGGGGGTAAAGCTCAGCTTGCGCCGATTTACGAGGTCGGTTCGGCTGGTATCGCAGAGAGACTTACCGACTGACCATCGCGAAGACGCTCACCGCCGCGGATCACCACATTGTCGCCGGGGAGGATGTCGCCGATGACTTCAATGAAGCCGCCATCTGCGGCGCCGAGTTCAACATTAACGCGCTTGGCGGTTTGATCTTCGCCGATGACGAAAACGCTGATCTGGTCAGCGCGTAGGACAAGGGCGTCGCGCGGCACCGCCGTCACTGTGCGCGGACGGTCGGAAGGCAGATTCACACGAACCGCTGAGCCGATATACCAGTCGGTTTCGGGAAGCTCGAGGCGGATCTCCAGCATGCGCGAGCGGTCGTCGCCAACGGGCACGACAGCGCGGACCGTTCCATCGAGCATGTCAGCGCCGTTCGCAACGCGAATGGTTTCGCCTGGTGAGATATTGCGGGTGAGGCCGGCCGGCGCGCGCGCGGTCACTTCAAGATGAACCGTATCAACGAGGCGAATAAGTTCCGTGCCGGGATTGGCGTATTCACCCATTTGCGTTTCCTGGGAAACAATGCGGCCCGTGAACGGCGCCTTCACTTCTGTGCGTTCCAAGTTTATTTCGGCGCGCTGCAGGGCGACTTCCGCCTGCCGCAGAGCCTGAATTGCTTCGTCACGGTTTGAACGCATTTCATCCATGGAAGCTTCGGATTCACCAGCTTCTTCGAGTCCTACAAAACGCTGGTAGAAGCTTTCAAGATAGTCGGCTCGCGCGCGCAAGCGCCGGACTTGCGCCGCGGTGTCATCGCGCGTGAATTTTGCATCGGCCTGTTCCAAGCGTGCAATCACATCACCTTCTTCAACCTCAGCTCCGACTTCGGCGACCCATTCGACCTTTCCGGAGGTGGCGGCGGCGACGCGACTGTCGCGCAAGGAGACGACAGCACCTGGCGTTTCGGCGCGCGGCGCGAGGCTTTTCTGTTCGGCTTTGGCGACAGTGACCGGCGCAGGCGGCGGGCCTTGTTGCGCTTGCGCGCCGTCGGCGGCGTCAGCGGGTTGTGCGCTGACGAACCCGCCATAAAGATAAGCGGCGGCGGCCGCAGCGATCAGGGCGGCGCCAGCGCCGCCAGCGAAAAGGAATTTGCGGTTCATAAGACGATGGCTCCTTTTATTCCGCGGGTTGCATGGCGAAGCCATGGGCCTGCGATGTTTTTTCTTTTTCTGCGCCAAGCTGCAGCAGCGCCGGCAGGAGGAACAAGGTGAATAGGGTTGATACGGCCATCCCGCCGACAATGACGGTGGCGAGGCCGCGATAGATGAGGCTGCCGGCGCCAGGCGCGAGGACCAGCGGCAGCATGCCCATGAGTGATGTTGATGTAGACATGAAAATCGGTCGAATGCGCAAGGATAGCGCTTCGCGCACCGCTTCTGAGCGAGACTTGCCGTCAGCTTCGGAGGCGCGGGTTTGTGCGACAAGCAGGATCGCGTTGTTGACGACCAGCCCCAGCAGGATGATGAAACCAATCATGCCGAGAAGGTCGAGGGGAGTAGACTTGAACAGGTCGAGAAGGCGCATGGCGAGAACGCCGCCAACGGCCGCCATCGGCAAGGTGACGATCACAAGGGCTGAGTCTTTAACCGACTTGAACAGCGCCGCCATGATCAGGAAAAGAATAATAACGGCGAGCAAAAAGTTAGACCCGAGATTTGAAACTGCGCGGGCAAGGGCGTCTGCGTCGCCGCCCCATTTCAGAGACGCGCCCTGCGGTAAAACTTCATAAAGCCGCGACTGTGCATTTGCCTTCAGGGCTTCAACCGCAGGCCCGAGGGCCATCCCTTCCGGTGGGGTGATGCCTAGCGAAATCGTGCGGCGTGCGTCGACACGGCGAATTTGTTGTGGGCCTACATTGCGGGTGATGGTGACAAGCTCTCCCAACGGCACAACGATCCCGGTCGGCGTCGCTATGGGCGCGCTTTCAAGGTATTCCGGCTCCGTCCATTGCTTGGCCTGCAGGATGACATCGATGCGGCCGTCTTCATGGAAGAATTCGCCGAGCCATTGTCCGTCGCCAAGCGCGCGTACTGCGCGGGCGACGCTGTCGCGAGTCATGCCGACTTCGGCGATGCGACGGTCATTGGGAAGAAGGCGCAATTCGGGCGTCACGATCTGTGGATCCGGGTTTGGCCACACCTGGGCTCCGGGCAGCGCTTCCTGAATGACCTCAGTTGCAGCTGGAATGGATGCGCCAAGGGCGTCGAAATCCGCCGCTTGCAATTCAAGGCTGATGGCGCCGCCGCCGCCAAAATTACCGAACAGATCACCCTGACGGGCGAATGTGCGCGTATCGGGAAAACCGGCGAGGATTTCCTCATTGACGATCTTGACCATTTCCTCAATGCGCGACTGGTCGAGAATCCGGACGCCAATATTGCCGCCCCAATTGCCGGAATAAAGATAGTAGTTTTTGAGGGCGGGTTCTTTTTCACCGTCCATATAGGGCTGCAACCGGTCGACAACGACCTCGGCCCATTCCGTTTTGATCATGTCGGCGCTGGCGCCGGATGGGAAATTGACGAAAGCGTCAACGGCGTCACGCTTCACTGGCGGCAGATAGTTGAGCTGTGGCCACAGCAAAAAGGCGGTGGCGATGGGAACGATCGTAAGCCCGCCGATGATGCCAAGCCGCCGGTTTCGAGTGGACGTCAGGCCAATGATGAAATCGGCGATGCGCGCGGCTGTCTTCTCGCCATGTTGTTTCCCGCTGGTGTCTTTCTTGATGAAATACCGCGCGCCGGTGGGCAGCAAGGTGATGGCGACGACAAGACTGAAGGAAACGGCGATGGCGATGGTGAGCGCAAGGTCTGCAAAAAGCTGTCCCTCGACATCTTCAAAAAACATGATCGGAATAAAGATCGCCACGGTGGTGACGGTCGAAGCGAACAATGCGCCAAAGACCTGGCCGACGGCGGCCTCAGCAGCCTCGAAGGGGGAGCGGCCTTCCTCGCGCAGGCGCACAAAGTTTTCAAGGACGACAATCGCGGCGTCAAGCACCATACCTGTGGCGAAAGCGAGGCCTGCTAGGGAGATCACATTGATCGACCGGCCAAACATGTTGAGCATGATGATGGTGGCCATAAGGCAGATCGGAATCGCAGCCGCGATGATGAGAGTCGCCATCGTGCGGCGCAGGAAGAGCCAGAGGGCCGCGACGGCCAGAATAATGCCAATCAGCAGGTTACTGGTCAGGAGCGAGATAGCGCGTTTGATGAAGACTGAGGGGTCAAAGCTCTTGTGAATGGCGTAGCCCATCTCGGCGAGAGGGCCTTCGTTCAATTCGTCGATGACTTCGGTGAGTGCGTCGATCGCTTCAAGTGTATTGGCGCCGGGTTCTCGCAGGACGCGCATACCGATGGCCGGATTGCCGTTTTGATAGACGACACCGACGCTGCGGCGATCGGGGCCAACCCGCACACTGGCGATATCGCCAAGTCTGACCGGGGCGCCGTCTCGCCAGGCGAGAATGGTTTCGTTCAACTGGCTGGCTGTAAACCGGCCTTCAAACCGCATCGTGTAATTGCGCCGGCCGACCTCAACAGAGCCGCCGGTGACGTCCGATGACCTATTCACGTTTTGCGCGATATCGTCCAGCGTTATGCCAAGCTGTGCGGCAAGAAACGGATCGAACTCGATATTGAGGATTTTCTCGCCGTCATCAGAATTTACATCCACGCTGGCGACGCCGGGTATGGCTTCAAGCTCCGGCTGGATGCGTTGTTTTGCAAACTCGCTGAGTTTTAAAGTCTGGTTCAAATTATTCGGCAGGCGTTGAAGGAACAGAAAAATCAGCGTTTCGCCGCTATCGCCGCCGCCGCCAAGATTTATACGCGGACGATCCGCATCCGCGGGTAGCCCCCGCACCTGTTGCAGACGCGCGTTCACTTCAGAGAACGCTGTGTCCATGTCCGTGCCGAGAGAGAATTCGAGGGAAATCCATGCGCCACCCTGGTTCGACCAGGATTGCATTACGGTGACGCCTGGCATGCCGCGCAGTTCGCGTTCTATTGGTTCGGTGATTTCGCTTTCGACTTCGCGCGGGGAGGCGGCGCGCCAGCCGGTCCAGATGCCGATCTGGGGGCGCTCGATAGCAGGAAATAACTGCACAGGAAGCTGGGAAATTGACATGGCGCCCAACAGGGTTATGAGCGCAAGCACCACCGCCGCCGCCGCCGGGTTCTTAAGGCAAAGCCGGGTTAGCCCCATGTTGGTCGCTCCTGAAAAAGTCGTTCCCTAATCGGCGGTGGACATCATCCGCACGCGTCACGCAGCGCCCTTGTCAGTGTTGGGCTGCAACCGCGTGTGTATTTAGAGTGTCGCTTTTTTCAAACCGCCGCGCATTAGCTATTCGATAAGGCGCTTGTCTGTTGCGGCGAACTGATGAGTGTAGCTACGCCTACAAGTATTGTAGGCGTCATTTCTTTCATCTTATTCAGACTTGTTTAACTCTTTACGGCGGCGCTCGATTTCCGCGAGCTCAAGTTCAAGATTTTCTTTTGCGTTGCGCAATGCCTGTTCACGTTGCTCAAGCAATTCACGCTCGCTTATCATGCCGTGGAATTCCGACGCCCAATCTCTTTCAGCCGCCGCGATATCACGTTCGGCTTCACGTCGCATTTGTTTCATTTCAGCTTCATGGCGCTTGCGCTCGCGCTTCATTTCGCGTTCATGTTCTTTTTGTTCACGCGCCCGTTCGCGCGCGGCTTCCTGCATTTCCCGCATGGCCTCGTTGCGCGCCTCGCGCTGCTCTCGGAGCGTTTCTTTTACATTCTCCATTGCATCTGCCGCGGCTTCCATGGCGTCCGCCTGAGCCTCGCGAAACGCTTCGATTTCTTCCTCAGTAAAGTGCTCTTTGCCCGCTAGTTCTTTTACACTTGGCGTCGCCATCGCGAATTTCGCAAGTCCTTCGAGCTCTATACGGCTGTTTTCAAAAAGCTCGGCCCAGTCTTGAGCGCCGTCGAAACCGTCAAGCTCGAGATCTCCAAATTCGACGGTCATGTTTTCAAGGCCGTCGAAGGCGTCGAAATTATCAAACTGCCTGCGCAATTTGGCTTCAAGTTGTTGCAGTTTCTTTTCCAGCTTGTGTTCCTTGGAGTCACTTTCGCCATCTCTTGATGAGGCGGCGGATGATGAAGACCAAGCCGATGCGGAAGCGGATGTTTCAGCGACAGACGTGACGGGCTCTATGGGGGTGAGCGCCGTCGGAGCGGGAGCGATTTTCACCTTGCGGGTCATGGTGGCGCGCGCTTTTGGCGATGGAGCTGGAGCTGCAATTGGCGCAGGGTCGATGGTCTCTCCTTCCGAGATCACTTCGAAATGGAGATGAGGGCCGGTGGTGACGCCTGTTGACCCTACGGCGCCGATGACATCTCCTGCCTCCACCCGATCGCCTCTTTCGACGGCGTAGCTGTCTAGGTGAGCGTAGCGGGTGACAAGGCCGTGGCCATGATCGACAACCACAACATTGCCCCAGGATTTATGTCCTTGATAATTGTCAGTTGCGGCGATGACTTTGCCGGCGCCGGAAGCGTATACGGGCTCGCCGCGCGCAGCCCTGAGATCGATGCCTTCATGAGCGGGGCGGTCCCCGCTCAAGAACTTGCTCTTTTCACCATAGCCTAAGGTTACATCGCCTTTGACAGGGCGGACAGGGAGCGCTTCTTCGATCGCGGGAGGAGCGACAGCGAAAGCGGCTTGCGCGCCGGCCAGACAGGCGGCGACAATCGCCCCGGCGCAAAGACCGAGTTTTGTTGTCCACGACATGGCGTCTCTCTCAGACGCCCCGGACAGGATTGCATCGAGCCGCTGGCGCCGGGAGCGTTTGTCGAAGGGAGTAAAGGAAGGAATGAGTTCACCTGCAAAGCCGTGGCGAGCATTAGCAGCCAGTCGAAGGCCTTGCACAAAACAGTGGGCGTATTGCCGGCGATTGACGCCGCGCGCCAGAACAAGCGCATCGGCGCCTTGTTCAGCGGTCAGGTTAGCGCGCGCGCAGATCTGATGCATGAACGGGTTGAACCAGAACACAGCTTTCGCAACCGAGCAAAGCCCAAACAGGACCACGTCACCGCGTTTGATATGCGCCATTTCATGGGCGCCCATCAACGCTGCGTCCTCGATGGAAATCCGGTCGAGAAGATTCATCGGCATGACAATGACGGGACGGAAAAATCCGTAGACGCAAACGCTGGAGACGATGTGCGAGAAGACGTAGCGCGGACGCTGTTTGACGCCAATGCGCGTGCGCCATGCTTCAAGCTCGGCTTCGAGGCGCGGTTCGTCCAGTTTGTATGCATAATTTAGACGATAGGCGAACCAGATGTGGCGCACGGCCGCCAGCGCAAACAGCATGATGAAGCCGTAGAAATAGAGCACCGCCGTCATCCGCAGGATGTCGGCGAGAGAAACGCTGCTTGGCGCTTCATAAGCGGTGAGGACAGGCTGTTCTGAAGCCGTTACGACCGGCCCCGCCATTTCCATCATGGGCGGGAGAGGCGCAGGCGCGCGCAAGGAAAGACCAAGGGTGGCGGCGACAGGCGCGAGAAGCACTGGCAATGCCGCGATGACCAGGGCTGCAGGCCAGACCTTTCCGGAGAGAACGTTTGTGCGCAGGAGGTTTTTGTCGCCGCCCGCGATGCTTGCTGTAACGAGAAAAACCGCTGGCGCCCAAATGAGCGACGCGAGCAGGCAATAGAAGAAAGGTTCGATTAACGCGGCCATCACTCAGACTCCGTCTTTTTTAGAACGTCCTCGAGTTCAGCGAGTTCATCATCGCTGAGAAGCTTTGAATCAGCGAAGAAAGCGGTCGCAGGCGTCGTGTCGAGTTCCAGAACCCGTTTTGAAAAGTCCGCGATCATGCGCGAAAGCATGGCGACCTTGCCCACTTGCGGCTCGTAAATATTGACGCCGTCGACCGGTGTTTTGGAGATCAACTTTTTATCCGCCATACGCTCAAGCACGGTTCGGACTGTGGAGTAGGACCAGCCGAAATCGCTTTCGATCTCGCGATGTATCTCGCGGGCGTTCATTTCCTTCGATCGCCACAGCAGTTTCAAAATGGCGAGTTCAGGTTTGGTGGGATCGGTCCCCTTAACGTCGGTCATTGGCGGCAGCCCTGATTTCGTTGCGAAGTCAGGGGGCCGCAACAGCCCCCTGCGACATATGTGGCCAGCCTAGCGCTTTGCGACAGTTGTCGCAAGCAATCATGCGGGTTTCCGGCGAATTCTGCGGTGAGTTGAGCCGATTTTGCGGCGAAGCGGAGACTGATTGCGGTTAGAGCCGATCCAGTGTCCGGGTGAGGCGTTCCAGATCGGGAGGAGTTGAAAGGCGGTGATCGCCTCCCGGAGTCAGGAGGATTTCCACATCGTCGCTTTCAAGCAGGGCGGCGAAGTCGAGTGCGTGGGTGTAGGGCACTGCGTCGTCCTTCATGCCCTGAAGGACACGCACCGGACAGTGGATCGCTACAGGCCCGTCCATGATCAGATGGTTGCGTCCGTCTTCGATCAGCTTGCGGGTGTAAAGGTCCGGCTCGTCAGAGTAGTCTGACGGCAATTCCAGCTTGCCGTCCTGCATCAAGGTTTCCTGTTGTGCGGCCGTGAAAGACGGCCACATTAGCTTCGCGGTGAAATCCGGCGCCGGGGCGATAAAGACAATAGCGGCAGCCTTTTCGGGACGTTTCAATGCTGTAAGCGCAGCGATCCATCCACCCATGGAGGAGCCGACGAATATTTGAGGTCCTTCCGTTTTTGCGTCGATCATGGCGAGCGTATCCGCCGCCCAATCGCCAATTGAACCGTCTTCGAAACGGCCCTCAGATTCTCCGTGACCGGAATAATCGAAACGCAGATAAGGACGTTCATGCGCCTGCGCCCATTGGTCGAGATGCTCGGCCTTGGTTCCGAGCATGTCAGAGCGGTAGCCGCCCAGCCAAACAACCCCGGGCCGGCCGTCGTCCCTACCGCCGCGCCGACGGTAGGCGAGGCGGCCATGAGGTCCGTCCAGAAATTCCTTAACGCCGGTCATGGAAGTCTTGATCCTTTTCAATCTGTCTCCCTGGGGGAGGTGGCGGGAATATCCTTGGGGAAAAGCCCCCACCCCTATGCGAGGCTTAGGTGGATAGTTTCGATCTCACCGGATTCCAGGAAATTGTGCAAATTTTTGAGGAGCTTGCGTTAACGATTCAGCCTTTTTGGCCTCGTTTCGGCGCTGGCGTGTATTCCCTTTGAATTCTTGCCAGATTCCGGCTTGACGCCCGCCGTCCCCTATCTTAAACCGCGCGCTCAGACCGGCTTTGAGGCCAGTCTTTGCGGGTGTAGCTCAGTTGGTTAGAGCGCCGGCCTGTCACGCCGGAGGTCGCGGGTTCAAGTCCCGTCACTCGCGCCAGATTTCTCAATAAAATTAGTGACATACCTGCGTCAAACTTCGGAGCGTGTGGTGACGTTGCATCTTGGTAAGCACCAGGTAAGCAGATCAGGTCCACTTCTCGCAACGTTGCGACTATATGCGCAAAGTCCGCGATCGTCATCGATAATGGTTTGGGGCGTTGTGCTACGCTCAAACGGCAACCGGCTCTGGCAGTCCGTCCGGTGCAGTGAAGCGGTAATGGCAGGAGGAGTTAAGCGACCCGGCACTGTTCAAACGCTGACAGGCTTGTTGTGCCGCACGGAGGCCAATGCGGCCTCACTGATTGCTTGGGCTTTAAGCCCGTCAATGTAACTGATGGTGGGCTCAGCCGAACCGTCGAGTATATCGGCGAAGTGCTCCATTTCATTGACATAGGCGTTTGCGTAACGCTCCAGGAAAAAATGCATAGGCGGATTGGTTTGACACCCGCCCCCGGTCCAACTTTCGACAGTTGTCTCCCGCATATTCTCCGCGGCCAGGCGCCCCTTGGAGCCAAAGGCTTCTATCCGCTGATCGTAACCGTAGCCTGAGCGCCTGGTATTGCTAATAAAGACGATGCGGCCCATTTCCGTTTTTAGAATTATCTTCGCGGTGTCGATATCGCCATGCTTGGCGATTTCCTTGTCGACGAGGCATTCGCCGGCCGCATAGACTTCAACAATATCTTCGCCAGTAATCCAGCGGGCCATGTCGAAGTCGTGAATAGTCATATCGCGAAAGAGGCCTCCGCTCACATCGATATAAGAGAGGGGCGGGGGCGCCGGATCATGACTAATGATGTGAACCGTCTCGAGGGCGCCGACCTCACCCGCGCGCAATCTCGTCCACAGGGCGCGGAAGTTGGGATCAAATCTGCGGTTGAAGCCAAGAAAGAAATTTGCATCTGCGAATGCTTCAGCGCAGCTGCTAACTTTTTCGATCGACAGATCAATCGGCTTTTCGCAAAACACCGACTTTCCCGCCTTGACGGCCTTGAGGGCGACCTCAAGATGAGTATCGGTCGAACTCGCCACGATAACGCCCTTCAGCGCGGGATCTGACAGCGCCGAATCAAGCGTTGCGGTTTCTGCGTCGTGAGCCGCCGCAAGTTTCCCCGCCGCTTCCGCCGACGGATCAATGACATAGGCAAGGCGCAACCGGGGGTTTAGGGCTGCATTTCGGGCGTGGATCGCGCCAATCCGGCCGGCGCCTACGATTGCAACTACATGCATGACGGGTGTTCCTGTTTGCGGAAATGAAATAAACGATTTATTCTAATATTGAAAAATATATTCCAACTCCGATCTCGCTGCAACGCATCCTGACGCTGAGGGCAAGAAAAATGACTCCGCCGAAAACGATTGAGGCGCTTCGCGCAAGCGTTCTTGAGAATTACGATTCTCTGAGCAAGAGACTTCAGCAAATTGCAAAGTACGTTCTGGACGAGCCAAACGATTTTGCCCTTGAAACGGTTGCGGTGCTCGCGGATCGATGCGGCGTGCAGCCTTCGGCGATCGTCCGGTTTGCGAAATCCTTCGGGTTCGATGGCGCCAGCCAAATGCAAAAGCTTTTTCGCGACGACCTGCTCGCCGGACAGTCGAGCCTTGGTTACGCGGAGCGCATCAGGCAGTTCAAAGATGAGGTCGGCAAGGCGAAAGTCACGGGGCCGATGCAAATTCTCTCTGAATTTGTAGATAGCAATATTCTTGCTCTTGGGCATTTGCGAGAGGACATTTCGGAGCGCGATTTGAACGAGGTGATCAAGTTCATATCCGACAGTGAAAACGTATATGTGGCTGGTTTTGGAAGAGCGTTTCCTATCGCGTCCTATTTCGCATATGCCTTGTCGCGGCTCAACAAGCGGACGTTCTTCATCGATGGCGTTGGCGCTTACTATCATTCCTACAATCGCTCCATGACGTCGCGTGATCTCATGATCGCCGTCAGCTTTCCCCCGTATTCGCCGGAAACCCTCGAAACGGTTGCCGGCGCCGCAGAAAAAAAATGCAAGATCGTGACAATCAGCGACAGCCGGGTGAACCCGCTTTCGACCCATGCTTCGGTGGCTCTGACCGTGAAAGATGGTGAAGTAAGGCAGTTCAGGTCGCTCAGCGTGTCCATGTGCCTCGCGCAGTCCATCGTCATCGGATACGCCTTTCAGAACCCCAAAGACATCGCGAGCGACTGACATTACTCACTGCGCAAGTAATGCATAAACTGCAATCGTTACTATGACGATGATTGCGGAGGCAGGTTTTGCGAAACGCCAAGGCGTCATATCGACATCGTTTGAATATACCGCCTCATAGACTTTTGTGACAGGCGAAAAACGGCTGACGACAGCGACAATAATGGCCGTCATGACGAAGACGAATGCGAGGAAATGCAGGAAATGGACGTCGTGTTGAAGATTGAAAGCAGACTTCAATATCGATTGGGTCTCGGGTCCGAAGGCGAAAACAAGAAGATAAAACAGAAACGGCCCGACAATTAGACCGGTTTTGGCGGCAAGAGGAGAGGCCCATTTGGTCATGTAGCCGGCGAGGATGACCGCCAGCATAGGGCCGAAAAAAGTCGCATTGATGGTCTGAAGATAGTTGTAGACGCTGCCGGTCGTATCAATCATGGGGGCAATCGTCATGGCGCCGAGCGCGAGAGCGATGCTGCATATGCGACCCGAAAGGACCAATTCCTTTTGCGACGGATTTTTTCGAATGACCGTTTCATAGACATTCTTGCTGAAGAGCGTGGCGGAGCTGTTCAGGACGCTGTTAAAGGTGCTGAGCACCGCGCCGACCATGACCGCCGCGAAAATGCCTTCCAATGGCGCAGGCAATACCGCTTTTACGAGTGTGGGGTAAGCAAGCATTGATTGATCCGGGCTCAGCTCGTTTTTGAACATGTAAAAGGCGATGATCCCCGGCAGCACGATAATGAGCGGACCGAGAATCTTGAACCCGGCTGCAATCAGGACGCCTTTCTGCCCTTCTTTTAAATTCTTTGCGCCGAGCGCACGCTGCATGATGGATTGGTTGGCGCACCAAAAGAAAATCTGGTTTACGACCATGCCGGTGAACAAAACGCTGAATGGAAGAAATGAACCGGGTTCGTCGCCTGTAATGTCGAATTTAGGGGTTTCTTGCTGATAGAGGCGGCTCGCGCCTTCAATGACGTTTCCTTCACCGATCGCCATCAGGCCAAGCGCTGGTATCAGCAAGCCAAGCATGAGGAAGCCAATGCCATTGATCGTGTCGGAAAGCGCGACCGCGCGCAGTCCGCCGAAGATTGCGTATAGTGAGCCGATCGTACCGACGATCCAGATAATGAGCCACCGGGCCGCGCCGTCACTAATGCCGAGATTTCCAGAGACGTTGAAAAGCGCTTCCAATCCCGACGCCCCAAATAACAAGACGACCGGAAGGATTGCGATCACGTAGGAAAAGAGAAAGAGCAGTGTCGCGATGGTTGCTGTCGTCGTATCGTAGCGTTCAGCCAGAAACTGCGGAATTGTTGTCAGTCCGCGCTTTAGGTAGCGCGGAAGAAAATACAGCGCCGTCAATACCATAGCGAGCGCGGCGGTTGTTTCCCACGCCATTACGGCGACTGTATGGGTAAAGGCGTCGCCATTAAGACCGATAAGGTGTTCCGTAGACAGATTGGTGAGGATAAGCGAGCCGGCAATCACCCATGCCGTAAGCTGCCGGCCGCCCAGAAAATATTCGTCTGACCCCGATAGCTTATCGCGCCGCGTAACGAGCCAGACAATCACCCCGACCAGAAGGGTGAACAGAACAAATGAAGCAATCGTCCAGATCATGTGACGTTCCCAACCTATTGACGGGGCGAAGGAGTTTTCTTCAGCGCCGGACGCAGAACGTCTGCACGGGATTTATGTTTGGATATCCGCCCTCCCGGGCATTAGAACAAAAATTCCATAAAATGTAAATAATGAAAAACTTTTTCAAAAAGGTCGGCTAGATCGGCTCCCAGCTTCGGCGTGCAGCCGACGCGACCATGGCCGCTATACATTTTTCGATGATGATGCCGTCGCCGAAAGTTGGAAACAAAGGTTTTTGTTCGGCGATCGACTCGGCGAACATTGCGATCTCGATGGTTTTTAGATCATTGAAACCGATTTGGTGGCCGGCGGAAGGAATAAAGCGGCCATAAGGGGGATGGAACGCGCCAGTTAGTATAGTGCGATAGCCATTGTTTTCTTCCTCTGCGTCTTTCTCAAACAACAGGATTTCGTTCATCCTCTCCTGATCGAAATGAATTGAACCTTTCTCACCGTAAATGTCGAAAGCGAGCTTGTTTTTTCGTCCCCACGAAACACGGCTGGTTGTGAACGACGCTGTCGCGCCATCATCGAACTTAAGCATCGCGTGCGCGACATCGTCATTTTCCACCTCGTGACTGGTTTCGGCGGAGCCGCCGGTCCTGCGGGAGGGAATTACTGTGGATAATTCGGCAACAAGTTCTTTCGGTGATCCCATGATGCTTATCATCAGGCAAAGGAGATGAGCGCCGAGATCGCCGAGCGCTCCAGTGCCCGCCATATTCCTGCTGCATCGCCAACTGAAGGGTGCGGCCGGATCCGCCATATATTCTTCTTCGCACACGCCCCTGAAAAAATAGAGGCGCCCGATTTTTCCGCTGCGGACAAGTTTTTGCACATGTGCAAAAGCGGGGCTGCGCAGATAGTTATAGGCAAGGAGTGTGCTGACGGACGATTGCTCCGCTTTTTGGGCCATCATATGGGCTTCGTCGAGCGACACTCCCATAGGCTTTTCGCAATACACATGCTTGCCTGCGTCAATCGCGGCCACTGCCATCTCTCGGTGCAAGGCGTTTGGCGTCGCAATCGAGACAAGATCGATACTTTTATCGGAAATAATGTCGCGCCAGTCTGTCGTGGCGCGGTAAAAGTCAAAATCAGCGCGCAGACTTTCCGCCAGCGCAGAGTCGAGATCGCATACGCACGCCAGTTTCAGATCCGGAACGTGGGGAAACAAGGCCCTAGCGTTGCGGAATCCCAAGGCGTGGCTCTTACCGATATAGCCTGTACCAATAAGCCCGACATTAAGACTATTCACTGGGCGCTCTCCCTCGTTTTGGTGCAGCTTATATGATCCGGATCATATCTGAAACGGTAATTGCAAAAAACAAAAAAATAGAATATACGTTTCAAAGCGCCGTCCGGAGCGGTGAAAAGGGATATGAATGACCAAGCTGAAAACGGATATCGATCTGATCACAATAGGCCGTTCCAGCGTCGATCTCTACGGGGAGCAAGCAGGCGGACGCCTCGAAGACATGGGGTCCTTCGCGAAATATGTGGGCGGGTGTCCAGCCAATATCGCCATCGGAGCGGCGCGTCTCGGATTAAACAGCGCGATCATAACCGGCGTAGGCGACGACCATATGGGCCGTTTCCTACTCGAGCAGATGACGCGCGAAGGGGTCAATGTTGAGGGCGTCAAAAAGGACGAGAATCGGCTGACGGCGCTTGTAATTCTGGGCATTCGCGACCGAGATACATTCCCTTTGATCTTTTATCGCGAGAATTGCGCCGACATGGCGCTGAGCGCTGACGATATCGATCCGGCCTTCGTCAAATCCGCCGGCGCAGTTCTGGTGACCGGCACGCATCTGTCACAGGAAGGGGTCCGGGCCGCAAGCTGCAAGGCAATCGCTTGCGCAAAGGAAGCAGGGCGAAAAGTTATCTTCGACATCGATTACCGGCCGGTGCTCTGGGGGCTGACAAATCCTGATCGCGGCGAAGATCGGTTTGTGTCGAATGATGACGTGACCAGAAGCTTGCAAGGCATATTGCCCGACTGCGATCTCATCGTTGGCACCGAAGAGGAAATCCATATTCTAGGAGGCGTCGAGGACACAGTGGCCGCGCTTAAGCGCATCCGGGCGCAAACCGATGCCTTGCTGGTCTGCAAGCGTGGACCGCTGGGATGCGTTGCATTTGACGGCGCTATTCCGGGCGCGCTTGATGACGGCGTGAAAGGCGAAGGGTTTGAAGTGGAAGTCTTCAATGTGCTTGGGGCCGGCGATGCATTCATGAGCGGCTTTTTAAGCGGATGGCTGCGCGGCGATGCATTAGAAGAGTGCTGCCGACTGGCGAACGCCGCCGGGGCCATTGTCGTTTCGCGGCATGGATGCGCGCCAGCGATGCCTACAGCGCCCGAGCTCGACTATTTTCTTAGCCAGAAGTCGCTTCCCAGAAATCTCGCAGACGACCGGACGCTTGCGAATATACACTGGTCAACGACACGAACTGGCGACTACGACTCTCTTAAGGTGATGGCGATCGACCATCGGGTTCAGCTGGAGGATATGGCCGCGGAGTTTGGTCGCGATCCGGATTGTCTACAGCAGCTGAAATTGCTCGCTTTTGAAGCGGTGAACGAAATAGCGCAGGGCGACCCTTCGTTTGGCGTTTTGCTCGACAGCCGATACGGCAAGCGCGGCCTCGAGGTCGCCGCCGATTATCCCTATTGGATCGGACGGCCGGTTGAACTGCCGGGATCAAGACCGGTCGCGTTTGAACAACAGGGCGACATCGGCGTTGAGGTGAATACCTGGCCGCTTAATCATGTTGCGAAATGCCTGATCTTTTATCATCCCGATGATCCGGAACCTTTGGAACAGGCGCAGCAGCGCCAGCTTGTGCGGCTCTTCGACGCCTGCCGGCGCACGCGCCATGA
The DNA here is from genome assembly GCA_030426465.1 of Alphaproteobacteria bacterium. Classification (GTDB taxonomy): domain Bacteria; phylum Pseudomonadota; class Alphaproteobacteria; order Caulobacterales; family Parvularculaceae; genus Hyphococcus. Next base: position 20,431 of record JAUHYK010000036.1, read on the forward strand.
ATTGCTGGTGGAGATCATCGCCTCAAAGCACGGCGAGTGCGATGAGACGACAATCGCGCTCGTAATGGAAAAAATCTATGACCTGGGAGTTTATCCAGACTGGTGGAAACTTGAACCTTCTGACGATGATGCGACGTGGAGCGCGATTTCGTCGGTCATCGGAAAGTACGACCCTTGTTGCCGAGGTATTGTAGTTTTGGGCCTTGCCGCGGCTGAAGACGAACTTATCCGATCCTTTTCAGCCGCGGCGCGGTGTCCGCTGGTCAGGGGGTTCGCCATTGGGAGGACCATATTCAATGAAGCAACGCGCAAATGGCTCAGCAGAGATATCTCCGACGACGAGCTGAAGATGGAATTGATTGAGAACTTCGGACGTCTTGTGAAAGGATGGGAAGCAGCGAAACAGGCAGCCCGGAGTTAATCATGTCGAGCGTCAGACTGACAGCAGCGCAGGCTCTCATCAGGTACTTGCGAGCGCAGCATATCGAAACGGAAGAAGGCGAGGCGCCTTTTTTTGGAGGCGTCTGGGCGATCTTCGGCCATGGCAATGTCTCGGCGCTCGGCGAGGCGCTTTACGCCGAACGCGAACATCTGACGACCTATCGCGCCCATAATGAGCAGACCATGGCGCACGCCGCCATCGCTTACGCCAAGGCCAAGCGCCGCCGGCAGGCGATGGTCTGCACCACATCTATCGGACCCGGCGCGACAAATATGGTGACAGCGGCGGCGCTCGCCCATGTGAACCGGTTGCCAGTGCTGTTCGTACCCGGCGATGTCTTTGCAAACCGCCGGCCAGACCCTGTGTTGCAGCAGATTGAAGCGTTTCATGACGCAACGGTTACGGCCAATGACTGCTTCCGGCCTGTCTCGGTGTACTTTGACCGTATTGCACGGCCGGAGCAATTATTGAACGCGCTGCCGCGCGCCATGACGGCGATGACCGATCCTGCGGCCTGCGGTCCGGCGACGCTTGCCTTTTGTCAGGACACGCAGGCTGAAGCATTCGACTATCCGGAAAGCTTTTTTGAAAAACGCGTCTGGCGCGTGCGCGTTCCCGGACCTGATCCTGTTGAGCTTGACAGCCTTTCCGACGCCCTTCGCAAGGCGCAAAGACCGCTCATTATAGCGGGCGGCGGCGTTCGTTATAGCGGCGCCGAAGAGGCGCTTTCCGCCTTTGCGAATGCGCATCGCGTTCCTGTCGCCGAAACGCAAGCAGGAAAAGGAACGCTTATTGCGGATCACCTATTTAATCTTGGCGCTATCGGGGTGACCGGGACAAGTGCGGCGAACCACGCAGCTGCAAATGCCGACGTCATTATCGGCCTCGGCACCCGCCTTCAGGATTTTACGACCGGCTCCTGGTCGCTGTTCGGCAAAAGCGGCCAGCAACTGTTTCAGGTTAACGTCTCGCCGATGGACGGCGTCAAACATAATGCGGCGCCTGTGATATGCGATGCGGGCAGCGCGCTTGCCGCGCTTTCAACGAGGCTAACCGGCTTGAAACCATCGGCAAGCTGGGCTGCGAATGTCAGCCGCTGGCGCGATGAATGGAATGAAAAGGCGGCGGCTGCGGTTAAAGACGATGGCGCTGCACGGCCTTCCGATGCGCAGGTGATCGGCGCGGTGAACCGCGCGGTGGATGAAAATGCGATTGTCGTCTGCGCGGCGGGCGGACTGCCGGGCGAGCTACACAAATTATGGCGCGTTGGAAAACCCGGCGGCTATCATGTTGAGTATGGCTATTCCTGCATGGGCTATGAAATCGCCGGCGGGCTTGGCGTGAAAATGGCGCAGCCAGAACGCGATGTCTACGTGATGGTCGGCGACGGCAGCTACATGATGGCTAATTCCGAGCTCGCAACGTCGGTCCTTCTGGGATTAAAGCTCACCATCATCCTGCTCGACAATCGCGGCTTCGGCTGCATCAACCGTCTGCAAAAAGCGACGGGGGGCGCCGCGTTCAACAATCTCTTCCGGGATTCGGTTCATGAAGCGCAGCCTGAAATCGATTTTACAGCGCACGCCAGAAGTCTTGGCGCGGAGGCGGTCAAGGTCTCAGGCATAACCGAACTCGAAGCGGCGTTGAAAAATGCCGCGGGCCATTCGAAGACAACCGTCATCGTTATCGATACGGATCCGGAGATCAGCACGGAGGCAGGCGGCCATTGGTGGGATGTGGCGGTGCCGGCAACATCCATGCGCAAGCAGGTGATGGATGCGCGCCGCAAATATGAAGATGAGCTCGACAAACTCAAAAAGGATCGACATCGTGATTAAGTACGGCGTTAGCCCGATTGCCTGGACCAATGACGATCTGCCGTCGCTCGGCGGGGACACGCCGCTTGAATCCTGTCTTGAGGATATTCGCGAAGTCGGTTTCGATGGCGTGGAGCTGGGCGGCAAGTTTCCACGTCAGGCGAATGTGCTTGCGTCGATTCTCAGGCAATATGACCTTGAGCTTGTCGGCGGCTGGTACAGCTCCAAACTGCTGACGCGCACCGTGAAGGAGGAGATTTCGGCGCTGCGGGATCATCTCGCCTTACTGAAGGATTTGGGATGCCGTGTCTTTATCATTGCAGAGACGAGTAATGCTATTCACGGCGATCAGGAGGTCGCGCTGCAGCGGCAGCCACAGATCAGCGACGACGAATGGCGGGTTTTCTGCGAACGAATGTCTGCGGTGGGGGACTACATTGCGGGCGAGGGGTTGCGGCTCGCCTACCACCATCATCTCGGCACGGTGGTTGAGAAGCGCCAGGATATTGACAGGTTTCTCGAGCTTACGAATGAAAATGTTGGACTGACGCTCGATGCTGGACATGCCGCCGGCGGCGGCGTCGAGGTGGCGGAGATCATCCGTGCGTACCCGTCACGCATCGCGCATGTGCATTGCAAAGATATTCGGCGTGAAATCTTCAGAGGTGTTCTCGAAGGCGGCGAGAGTTTTCTCGACGGAGTCATGGCGGGAATGTTTACCGTGCCCGGCGACGGAAACCTCGATTTTACGTCCATTTTCGCGGCCCTGAAGGAGATTGATTATAGCGGCTGGATCATCGTTGAAGCCGAACAAGATCCGGTCAAAGCTCCCCCGAAGGAATACGCTTTGAAGGGGCTTGAAACTTTGAAGAAACTTGCCGCGCGCGCCGGTCTTGGCGCCTGAGGGCAGGAAGGAATAGCCATGGCTGGTTTGAAAATTCGTTCAAGCATTCCGGACAAGGACGGCCGCGTCCTCACGATAACGCCTGAAAGCGCCGGTTGGAAGTATGTTGGTTTTTCGGTTCATCATTGCGCTGAAGGCGGAGGTTTCCGCCATGCGCTTAAAGATCGCGAATCCTGTCTCGTCATTTTGTCTGGCCGCGCGAAGGTGAAGATCGACGAACTTGACTTTGGCGTCATTGGCGAACGCGACAGCGTTTTTGATGATGTCGCTCCCTTTGCCGTTTATGCGCCCGCCGATGCAATTTGTGAGGTCAAAGCCGTGACCGATCTTGAGGTGGCTATCTGCACGGCGCCCGGTTGGTCGAGACTCGAGCCGCGGCTCATTAGGCCTTCCGCCATCAGTGTGGAGGAGAGAGGCGCAGGGTCCAACTCACGCGTAGTGCGCAACGTGCTGCCTGAGACGGAACCGGCTGACAGCCTGCTGATTGCGGAAGTCATCACGCCATCGGGAAATTGGTCGAGCTATCCGCCGCACAAACATGACAGCGATAATGTCCCGTCAGAATCGGCGCTGGAAGAAACCTACTACTACCGCATGAAGCCGAAACAGGGTTTCGGCTTTCAGCGCGTTTACACCGACGACCGCTCGATCGACGAAACTGTCTGCGTGGAGGACGGCGACGTGGTGATGGTGCCGAAGGGATATCATCCTGTCGGCGCGCCGCATGGGTATGACATGTATTATCTCAACGTTATGGCGGGGCCGAAGCGCACCTGGTTGATCCATAACGATCCCGCGCATGAATGGATCATCAGGCGCTGAATCCAAAACGCCAATAGACAGGTGAAGGCATGTTTGAACGAGGTCATTTTATCAATGGCCGGGAGACCCCCGGCATTTCCGGACGTTATTCCGAAATCATGGACCCAACCAAGGGCGTAGCACAGGGGCGGGTCGCGCTAGCTTCTATTGATGAGGTCGACGCGGCGGTTGCGTCGGCGGTTGCAGCATTTCCTTCCTGGTCATCCGTCAATCCACAACGGCGCGCGCGGGTGATGTTCAAGTTCAAGGATCTTCTCGAAAAAGACATGGAGAATCTTGCGAGATTGATTTCCGCTGAACATGGCAAGGTTCTCGCCGATGCGCGCGGCGACGTTCAACGCGGTCTCGAGGTTATCGAATTCGCCTGCGGCATTCCCCATTTGCAGAAGGGCGAGTACACGGAAAGCGCCGGCACGGGAATTGACGTTTATTCCATGCGCCAGCCGCTTGGCGTCGGCGTGGGCATCACGCCTTTTAACTTCCCGGCGATGATCCCCATGTGGATGTTCGGCGTTGCTATCGCGTGCGGCAATACATTCATTTGCAAGCCATCGGAGCGCGATCCGTCAGCGCCTCTGCGGCTGGCGGAATTGCTTCTTGAGGCGGGCGCGCCGGAAGGCGTTTTGAATGTTCTCAATGGCGATAAGGAGGCGGTTGAAGCGCTCATCGCGCATCGGGATGTCAGCGCCGTGAGTTTTGTTGGTTCGTCAGATATCGCCCAGTCGATCTATTCGGCTTGCGCCGCGCGCGGCAAGCGCGTGCAAGCCTTTGGCGGGGCAAAGAACCACCTCATCGTGCTGCCCGACGCGGATCTCGAGAACGCTGCAAATCAGCTTATTGGCGGGGCCTTTGGTTCAGCGGGCGAACGCTGCATGGCGACGCCTGTGGCGGTTCCGGTGGGTGATGACACGGCTGAAAAGCTGATTGATCTTCTGAAGCCGCGTATCGAGAAACTGAAAATCGGCCATCCCTTCGACGACGATTCTGATGTTGGGCCGCTCGTGAGCCGCCAGCATCTGGACCGCGTGCGTGGATATATCGACATGGGCGTCAGGGAAGGAGCCGATCTTGTCGTTGATGGCCGGGAAATGAAGCTGCAGGGACATGAAGACGGCTACTATCTTGGCGGCAGCCTGTTTGACCGCGTCACCCCGGACATGACCTCTTACAAGGACGAAATCTTCGGCCCCGTGCTGCAAGTGGTGCGCGCGCCGGATTTCGAAACGGCCGTCAGGCTTCCATCCGAACACCAATACGGAAACGGTGTTGCGATCTTCACGCGCAACGGCGCTGCGGCGCGAGAATTTGCGGCGCGCGTTAATGTCGGCATGGTGGGCGTGAACATCCCCATTCCGGTGCCGCTTTCATTTTATTCATTTGGCGGCTGGAAGCGCTCCGGCTTTGGCGACACAAATCAGCACGGATCGGAGGGCGTGCGCTTCTGGACCAAGATGAAGACAGTCACGCAGCGCTGGCCCAATGACGTGATGGAATCGAGCTACGCTATGCCGATCATGGATTAGCGTCGGCGCATCAGCCTCAAAACAGGATTTGCGTGCGCAAGGAGGCTCCGGTATCCCTCCGCGCTTCTTTGGAGAAAGGGGAAGAGAGCAAGGCTTCGCCCTGCGTCCGCGCTGTAAAGATGTTGAAGCGCAAGGCGAGCTCGTCACTCGCAAACCAGTCGATACCCAATTTCAGCGTCTGCCGGCTGGAGCCGCCATTGGCGCGCGCAAGATCGATGTGATCATAACGAATAGCGGCGAAGAGTGCGCCCGGACCGTCTTCGAACACTGTGGCCTCGATTTCACGAGCGCCTAGCTTCCCATTTTTGTAGGTCTGACTCCCGCCGAGAGAGAACCCCGCTTCGACATAGCCGCCGTGAAACACGTCGTCGCCGTTCGACGGGCCTGATTCAGTGTCAAGATACGCGACCTCTCCAGCGGCCCAGATATTGCCGGCGAGCAAAACCGCCTCGGCCCCGAGGAATATATCGGATGACGACCGAACGCCTGCGTCCAGGGATGGCGTGGCTGAGGCCGGCGTCGTTGGTCTCAAATCATAGTCGAAGCGTTGTTTGTCGCCCGCTTCGCGATAACGCACTGATGCGCCGAGGTGAAGCGTGCGCGCTTCGGTCATAATCGGCGCCGCTGTTGCACGCGCTCCCGCGGCGTATCCGCCGCTGAACGCGCCGTCATTGATATTCTCCGCAAAAATCCCTGCGGTGACGGTGCGACTTCCATCGCTGTATGCAACGGCGCCGCCGAGGGCCCGGTCGAATTCGAAGGCGCGCGTGAATTCTGCGCGTTCATTAAAGGTCGCATAGTTGGATGAATTCATTTCGTCGAAGGAGTTGGGCGTTTTGACCTGACCGACCAGGAAACTGAAAACGCTTCCTCGCGGAGCGTATTGAATAAATACTGATTTGGCGTCCACGGAGCCGTCGTCACTGACATTGATCTCGCTGTCGATTACCCATTCGTCCCCGACGCTTGCCGCCAGTCCGAGTCTTGCACGCCGTAGCGCCAGTTTGTACGAGGCCGGCGCGCCTGCGTCGGCAAAAGAACTGAGCGCATCCACATGAACCCTGCCTCCAGGGTCGATTGTCAGCGCGCTCTGGGCGTGCGCCTGAGCGAGCGCAATTGCGGCGCCGCCTAGTAAAACGCCCCCCAAGCGCAGGATGCGCCGGCATATTACCTGCCGCGGCGAAGGCGGAGCCAGCGCGTCAAGGCGAAAAGGAAAGGGCATCTGACGGTCAGCGCTTATTCGTCGTTTAAGCCGAGCGCCTTCGTCATGATGTCGTGGATTTCGTTCTGCTCTAGGACGCCGCGGGCGCGCTCTGCGCCGGGACCCTTTGCGTAGACGGCGACGTCTTCGCCGCCATGGGTTTCGCTGGACCGCGGGATCAGCGATTGCTGGTGGAAGGTCTCCGCTTCCGTGTCGATATTTGTCAGGTCGGGACGGGGGAGCGAATCCACGGCGCCGGGCCCATTCTGGTATCCGGCAGACGTATAGGGAAGGCCGTCGTCAAGGAGGTCATAATTTGCGTTCGGCTCGCCAAGATCGTCATTGCCGATAACCTTGCCGAGGATCGGATTGCCGCGCGTCGGATAGCCGGCAAGTGTAAAAGTGTGGCTGTGGTCTGCGGTGACGATGATCAGCGTATCATCGTCGGAAGTTAGCTTGTCCGCCATGGCCACGGCTTCGGCCATGGCGACGCCATCGTGAAGTGCGTGGGCCGCAATGCCCTCGTGATGGCCGTGATCAATTCGTCCGCCTTCGACAAGCAGGAAATATCCTTGTTCGTTCTTGCCAAGAATCTCAATTGCTTTTTCGGTCATCGCCGAGAGCGAGGGTTCGCCGCTTTTGTCCTCGGGGCGGTTCAATGAGAATTTCATGTGTCCCGGTTCAAAAAGGCCCAGCAAATGCTTTGTCGAAGATGAATCGACCGCATTGAATTGCGCTTCGTTCCAGGCATAGGCGGCTCCGTCCCGACGCACCCACTCCTCTGGCAGATTGCGTCCATCTTTGCGCTTGCCTTTTTTGCTTTCATATTCCGGATCTGAGACCGATTCCGGAAGGAAATTGGCGCGCCCGCCGCCCATCGCCACTTCAACACCGTCGCCTGCCACAGTGTCGATAAGTTGGCTTGCAATGTCCTTGCAGCCTTGCGCCAGCGCCTCGGCGGGCATGTCCGCATCGGCTTCCCAGTCGCGTTCCGGGACATGCGCATATGTCGACGCCGGCGTTGCGTGAGTTAGGCGAGCGGTGGTCACGACGCCGGTCGAAAGGCCGCGGTTTTCGGCTTCTTCCAGAACGGTGGTGAGATGATGGCGTAACGATACGTCACATTCCGTGCGTTTTGGCGCAGGTCCAACGCCGATAAAGCCGGCCTTGGTCTTGACGCCGCTCATGATGGACGTCGCGGTGCCGGCGGAATCTGGCACCTGCTGGTTGGTGTTGTAGGTTTTCGACAACGCCACATTGGGAAAAGTTTCCCAGGAGAGAACGTGTTCTTCTCCCGTGTCGCCCTGCATCTGGCCGGCGAGAATGCGGATGCCGGTGACCGTGCTCACGCCCATGCCGTCGCCGATGAAAATAATGACGTTTTTCGCCCTGTCCGGCTGATGTGAATGGGCTTGCGTCGCGAGGGGACCTGGAGCGCCGATTTCCGCGCATCCGGCGGCGGCGGCGAGCGCGGCGAGCGCCGCGCTTTTCAGTAAGGTGCGGCACGCGATGCGCGCATTTACAACTGGCTCCGTCATAACAGACTCCTTGCTTTCTGACGGCGGACTATTCGAGGTCCAGCGCTTGTTCGATGTCTGTCCAGGATACGAACTTGAAGTTCTGGGTTTCGGGCGGAAGCATGTTCCGGCCATCCTGCACAACGAGGAGACCCTTCGGAAAAGCGCCGCCGAGATTGGCGCTCGTCACGTCAAGCCCGTCAGTTTCCGATGCGCCGTCAATGCCGCGCGCGCCATCTGCGATCACCGCAAAAGATCCAGCATAGGCGTGTGGAGGCGCGAGGTCGTACAACACATAACTGTTGCTGCCCTGACTTGAAACGACGAGATACCCGTCACCGTTTTCGCCATGATAGATGGACATGCCTTCGACGTCCGGGGTGAGGGCGTCATCATCCGCCGCCATAACCACGGCTTCTCGCGCATCGCCGCTTTCTGGGTCCGCGCCATACTTCCATACGCCGACCGCTTCCTCGCCAATGAAGAGAACGCCGCGCTTGTCGTCAGCGACGCAGCCTTCCGTCTGCGATCCCACCGAAAATTCCCGCATCAGTTCGGCTGAAACGCGGCCCTTGCGGCTTTCACGCAAGGCCCATTGTTTCACATTGCCGTCGGAGTCGTTGATGATGGCGTATATGGCGCCGTCGTTGCTCTTATACATGCACGATCCATAGGGATCGATCATGCCCGTATCCTGGAGACCGTCGGCGACATTGACAAGCTTGCGCGTGGTCTCGTCGATAGCGTAGATTGACAAGGATTTGTCGGTTCGGTTGCTCGCGGTGACAAGCGTGACTTCTTTGCCGTTGAGCAAAAACCCGCTGCGTAAATCCACATTGTTCATCTTGCCGTCCGCAAGATACTGAATGACCTTCCCCGAGAGATCGTAAACGAATAGGCCAGATTGCTTTTCCGTGCCGATCACAGTGCTGAGCGAAGGATCTTTGGGATGCACCCAGATCGCCGGATCATCGGCCGCGTCGCCCGGATTATCAACCGGCGCCGACTCGACGACTGGAAACACTGTTGCAATCTGGGAGGTTGCCGCGGTCGCTTCATCGGGCGCGCTGCCGAAATCGACGCCGAGCGCGCCGGAGATGGCGCCGAGCGAAACAAGTTTGTAATTGGTCAATTCATCGCCATTGTCGTCGTCGGAGACGACCAGCAGGCCTTTCGGCGCGCCCTCCAGCGGGCGGTTGAACCCGAATAGCCCGCCGGGTTCCTCGACCCCGTCTATATCGCCTTTTCCGCCGATGCCGACGGAGCCGACAAAAGCATGATCATTGCCGATATCGTAGAGGTTAATAGTGTTGGCGGAAGCGTTTGACGCCAGCAGGTAATCCCCGGCCGCGCCGCCGCTGATCACGGCAAGCCCGCCCACTTCGTCGTCGATATTGCCGAAGCGTTTAATATCGATAATTTCCGGCGCGGCATCTGTTTCCGGGTTCGCGGCAAAGCGCCAGACCCCGACAGCCTGTTCAGATGCATAAAAGTCGCCGGTCCGGTCATTTGTCGCGCAATATCCGATTTCCGACGCGAGATTGAGACGTCGAGCCACACGCCCGGTGACTTTGCCTTTTCCATCATCGTAAAGCAGCCATTGATCGATCTCGCCTTCGTCGCCGACGACGAAGGCGTAGAGATTGCGGTCCGTAGCGTCCCTGTGGAGACACAGGCCCTGCGCTGCGAAATCGCTGACGACGGGCGAGCCCGTTACGTCGGTCGCTTTGCCATCGGCAAATGTAAAGAAACGCAGTTGATTGGCCGCGGCGTCGAGAATCGCGATGATGGTTTCCGGTTTGCCGCCCAAGCCGAAGCCGTACCGGACGTCGATGGAGTCGGCGTCGCCAGCGGCGATATTTCCGATCTTTTCTCCGTCAGCCGAATAAATATTAACGCCGCCAAGCTCGTCCGTACCAAGAACAAAGGCGCCGCCAGATGCGTCCGCGATGATGGCCGCCATATTCGCGCCATCATGTTCGGTGGCCGGAAGTTCGGCCTGTGCGGGAACGATCGCGGGGCCTGCTGGTTCCGCTTTGGCCTGACCGGCGGCGGGCAACCCCTCGCAGCCCGCAACCCCTAAAATCCCGAGAAAAAGCCCTGCACGCAATGTTTTTACTGCACCCATGAGTACCGGTCGCCTCCCTGTTTCTTTCGATCATGTTTGTGAGAAATAGATAGAATATTCTAAAAAGTTTGACAAATGGAAAATTCATTCGTAATCTGCCATCGTCGCAAGGTGGCCCAAAAGAGTGAAAAACCAGCCGCCGCAAAAGCCCGTTCGGGAGGGAAAAGAATGAGAACGTTGAATACCAGAACGCTGAGAACGTTGTTGCTTGGCGGTTGTGTTGCTGCGCCTGGCGTTTGCCTGACCGGGGCCGTATATGCGCAAGAGACCGACGAAATCGTCGTAACGGGTCAGGTCATAACGAGGAATCGCACAACTTCGGTCAATCCTGAGCTCACCTATGACCGTGAGTTTTTTGAACAGTATGAACCTATTTCCGTTGGCGACGCTTTAAAGAGAACGCCAGGCGTCGCGTTCACCAGCGACATCGGCGAATATGACGCGCCTCAGCTTCGCGGGCTTGGCAGCGGCTTCACCCAGATACTGATCAATGGGCGTCCTGTTCCCGGCGCCGGCGGCGACCGCAGCGTTCTGGTGGATCGCATCCCTGCCGAACTCGTAGAACGGATCGAAATCATCCGCAGTCCGAGCGCCGATCTCGACAGTCAGGGCGTCGGCGGGACCATCAACATCATCCTGAAGGACGGCGCTTCCCTGCCGCCCGGGATCGTTGGACGCGCCTCGGCGCTTTACTACGATTACGATAAAAAGGTGCGCGGCGCGGGCGCGATCGGTTACGTAGGCCGCAGCGACGATGAGAAACTGACTTTCGCCCTGACCGCCAACGTCCAACAGCGGTACAATCCGAAAGTCACCGTGGAGGAAGTCTTTTCGGGCGACAATTATTCGTCGCTGGAAGCTGCTTCCGACGCATTTTCCGATACGTCGTCAGGCTCCGTCGTGGGTGACGGTGAAGAACGCGCGGTTCAATTCGATACGCGCGACAATCTCGATATCTCGTTCAATGGCGACGTGTCCTACCGTTTCGATGACGACAGCGAACTTTCATTCAGGGGCTTCCTGATTAAAACGGATCGCGATGAACGAGAAGACGGGCTGGTATTTGAAGACAGCCCCACCAACCTTGACGCCATCGAGGCGCAGGACACTAAATTCAAGCAGCTCAATTTCGGTCTCGACGCTGTTTATGAAAAGCGGTTCGGCGAGAACACCGCCATTCAGTTCGGCGCCCAGTATTCGCAATTCGACAATACTGAAACGGCGATTGAGCTTGAAGCCGATCCGGACGATCTTGCAGTTCTTCCGACCGAGGCCATTTTATTCGAGGAGCTGAGCATCGCCGATTTCGGTCCGGAGCAGACCGAAATCGAAGTCTTTGACACTCTGGACAAAGAAATTCAGGCGGATGCAAAGCTTACTCAGAATTTACCGGGCGTCGCCGATATGTTCGGGTTTGTCAGTGTCGAGGCGAAAACCGGCTTTCAGGGCAAATTCCGCGACCGCGATTCGTCCCTTCAGGTCGCCGAGTTCGATGACGGCGTGCAGGAACCGTTCGAGCCCGCGGCCGGCGGAGGCGTCTTCAATCTGAAGGAAAACCGATATGATGGTTTCATTACCGTTGAATGGGTTTTGAGCGATCGCGCCAGTCTTGAGACCGGCGCGCGTCTGGAACACACCGTGACGAAGGAAAGCGGCGATCTGTTCACGCCTATCAAGCTGACAGACACGCAACTTAATCCCTCAGCCCATTTCCAGTACGATCTGAACGAGTGGGCGTCATTTCGGGCAAGCTTTGCGAAGACCGTGCGGCGCCCGAGCTTTGAGCAGCGCATTCCCTTTGAAGATATAGACGAGCCAGAAGATGATGATGTGACGGCTGGAAATCCGTTTCTTGTCACGGAAACATCGCTAGGCTTCGACGCCGGATTCGAATTCCAGCTTCCGGGGCGCGGCATTATGGGCGTCAACGCATTTTACCGGGATATTGACGACCTCATTCAGCTCGTTCAGGTCGATCTCGACCCGGATGACGATCCCATGACGCCAGGCGGCCTTTATTCCTTCCGGAATACCGGAAAGGCGAAAGTCTACGGTTTCGAGTTCGATCTTAGTACGTCCCTTGCAGCTTTGGGAATGCCGGACACGGGCCTGTTTGCCAACTACACGCGCCTGTATTCAGAGCGGTTCGACCCGAATTTCGCCCGGGAGGTTCGCGTCAATCAACAACCAACCTATGTCTATAATGTCGGCGTGACGCAATCGATTCCGAGTGTCGATGTCAGCTTTGGCGCCAGCTATCAGAAACAGGGTCAGTACACGTCGCACTTTTTCGGTGAGATCGAGCGTGGGAACACTGACGGAAATCTCGAATTATTCATCGAAAAGCGATTTAAAGAGACTGTCGTCCTACGCCTCAGCGGCAACAATGTGCTTGACGCCAGCACCTTCCAGACCGAAGAGAATTTCGGCGGGGATACAGGCGCTGAGATCATCGATAATGCGATCGCCGGCAATGTCGACGGGTACGAAATCGAACGCGAGCAATCGACGCCGGTTGTTCAATTGACATTGCGAGTGGCTCTTTAGGTTGCGTCCCGGTTTACTCTCCCTTTGAACGCGACAGTTGGCGGCCGCGCAAGCGGCCGCCATACTCCTTTTGAGGTGTTGCACGGGCGGATGTCGGCTTTAAAAAGAAGTCAGGCGCACATGAAGTCCTCATTGTTTTCGGTTGTCGCTGTCGTTTCAGTCGCCGCGAGCCAATTGGCGCAGGCGCAAGACGTCACTGAAAACTCGTGCGAAGCTCAAACCGGATGCGCGAGTTCTTACCCCGCTTCCTTTTTCGCGCAATTTCGCCCGGTGACCGCGCTTGACATGGTGCGGCGCTTGCCGGGATTTCAAATAGCGGACGGCGAGGAGACTCGCGGCTTCGGTGGGGCGTCAGGCAACATTCTCATCAATGGCGAACGGCCAAGCGCCAAATCAGATACGGTTTCGGATATTCTCGAACGCATACCGGCGGAAAGCGTGTCTCGAATTGACGTCATTCGCGGTCCCTTTGCGCGGTCGGATTTGCGCGGTCAGACGTTAGTGGCGAGTGTTTATTTAAAGCCGCAAAGCGCGGGCGTCCTGACCTGGGAAAGCGGCGGCGACATTCTTCTGCGTTCGAACACGTTTTCCCCATTCGCATCTATTTCTTACTCAGGGGAATGGAATGCCGCCGAATATGTTTTTGGCGTTTCTGTTGAGCAAGACCGGGATTTGCTGTCAGGCGCCGAATTACTTACGGATGAAATTGGCGCGCCGGCGGAATTCAGGGATGAAACTGAACGCGAGAAGGGCCGTGAGATTGTCGTCAGCCTCAGCTCCAATTTTGATCTGGCGGGCGGGCGCGCCAGTTTCAATGGAAGAGGAGCGACTGAAAAGGCGGTTGCGGTCGAAATATCGGATCGCACGCCGGTCAATGTTGGCCTGATTGACTATACAGTGCTCCAATCGTCGACAAAGAAGCTTCGTTCGTTCGAGGCCGGAGTGGATTACGAAAAGGCGTTGCCGGTTGGCTGGAATGTTAAAATCCTTGGACTGTACCGCCGGGATCGCCTGCCAGAATTTGAAGAATTGAGTGATCCGGATCCTGCAGTCCCTGGCCGAACGGAACTCAGCATCAGCACGGTGCGGGCGCGCACGAGCGAACTGATCGGGCGAACCGCCGTAGAATACGATGGCGTGACGGGCCACCTCATCGAAGGAGCCGTGGAAGCAGCAAGAAACACCCTCGACAACAGGCAGATGTTAATAGTCGATGAGGGCGGCGGTTTTCTGCCTGAAATCGTGCCGGGTGCGAATGCAAGCGTGTCGGAAGAGAGGGTAGAGGCGAGCCTTCAGGATTCCTGGCGGCTGGGAGCTCTGACGCTGGAGACCGGGCTAGGGATCGAGGCGTCAACAATTCGCCAGTCTGGCGATGTTGCCTCTAGTCAGAGCCTGTTTTATGTGCGGCCGTCCCTCTCCGCGCTCTATGCGAGGACGGGCGCTCAGCAATTTCAGGCGAGTTTTCGCCGGGAGGTCGCGCAACTTGATTTTTTTGATTTTGTGAGCGCTTCCGATTTTGATGACCAGGATCTGGCGCTCGGCAATCCGGAACTGAGACCAGAGACGACCTGGGTGGCGGAGGTCGCATTGCGCCAGCGCTTTGGGGAAGCGGGCGCGCTTAATCTTGCTCTCTACAGGCATTGGGTCTCGGACGTTCAGGATTTGCTGCCCCTCCAGGACGGAGATGAGACGCCAGGCAATATTGGCGATGGTCACCGTTGGGGCGTTAAAGCGGATGGCGCGCTTCCACTGGACTGGGCGGGCCTTTCAAATGCGCGGCTCGACTTTGAGGGGGAATGGCGACGCAGCCGCGTCATCGACCCTGTCACCGGCGCCGCGCGCCGGTTCTCAAATGAACAACGCTGGATTGCATCCGCAGAATTCCGGCAGGATTTTACGGAGCAGCGGTGGGCGTGGGGCTGGGAGCTCGATCTGGGCGCGCCGGAGTTTGAGTTCGGTCTTGATGAGTTCGTCAGATCGAAGGAAGGGGCGGATCTCGATCTTTATTGGGAATCGACTTGGCTGAAGAGCGTAAAGCTAAGGATCGAGTTGAAAAACATGTTGCGCGGAGGCGATAGCCGATTGCGCACCAGGTTTGATGGTGCGCGGGACCTGTCTCCCGTGGCTCTGGAAGAGCTACGCGACAGGCATGGCGCGCGTGCGCTATCTATTGTCTTTAGCGGAACGATCTAGTTCGCAGACGTTTTTTGAGAAATTTGACGAGACCGTCGTATATCGTATCCTAGTTGCCAAGTTTGATATCCGAAGCAGATTCCTGTCACGCCGGAGGTCGCGGGTTCAAGTCCCGTCACTCGCGCCATACTTTTCTTTGAATTCAGATGGTTATGAAGGCTGGCTTTGGTGTGCGCATGTCCCAAAGGGTGCTGGGTAAGCGCATGGTAAGCGGTTCAAATCCAAAACCTACAAAAATGGGCAATCGCGAACGGTGTCAGCACAATCGATCGTCAGTTTCAAAAGGGCGAGCCGATAAATCCGCCCTTCTGAATACCCTGATAGCTGCTTGGTCCAGTTGTTTCTGATGAGCTAAAAACCAACTTCAAAAAAATCTTAAGGCCGTTCGACGGCTACTCGGGCTAACAAGCTACCGCCTTCATGATGTGATGCATAATGGTGCCGCCGGTTCTCACAGTAACACTGCCTCCCCTTTGTGAATGCGTATCGAACTTTATGTCAGGCACCACAGGCTGAATTTCGGGCGATATTACAAGAAGTTAGTCTGTCTGAATGATGGACAATATACTGATAAATCAACCGATTGCGTAGGGTTCATTGTGCCGCGTCTGATTTTGCCCCGTCATTCGTCCAGGGCTTCATGCATAACTTGAGTAGCGGGTAAGGGTTCGGAGGCGTCAGGAAGTTCAGGCGAGTTAACCCACGCTAGAAGAGCGGGGGCTTTGTGCTCAGCTATTTTCGCAAGATGCTCGCGGACTTAGAGCGCTGAGAAATATCCCTTCAAACTAAGGATATTGCGTCGGACATCGCTCCACCGGAATTCCGGGTTCAGTTCGTCATCAATGCATTCATGGCCATGCTGCTCTGATGGCTCGACCGAGGTGTCAATCATTCGCTTCGCCGGGCTGAAGCCTCATGTTTCGCCGCTTGGCGGAGAAAGGACTCGACATCGGCCGTTGAGTTGACGCGCCGCTGATTGCGGGCTCAGCACTCGACTGGTCTACCTATTTGGCTTTGGCGCGCTTGCGTCTTACAGTCCGGGACATCGCAAGTTCCAGCGCTTCGTCTCGAACCTCTTCAAGAATTTTCAAGAATGACTCGGTGAGGCGGGACGGTGGTTTGTGTTTGGGTAGAAAAAGCATGTATTCAAACTGAACTTCTGGCTCAAAGCGGCGTGCTTCGAGATGACGCTCGATGAAATCCATGGCCGTGATCGGATTGATGATTGAAACGCCGACGCCCTTGAGAACAAGGCCGCAGATAGTCGCCGCATATTGCGTTTCGACGATGATGTTTCTCGAAACGCGGGCTTTTTCAAATACACGGTCGATTCGCGCACGCGAAAGATCTTCGAGCGCCAATGAAATAAACGGCTCGCTTTCGAAATCTTTCGGCTTGACGACGTCGAGCGCGCCCATGCGATGGCCCGGCGGAAAAACACACACGCCTGGTACGCTTGTGAACAGGCGCGCGTCCACGCCCGGATATTCGCCGGGACGGGCGAGTCCCAAATCGAACTGCTGCGCCGCGACCCATTGCCGAACTGTAGAAGAGCTTCGTGTTTGCAGTTGCACGGTTACGGACGGGTGCTGCGCGTGAAACTTCTGAATAACGGACGGCAAGAAGCCCATTGCTAGCGCTGGCAGGCTTGCGATCCGCAATTGACCCGATCGAAAGTTTCGAATGTCATCGGCGGCCCGCTTTAGCGTGTCGAGCCCTGCGAAATTACGGTCGACTTCCTGGAAGAAGGATTCCGCTTCCGGCGTCGGCGCCAGCGCGCTTCCCTTTTCACGCACGAACAGACTGAAGCCGACGACGTGTTCAAGGTCGGCGATCAGCCGGCTTACCGCAGGCTGGGAGACGTGCAGGAATTCAGCCGCATTCGTCACCGAACCAGTCATCATTACAGCGCGAAAAGCGTCCAGTTGGCGGAGATTCATTAAGTTGTCCCGAGGGTCATTACATTCCCGAATACCCTAGCCACATTTTTCTATTTTACAACATGACTCAGCTGGCGCTGAATGCGGCAAGAGACTTTGAAAGGAGTTTATGAAGACGAATAAGAGTAAGCGATCCCGGCCTGTGCCGGGACCGGGGAGACTGCGCCTGACACACCGGTCTGATTCACGCGCATCGCTTGCCGAAAGTCGAAATTCTTTAAACGGATATATTAACAGATGTACGAAATTCGACAGGCGGTTGACCATAGAACTATAAAGACAGGGGGAATGCGGTGAAGGCGGATAATAACCCGTACACTGACATAATTGATGATAAAAAATCGCAAAAGAGCGCGAAAAAGGAAGTCTTGAGGCAGGCGACGGTCGCGACGCATGGCGGCCCGAGACCTTCGGAACAGGCCGGCATCCTCAATCCGCCGGTTTATCGCGCCTCGACTGTCTTCTATCCTACTGTCGAGGCCTATAAGCGCCGACATGACGGATATTACGACGATGTGATCTACGGGCTTTATGGCACCAAAACCACATTTGCACTAGCGGACGCAATTTCGAAACTGGAGAATGCAAGCGATACGTTGATCACCTCGTCCGGCACAGCGGCGAATGCGCTGGCGGCGGCGGCTTTTTTGAGCGCCGGAGATCATCTGCTCGCCGCCGATTGCGTTTACGGCACGACGCGAAAGTTTTTCGAGACAATTCTGAAGCGGTTCGGCGTCGAGATCTCATACTTCAATCCAAGAATCGGTGATGAGATACGATCTAAATTTCGCAGCAATACACGCGCCGTGTTTCTTGAATCGCCTGGTTCGCAATTGTTCGAGATGATTGACATCCCTGTTGTGGTCGAGGCGGCGAGAGCGGCGGGAGCGATCACACTGATCGACAACACATGGGCGACGCCGCTGTACTATCGTCCTCTCGATCATGGCGTCGATGTATCGATTCAGTCGGGCACGAAGTATTTTTCAGGCCATTCGGACATCATGCTTGGGTCGATCAGCGTGCGAAGCCGATCTCATTTTGAGAAGATCAAGGATATGGCCGGGCGCTGGGGCAATAGCGCCAGCCCGGATGACTGTTATCTCGCGCATCGCGGTTTGCGTACGCTGGACGTGCGCATGGAGCGCCATCAGCAAAACGCGTTTTGCCTGATCGAGTGGCTAGCGCAGCAGCCGGAAGTGGCGCGGATACGCTATCCGGCGCTTAAGGACGATCCGGGTTATGATATCTGGCGGCGCGATTACGATGGCGCGTCGGGATTATTCGGCGTCGAGCTTGCTAGAATGAGCGATCAAGCGGCGTCGGCGTTTTTCGACCATTTGTCGCTCTTCGGCCTGGGCTCCAGCTGGGGCGGGTATGAGAGCCTGCTGGTGCCGGCCTGGCCGAAACCTGTCCGGGTAGCGAGCGTAATTGACGAAGACTGTGAACTTATCCGCGTGCATGCAGGCCTTGAGGACCCGGCGGACCTGATCGCTGATCTTGAGGCGGCGTTTGCCCGCATGCGTGCCGTCACATCGTAATAATCCGCTTTGTGGTGACCTGAAGAGAAATAAAACGAACAGACAATGGAGCATCAACTTGGCGGATAATACTGAGCTTGCGCGAACAACCGGACGCATTGGAACGGGCGTCATCGCCTTGAACGGGATCATCGGCTCAGGGATTTTCGCCTTGCCTGCCGTCGCGATGCAACAAGCCGGGTATTTCAGTCCGTGGGTTTTTCTGATCGCCGCGTTGCTGATCACAACAATCGCTTTGTCGTTTGCAAGAGCGGCGAGTTTTTTTAAGGAAACCGGGGGGCCGATTGTCTACACGACCCATTCCTTCGGCCGGTTTGTCGGATTCCAGACAGGGTGGCTGCTTTATATCAGCCGCGTCGCGGGGCTTGCGGCGAGCTCGAACCTGCTCGTGAGCTATGCAAGCTGGTTCCTGCCGGCGCTTGATACGCCCCTGATCCGGCCAATGGCAGTTGCAATGCTGATTTCTTTCTACACCTGGATCAACTATATCGGCGTGCGCAACAGTCTGACGCTGCTTTATGTCCTGACGATCTTGAAGCTTGCGCCGCTGTTTCTTCTCGTGCTGTTCGGCCTGCCGTCAACGGAACTGGACGCCATCATAGGCGCGAGCGTTCCCGAAATGAGAGCGCTTGGAGAAGCGATCCTCATCCTCATGTACGCGTTTATCGGTTTTGAAGTGGCGGTCATTAACGCCGGCGAGTCAAAGAATCCGAAGGCCGACATTCCCATTGCATTAGTAACGACCGTTGCGCTGGTCTCGGTCTTCTATATCGCAATCCAGGTCGTCTCGATTTCAGTCGATCCGGCTATTGCGGAAACGAAAACGCCGCTCGCTCAGGTTGCTGAACGACTCATCGGTCCCATCGGGGCGTCCATTTTGGCGTTGGGGGCCGTTTTTTCGATCGCGGGCTCCAGCGCCACGTCGATGCTCGTGGGACCGCGATTGACCTTCGCCCTGAGCAAGCAGGAAACGATACCTAAATGGTTCGCAGCGGTTCATCCGAAGTTCGGGACACCGGGCAATTCCATCCTGTTTTGCGGCGGCCTCGGGATTTTGCTCGGCGTTAGCGGCGGATTTGTCTGGCTGGCGACGGTTAGCACGCTGGTACGTTTCATTACCTATGCGTTGACCATCGCGTCCTTGCCGCGGATAGAAAAAACAATGGACAAAGACCCGCGACAATTCGCGATTCCTGGCGGTTTGATCGTGCCCGTTTTCGCCTTCCTGCTTTCGATCTGGTTGGTAGGACATGCTTCATTAAAGGCGTGGGCCGCAGCGATCTTTTTGTCGCTGATCGGAAGCGCATTTTATTTCATCAGACGCCAGCGCTTTATCACAAGGACGGCGCAACTAAAGCAACGGTAGCAAATTCAGTTTCATGATCGAAAACCATTTCAGCTACTTCGGGTGGCTAAAGCGACAAAAGCTCTAATCAGAAATACTTCGAAATGAGAGATTCTTAAAAATCGAATTCCTTATACCCGCTAGACGTTGCGATCAAAATAACGCGTTCGTCGGCATGGATATCACCCCTGTCGAGTAATCGTCTCAGTCCGCTGAGGCTGGCGGCTGAAGAAAGTTCCATATAAAATCCGTTCTGCGCCAATATCCGCTGGTCGCTCACTGCCGCGTCATCGTTCACGACGACAACGCCGCCTTGCGACTGCTTTAAGGCGTCAATCGCCTGATACGTTACCGTTGACCCGGCAATGGAGATTTGGCGCGTGTGTCCTTCAAAATTCCCTCGATAGTCGCTTCCCCGGAGGACCGAATCTATTCTTGAAAATGGTTCGACGGCGTAAAGCCGAGGCACTCGCTGAATAAGGCCGTTTTCCTTTAAAAATCGAAATCCTTCGAAGACGCCCCAAATGAGGTCCGCACGAGATGTAGGAACGATAATGGCGTCGACGCCCTGTGCGCCCGTTTCCTCGAAAAGTTCGAATGCAATTGTCCTTAGTCCGTCCACGCCGAAATGATTGCTGCCGACAGGCGAGTTAATGTAATTGGTGACCGGAAACCAGCCGTCTTCAGTTGCGCGTTTTTCGACATATTCCCACCGGTCAAGAGAGTTCTTTGCCTCGACTAATCGGGCGCCGGTCGCCGCAATGGCACGCCGCCAGATCGGATTCATATCATGCGTCGTAACAATCACGCATTGAAGACCGGCCCGCGCAGCATAGGCCGCAATCGACGCGCCTGCGTTCCCGGAAGACGCTCCGATCACCGTCTCGGCTCCGATATCCGATGCGCGGGTGACGGCGAGTGCGCTCATCCGGTCTTTGTGCGAACCTGTGGGGTTTTGTCCTTCACATTTTACGAAAATAGCGCCGGTTCCTATGCCGTCGGCGAGCGCTGGCGCGGCGATTAAAGGCGTGCCGCCTTCGCCGAGTGTCGTAAAATTGGTATAAGGCAAACACGAAGCGTATCGCGTCATGCCTTTATGCCCAGAATTCACTTGCCATGCGTCGGCGCTATATAATTGGCGAACGCTTGCCGGGTAACCTTCTGCTAGGCACAACGGGCAACCGGTGAAGTAGTCGGCTAGTTCATGCTTCGTTTTGCAACGGAGGCATTCAATTCCAATAAGGTTGGAATTCAATTTATGACGGGCTTTTGCTGATTTGTGCGACTTAGCGCCGACATTCGTCGAGTTTGTCAAATCTAAATCCCCGATTTCCTCACATGATTCATACAAGGCAAATTCATACGATACTCATGACAGACAATAATCTTGACCTTATTCTTATCGATAATCCATTGTGCAAGTTTTTTGACTAGCGTTTCTATTGCAAGCGGAACATCGCGTCATATTCTTCTCGCTGCAGCGCCATTAGTTAAAATCCTGGTGCCGATGTTGTCTTTTGTAAGCTTGTAGATTGTCATAAGGGCAACGTTACTTTGTGGCACCATCGATGAAAATAATGCATGCAAAAGTGGTGGAGGAAAGTATCCCGTTTGCTGCTAACTGTTTATCGCTGACCCGCTGAAGTCATAACATAAAAGAATAAGTATCGGAAATAATTCGATTTGACCGTATAGGGTCGCGTGGGGTCATTATGGACCCGATGGCACTGTTGTGGCGTCATCCCACGGGATTATTCGTGGCGATCTGATTTATGTCCGGGAGGGCCGAAGGCGTCATGCGTGGCGCCTGGGATGTGATTGAGGAGGGGCTAAGAAATGAAATTAGGAAATGAAAGGTTGCGCGGAATATTCGGGAATACGGCGCTTTGCACGACGATGTTGCTTGGTTTGCAGGCGACCTTCAGCGTCGGTTACGCGCAGGAAAACGGCGATGCGGCAGGGGGCGACGGGGACACGATCGTTGTCACCGGCACGAGGCGAGCCGACCGCACGGTCGGAAACTCAATGATTCCGATTGACGTGATAGGCGGCGATGCTCTGGAAAAAAGCGGCACTGCGGACCTGACGGATATTC
>JAUHYK010000127.1 GCA_030426465.1 Alphaproteobacteria bacterium
CTGGTGAACGGCAAGGAAGAGCCGATTGATGTTTCCAAGGTCGATGTCTCCATGAACGGCATCGAATTACAGGATCGCGAATTCTTCGCCGCCATTAAGGAAGGCCGTGAGCCGAATTCAAGCGTCGGCAAAGTGTTGCCTTGCTACAAGACGCTTTACGACCTGGAAGAAAGCCTGAAAGCACAGGACTAAAATTGCAGTGACCTTAAAGAACCACAAACTAGCTGGGCGCGACGTCAACCCCATTGGTCTTGGGTGCATGAATCTAAGCCATGCCTATGGCCATCCTCCCTCGCCCGAGGATGGGGTGAAGCTGTTGCATAAGGCGGTTGAGCTTGGCGTCGATCATTTCGATTCGGCTGCGCTTTATGGCTTTGGCCGAAATGAAGAGCTGGTCGGCCCGGCGCTAAAATCTGTACGCGACGACATCCTGCTCGTCAGCAAATGCGGCATGCAGGGCATAGACGGAAAGCGCGTTATCGACGGCCGTCCGGAGGCTTTGCGCAAGACTCTCGATGACTCGCTAAAGCGTCTTCAGACTGACCGCATCGATCTGTGGTATCTTCACCGTTACGACAAGCTGAACAATGTTCCGATCGAAGACAGCGTTGGCGAAATGGCGCGGCTGGTCGAAAGCGGAAAGGTCGGGGCCATCGGCCTCTCGGAAGTCTCTGCGCAAACCCTGCGCAAGGCCCACAAAGTCCACCCAATTGCAGCGGTGCAGTCCGAGTATTCCTTGTGGTCGCGCAATGCGGAGATCGCTGTCATCGACGCCTGTGCTGAATTAGGCGCTGCTTTCGTCGCCTTCTCGCCGGTTGCGCGCGGATTTTTAACGGATGTGGATATCGATCCCGACAATTTCGCCGAGAAAGATATTCGCCGGGGTATGCCGCGTTTTCAGGCGCCGCATTTTGAAGCCAACGCGAAACTCCTGCCTGCATTCCGCGAGATCGCTAAAGAAGCAGGTTGCACGCCTGCGCAGCTGGCCATCGCCTGGACGCTTCACAAGGCGCCCCATATTCACGCCATACCAGGCACGACCTCTATCGCCCATCTGGAAGAAAACATGGCAGCGGGCGACATTACGCTGAGCCCTGAAATCATCTCTAAAGCCGAAACGCTGATCAACCAGAACACGGTTTCAGGCCCACGCTATCCGGCAGGCACCCAAGCCGAAATCGACACTGAAGAATTCGACCAAGCCGCTTGAAATTACGAAAGAATTTAAGCGGCTCCTGACCAGCTAAGGCAGTTCGGCTCCAGCCGTGAGCCCCTTCCCTGCCAGTGGCGCGGTTAACGCGCGCAAACCCTTTGTTCATCGGGAGTAATCTTGCAGGGCGCCGCCACCAGACCGCGCCTGGCAATAAGCGCTGATGTTTTGCCAGGAGACCACAAAGAATGCGCAATTACACAAAGTTCTACATTGGCGGTGAATGGATTGAGCCTATTAGCGCCAGAACGCTCGACGTATTCAATCCCGCCACTGAAAAAGTCGCAGGCAAAATCAGTCTTGGCTCGGCAGGCGATGTCGACAATGCAGTGAAAGCAGCACGCAAAGCTTTTGATAGCTGGAGCCAGACCAGTGTCGATGAGCGTATCGCGATGATCGTGAAAATTGTGGAGGTTTACAAGAAACGGGCCGGTGACATTGGAGAGGCGATCACCGAAGAAATGGGCGCCCCCGCCTGGCTTGCGGGCGGCCCGCAGACGATGTCTGCCGTCGGTCACTTGATGACGGCTGTCGACGCCATGAAAGATTTCAAATTCGTAGAAGATAAAGGCGCCAGCCGCGTGGTGAAGGAGCCTATCGGCGTTTGCGGTTTTATCACGCCATGGAACTGGCCCATGAATCAGCTCGCGGCGAAGTTCGCCCCGGCGATTCTAACCGGCTGCACCATCGTTCATAAACCATCAGAAATTGCACCTTTCTCCGCCTATATCTTTGCTGAAATTCTCAACGAAGCTGGTCTTCCCGCGGGTGTGTATAATCTAGTGAATGGCGACGGCCCGATTGTCGGCGCAGCGATCTCTTCGCATACCGATATCGACATAGTCTCTTTCACAGGCTCGACCCGCGCAGGCATCGAAGTGGCCAAAGCCGCAGCGCCGAGCGTTAAACGCGTTCATCAGGAACTTGGCGGCAAGTCGCCGAACATCATACTTGAAGACGCCGACCTTGGACCGTCTGTAGCGGGCTCGCTTGCTACACTGATGATGAATTCAGGTCAGTCCTGCCTGGCGCCCACACGCATGATCGCACCGAAGTCAAAAATGAAAGAAATTATTGAGATCGCCAAAAATGCGGTTGAAGACTGGACTCCAGGCAATCCTGCGACAGCTAAGATGGGCCCGGTTGTTTCTGAATCCCAGTGGAACAAGATTCAAGGCCTTATCGAGAAAGGCGTCGCCGAGGGCGCGACCGTCATCACCGGGGGGCCGGGCAAGCCGGAAGGTCTGGAAACAGGTTACTACGTGAAGCCGACAATTTTCGCAGACGTTACGAATGATATGACCATAGCGCGCGAAGAAATCTTCGGGCCTGTTCTGGTGATTATTGGCTACGACACCGAAGACGAAGCAATCAAGATCGCTAATGATACTGAGTACGGTCTCGCCGCCTATGTTCACAGCGGCGACATCAAACGCGCCCGCAAGGTCGCATCGAAGATTCGCGCCGGCTACATCAACATCAACAACTCGCAAATGGATTTCTCGGTTCCATTCGGCGGTTACAAGCGCTCTGGCAATGGCCGCGAGTTTGGCGAACACGCTTTCAACGAATTCCTCGAATTGAAATCGATGCTGGGCCACAATCCGGATAGCGCCGCATAACCTATACTCAAATCGTAGGAACGGACCTGAACAGGCCCTGACTTTAAGGATAAAATATGGACGGCGCCCCTTCCCCCACAGCTCGCGAGCGTGCGCCGCTTTCTAAAATTGAACTCATCGGTCTTGTCGCCTCTGTTATGGCGATGACTGCTCTTTCTATTGACATGATGCTTGCAGCGCTGGGCGACATTGGCGCTGATTTCAACCTGACCAACGAAAATGATCGCCAGCTTGTCGTGGTCGTTTTCATGTTCGCCTCCGGCGCTTCCCAACTTTTCTACGGTCCGCTTTCCGATCGGTTTGGACGACGCGCCGTCTTTATCTGGTCGTTAATTGGGTTTCTTGCTGCAACGCTTCTTTGCGTTGTTGCGACCGCTTATTCCCTGTTTATCGCGGGCCGTGCGCTTCAGGGCGTCGCCGCAGCCGCCGGGCGCGTCGTCGCCATAGCGCTGGTGCGCGATCTCTTTAAGGGGCGCGAAATGGCGAGCATAATGTCCATGGCCATGACCGTTTCGATCGTGTCGCCAATTATTGCACCTAGCATAGGTCAACTTATTTTATTTACCGCGCCTTGGCGTTCGGTTTTTATCGTCTTGCTCGCATTCGGCGGCATTTTGTTGGCGTGGGTTGCATGGCGGCTGCCTGAAACATTGAACGCCGAGGATCGCCGACCGCTGAGCTTTAGCGCGATCGGAAACATGGTAAGCCATTACACCTCCCATCGCGCCGCCATTGGATACACGATTGGCACGATGTGCATCATGGCGTCACTGATGGCTTACCTCACTTCATCACAACAGATTTACGTGGACACATATGGGCTTGGCGCAAAATTTCCGTTGGCGCTGGGTAGTGTCGCTTTCTCCGTCGGCATTGCCGCCATCGTAAATGCAAATCTTGTGCGCCGGTTCGGCACCCGCCGCCTTTCCCATTGGGCCATCATTGCTTTCGCGTTGATCAACACGGGAAATGCAATCTATTTGTCGCTAACGGATGGCGGTTCTCTGGCCGGATATTTGACGTTTCTGATCGCGGCTTATTTCATGATGGGCCTTATCACGTCCAATTTCAGCGCCATCGTGATGGAGCCTATGGGCAAGATGGCGGGCACGGCGTCTGCCGTATACGGCTTTGCGACGACGACGGGATCAGCATTGCTTGGAGGCTTTGCAGGACGGCTCTATGATGGAACAGCCCTGCCGATAATCATATCATTCGCCGTCTTCGGTTATATTGGCGTCATCTCTGTTCTGGTGACCGAACGAGGGCGGCTGTTCATTGAACCGCCCTCACAGGCCGCCTAGAAGTCACCCCAGACATCGCGCACAACATCGATAATGAAGCGCATTTTCGCCGCTTGATGTTCAACCATAATGTCATTGCCGTGCTCCGTTGAAGAGAAGCCGCATTGTGGTGACAAGGCCATCTGATCCAGCGGCATGAATTCCGACGCCTCATTGATCCGGCGCTTAATGTCATCTTTCGATTCAAGCTCCCCAAGCTTGGAGGAGACCAAGCCCAGAACCACCGTCTTGTCTTTTGGCACGAAGCGCAACGGGCGGAAATCACCGGACCGGTCATCATCATATTCAAGAAAATAACCATCCACATCGAGTTCGTTGAACAGCACTTCGGCAACCGGTTCATAGCCGCCTTCCGCCGCCCAGGAACTTTTGAAATTGCCGCGGCACAAATGGATCGCCACACGCATATTGTCCGGGCGCGTCTTGATGCTTTCATTGATCCAGCGCGCATACATGCGTGGCAACTCATCGGGATCTTCGCCACGGTCTTTCGCGGCGGCCCGCTGTTGCGGGTCGCACAGATACGCAAGATTGGTGTCATCAAGCTGCAGATAGGTGCAGCCGGCGGCGCCTAGCGCCTCGATTTCTTGCCTGTAGGCGGTCGCTACATCCGCATAGAATTCATCCATATCCGGATAGGCTTTCTGGTCGACGGCGTTCCGGCCGCCACGGAAATGCAGCATGGTCGGCGATGGAATCGTGACCTTCGGCGTCTGGCCGGTCACGGAATTCAGGAATTTGAAATTCTCAACCTCGATAGGTTTGGCGTGGCGGATTTTGTCATTGATCTTCATGACCGGCGGCGCGAAATCGAGTTCACCCGTCGCGCTCTTGAATTTCTTCGACATACCGCCTTCCTCGACGACGCCGTCAAGCTGAACCAGAAAGTCCACATGAAAATAGCGGCGGCGGAATTCGCCGTCAGTGATGCCCTTAAGTCCAAGATCTTCCTGAAACTTCGCAATCCCTTTGATCGCTTCATCTTCAACAGCCCGCAGCTCTGCCGCTGAGATCCCGCCATCCCGAAACTTGGTACGCGCATCCATCAGCTCTTTCGGACGTAGGAAGCTGCCCACATGATCGGCGCGAAATGGCGGTGTTTTCATAACAGGATGTCCTTTCAAATTACTTTCAAATCAACGGCTTAAGGCAATATGCGCAGAATCCGCCTGTGCGGAATGAGCAGAGGGTTTTTTCGAATCCCACATCCATCCCACTCCGTGGTTTCAACGCAGATCGCAGTCGAACACAAGGGGCGCCCAAACTACCACTCACATTTCTTTATATGTTTATATGTGGCGCTAGAGCCGTTCGGCATGCCAGCGAAGGTGGTCTTCAATGAAACTGGCGATGAAATAATAGGAGTGATCATAGCCTTCCTGCATGCGCAGGACATAGCGCTGACCCGCATCAGACGCGGCGTTCACGAACAGTTGCGGCTTTAATTGCTCCAAGAGGAAGTTATCCGCCGCACCCTGATCGATCAGGATTTCAGCCTTGCTGGGCTGCTTGGCGACCAGCGCCGTAGCGTCATACGCCGCCCAGGCGCCTTCATCAGAACCAAGATAATTCGAGAAAGCTTTTTTCCCCCACGGGACCTGGCTCGGCGCCACGATTGGCGAGAAGGCGGAGCATGTCTTGAACTTGTCAGGGTTCTTTAGATGGATCGTCATGGCGCCATGCCCGCCCATGGAGTGACCGAATATGCCGGCGCGGGTCCCGTCGACCGGAAGCTCCATATCGATCAACAGCTCGGGCAGTTCTTTGGTGATGTAATCATACATCTGGTAATGCTTTGACCATGGCTCCTGTGTCGCATTGAGATAGAACCCGGCGCCAAGACCGAAATCATACGCCCCTTCAGGATCGTCGGGCACGCCTTCCCCGCGCGGGGAGGTGTCAGGCGCAACGATCATCAGCCCCAGCTCAGATGCAACGCGCTGCGCGCCCGCTTTGGTGATGAAGTTCTCTTCTGTGCAGGTGAGCCCCGAAAGCCAGAATAATACCGGAAACGATCCGTTTCCGGCTGGCGTGTAAACGGCGAATTTCATGTCGCAGGAAAGGGTTTTCGACGCATGACTGTATACGCCTTGCGTCCCGCCGAACGATTTCACCGAAGATATCTGTTCCATCGTAGTCCCTTTCAAAAGAAAGCCGCGCGGCCTTAACCAACCGCGCGGATTGAATTTCTGACGGCGTTATTCAGCCGCGAAACAATAGGTGCAGATCTTGTTGCCGTCAGGATCGCGCAGATAGGATGCATAGGCCGTCGGCGCAAAAGCCCGTGGGCCCGGTTCGCCTTCGCATGTGCCGCCTGCTTTCAGGCCTTCTTCGTGAAAAGCATGCACCGCCTTGCGGCTCGGCGCCACAAACCCAAGCGTGCCGCCATTTGCATAAGTCGCCGGCTTGCCGTTCGCGGGTTTGGTGACGATGAACTCCGGCGCATCCTGGCCATACATCATGCCGTGATCGCCCATAGGCCCCATATTCTTGTAACCAAGCGCGCCAAGCGTTGCGTCGTAAAAGGCTGTCGCTTTTTCCAGATCGTTGGTGCCGAGCACCATATGCGTAAACATCGCCATTTTCTTGCTCCGGTTTGCTTCAGGCCCTTTGCCTGCAAGCAGCAGCTGCTGATCATCATCTCTCCGCCGTCAGCAGCCGGACGGCGGAAAGACAATTCCGAGAAAAACTAGAAAATCACCACACTGCGGATCGATTTGCCTTCATGCATCAGATCGAACGCTTTGTTGATGTCTTCCAATGGCATGGTGTGGGTGATGAGCGGATCGATTTCGATCTTCTTGTCCATATACC